>NZ_JBHURV010000018.1:0-172351 GCF_042673865.1 Streptomyces sp. NPDC056987
GGTCCGTGCCTCGGCACGGACCCGGCTCCTGCCGTCGAGCCGCGTCACTCCTGGGCGGAAGCCGCCCCCAGCAGTCCCCGGATCCTGGTCGTCGCCGCGCGGAACTCGGGGCGCCCCAGCGTTTCCGTGTACTCCCGTTCCGCCGGCAGCCCCACGTCGATGATCTCCGTGATGGTGCCGGGGCGCGGGCTCATCACCACCACCCGCTGGGCGAGATAGACCGCTTCCGAGATGGAGTGGGTCACGAGCAGCACGGTGGTGCCGGTCTCGCGCCAGATCCGGTTCAGCTCCATGTTGAGCTGCTCCCGCGTCAGCGCGTCGAGCGCCCCGAACGGCTCGTCCATCAGCAGCACGGGCGGCGCGTGGAGCAGCGCCCGGCAGAGCGCGACGCGCTGCTGCATGCCGCCGGAGAGTTCGTGCGGATACGCGTCCTCGAAGCCGGTGAGCCCGGTCATCGCGATGAGTTCGTCCGCCCGCTCGCGGGCCGCGGCGGCGTCCGTCCGCCGGATCTCCGCCTGGAGCAGGATGTTGCGGCGGGCGGTGCGCCACTCCAGCAGCGCGGCGCGCTGGAACACGTAACCGATGTCGTGCCGCGGCCCCTCGACCGGCCGGCCGTGCAGCTGTACGGCGCCCCCGGACGCGGTCAGCAGGCCCGCCACCAGTTTCAGCAGTGTGGACTTGCCGCAGCCGGAGGGCCCGACGAGGGCGACGAACTCGCCGGGCGCCACATCGAGCGAGACCTCGTGCAAGGCGGTGACCTCGCGCTTCTTCGTACGGAACCGGACGGCCACCTCCTCCAGGCGGACCGCGGGCGCGCCCGGGGGCAAGGTGGTGTGGTGCGCGCCGTCCTGCCGCGCCGCCGGATCCTGGAGCTTCGCGTCCCTGGCCATGGTGTGTTCCGCCCTATCCCTTCAGCGCCGTGCCGCTGTCCCAGTACTCCTGTACGGCCTTCGGGCTCTTCACCAGTCCGGCCTGCGCGAAGATGTCGATGGTCCGCCGCCAGTCGCCCTCGGTGTTGACGCCGGGGGCGGCGCCGCGCGTGGCGTCGGTGTGCAGCAGCGTCACCGTCGTGGCGAACTGCTCCGACAGGACGTTCTTGGGCGGCAGTTGCTCCGAGGCGCCGTCCATCGCGGCGACGGCGGGATCCGGTGCCTTCTCGGCCGCCGCCCACGACTCGCTGACGGCCCGCACCATGCGCCGGGCCAGGTCGCCGCGCTCGGCGAGGATCCGCTGCCCGGCGATCAGCCCGTTGGAGTAGAAGTTGAGGCCGTGATCGGAGAAGCGGAGGTACGAGACCTCCTTCTTGGCCTTGTCCTTCATGGTCGGGCCCTGGTCGCTGGCGTAACCGAGCAGCGCGTCCGTCTTGCCCGAGATCACCGCGGCGATCTTGCCCGCCGGGTCGGTGTTCTGGATCGTGACGTCCGACTCCTTCAGCCCGTTCTTCTCCAGGAAGATCGGGAAGGTCTTGGTGAGCGCGTCGCCCGCCGTGCCCGCGATGGTCTTGCCCTTGAGGTCGGCGGGGGTGGTGACGTTCTCGCTCTCGAAGAACTGCACGGACGACGGCGTCGTCTGGAGGAAGACCCCGAGGCTCTTCACCCGGACGCCCTGGTCCACCCCGCTGAGCACGGCGGGGGTGTCGGCCCAGCCGAAGTCGGTCTGTCCGGCGGCGGTCGCCTGCACGGTCTTCTGCGAACCCTGGCCGGCCCTGATCGTCAGGTCGATGCCGTGCTTCTCGAAGATCTTCCGCTGCTTGCCGTAGTAGAACGGCGCGTGTTCGCCGTACGGATACCAGTTGAGCGTCAGGGTGACCTCGTCGAGCTTCTTGCCCGAGTCGCTGGTGGAGGTCCCCGCGCCGTCCTCGCCACAGGCGGTGGCGGCGATCAGGAGCAGTGGTACGAAACCGATCAGGAGTCTGCGCGGGTGCATGGCGTGGCCCTTCCCGGAACGGGGTCGAGTCGTGCTCAGTACGTGCGGCTCGCGGTGCGTGTCGTGCTCATCAGTGTCGTGCTCAGTACGTGTCGTGCGCCGTGCCTGTCGTGCGTCGTGCCTGACGTGCGCGGTGTGTCTCGTGACTCAGTAGGTGGTGGTGACGTCGGTGTCCCGGCGGCTCGCGTGCCAGGGCAGCAGCAGCCTCTCGGCGGCCTCGACCAGCGCGAAGAGGACCACACCGATCAGCGACATGACGAGGAGCCCCGCGAAGAGCATCGGGGTGTCGAGATTGCCGTTCGCCTGGAGGATCACATAACCCAGCCCCTCGTTGGCGCCGACGAACTCGCCGACGACCGCGCCCGTCACCGCGAGGGTCACGGCGACCTTGAGCCCGGAGAAGAGATGGGGCAGCGAGGCCGGGAAGCGGATCTTGACAAAGGTCTGCCAGGGTTTCGCGCCCATCGTCGCGGAGAGCTGGAGCATCTCCGGGTCGACCGCCTTGAGTCCGGTCACCATCGAGATCACCACGGGGAAGAAGGCGATGAGGACGGCGATCAGGATCTTCGGGGTGATCCCGAAGCCGAGCCAGACCACGAACAGCGGTGCGACGGCGATCTTCGGCACCACCTGGGCGAAGAGCAGCAGGGGGTAGAGGGTCCGCTCCACGGTCGACGAGCGGACCATCACCACCGCCGCGAACACACCGACCACGGCGGCGATGAGAAAGCCGAGCAGTGTCTCGTACGTGGTCACCCAGGTGTGGTGCCAGAGGTACCCCGCCTTCCCCGTCAGTACGTCGAGGGTGGCACCCGGCGAGGGGACGAGATACGGCTCGACCAGCTCGGCGGCGGCGATCGCCCACCACAGCACACCGCAGCCGACCAGCAGCGCGACGGGGCGTTTACCGGCCTCGACGGCGCGGGCGATCCGCTCCCCGGCGCCCGGCCTGACGCGCTGCGGCGAGGGAGTGGGAGAGGGAGGGGCGGGCAGGACGCTCTGGCTCACTGTGAACTCCTCGGGGCAACCGGGTAGTTGTCACGTGCGCTGCGCCTTGGGGATACTCGGGAACCTGCCGCGAAGCGCTTCGGCCGACACTTGGCCCAGAGTCTGGGACCGAGACCCGGAAAGCGCTTTCCGCCAGGTGATCCGTCACGCTAGTGACTGCCCGTCCCTGTGGTCAAGAGGCTGTCCCGAGGTTGGGGTCTGTCATGTGGATCAGGCCAGGCCGTCCTCCCGGCGGTGAATCTGCGACATCAGTTGCGCCGCACAGGACTTGATGGTGTCGAGCCCGGTCCGCCCCCAGCGCCGCGGTTCGGTGTCGGCCACGCAGACGGTGCCGAGCGCCAGTCCCGTACGGTCGATGAGGGGCGCCCCGAGGTAGGAGCGGATGCCGGTCTCGTCCACGAGCGCGTTCCCGGCGAACCGGGGGAAGTCGCGGACGTCCTCCAGGACCAGCGCCTTGCGCCGTACCACGACATAGGGGCAGTAGCCGTGGTCACGGGGCTTGACCCGCTCCCCGGTCCCGCCCGGCGGGGTGTGCAGCCCGGCGAAGAACTGCCGTTGCTCGTCGAGGAAGTTGACCATCGCGTACGGGGCACCCGTCAGCTGTGCCATCTGCTGGGCGAAGGTGTCGAGCGCCGGTTCCGGGCGGTCGCCGAGGCCGAGCCCGCGCAGCCGCAGCACGCGTTCGGACGCCTCCTGGTCCACGGGGGTGAGCAGCAGCCGGGCGATCGGGTCGTATCTCATCCGCGTTCTCCGGCACTCGGGGTGCGCGCGGGTGACCGCCTCATTCGGCGAGCTCCGGTGCGGGCGCGGGCGCGAAGACCGTCGGGGACGGCGGCGGCAGCGCGAACGGGGCCGGTGCCGGGGCGGGCGCCGGGTACGAGGTGAGCAGGTGCTGGACGAGGGTGACCAGCGTGCGGATGCCGGAACTGGCGATACGCGCGTCGCAGAGCACGATCGGCACCTCCGGCTTGAGGTCTATCGCGGCCCGCACCTCCTCCGGTTCGTAACGGTAGGAACCGTCGAACTCGTTGACGGCGACGACGAATCCGATGCCCCGCTGTTCGAAGAAGTCCACCGCGGAGAAGGAGTATTCGAGCCGCCGGGTGTCGGCGAGGACGATCGCGCCGAGCGCGCCCCGGGACAGTTCGTCCCACATGAACCAGAAGCGTTCCTGTCCGGGCGTGCCGAAGAGGTACAGCACATGGCGTTCGTCGAGCGTCAGCCGGCCGAAGTCCATCGCGACCGTCGTCGACGTCTTCGTCTCGACGCCTGTCAGATCGTCGGTCGCGGCGCTGACCTGGGTCAGCAGTTCCTCCGTGCTGAGCGGCGCGATCTCGCTGACCGCCCCCACGAAGGTTGTCTTGCCGACGCCGAACCCGCCCGCGACAAGGACCTTCAGCGCGGTGGGAAAGGGCTGGGCGGCGGAACAGGGGTCAGAGCTGTCGTCGTAGACCATCGAGCACTGCCTCCAGCAGGAAACGGTCGGTGGGGTGGTCGAAGCTGTCCGGCGGCCGTGCGGTGATCGCCCCGCACTCCACCAGATCGGAGAGGAGGATCTTGGTCACTGTCACGGGGAGCCGGAGCTGCGCGGCGATCTCCGCGACGGAGGTCGGCCCCGCGCACAGGACGACGGCCTGGGCGTGCTCGGGTCCGAGGTGCGGCTGGGGCGCCGTCCCGGTGGAGATCACCAGTGTCAGCAGGTCCAGGGCGGCCGTCGGTCTGGTCCGGCCACCGCTCACGGTGTACGGGCGGATGAGCCGGCCCGCCGCGTCGTCGAGCCACGGCCCGTCCGTGGAGAGCGGCACGGTCAGCGCCCCGTGCCGCTCGGTGAGACACCGGCCTCGTGCCGCAGCGGCGTCGCCAGATACGGCCGTACGCTCTTGACCATCATCGCCATCTCGTAGCCGAGGACCGCGGCGTCGGCCTCGCGGCCGGCCAGCACGGCGAGACAGGTACCGGATCCCGCCGTGGAGACGAAGAGCAGGGTGGAGTCGAGCTCCACCACGACCTGCCGGACCTCACCGCCGTCGCCGAAGCGGATCCCGGCGCTGCGGCCCAGCGAGTAGAGGCCGGAGGAGAGCGCCGCCATGTGGTCCGCGCTGTCGGGGTCCAGTCCGTGCCGGGCTCTGACCAGACCGTCGGAGGAGAGCAGCACCGCGCTGCGGGTGTACGGGACTCGCTGGACCAGGCCGCTCAACAGCCAGTCCAGGTCGGTGACATGGCCGGTCGGCGCATCGCTCGCCATGGTGTGTCTACTCCTTGGGGGTGGTGTCGTGGCGCGGTGATTCCGGCGGTTCCGGAGCGGGGGGTGCCGCTTCCCTCGGGCGCACGGCGGGCTGGGACTCGGCGAGGCCGATGCCCCGCCGGAAGGCGGCCATCAGACCGGGGTCGTGGAGCGCGGGCTCACCGGCGGGCGGCGGCGCGGGGGCGTCCCGTAGCTGCGGTACGAGGTGCTCCTGCCCGCGGCGCCGGGGCAGCCGGGGCCGGCTCGCGGTGGAGCGGATCATGCCGTCACCGGTGGGCTCGGCCAGGGGCCTGACCGGGATCACGGGGGCGGGCGGCGGCTCGGGGCGCGCGGCGTGGCGGGCTCCGGGGCGGGCGTCGGCCGGGGTGGGCCGCTCGGTGTGGGCGCTCCGTACGGGCAGGGGCGCGGGCCCGCCGGGGGGCGCCGGGGACGGCGCGGCGGGCGCGGGCTCCTGGCGCGGCGCAGGCGCGGCCGCGTACGCCTGCCGCTCGACGGGGAGCCGACCGCTCTCCTGCGCGGGAGACCCTGGTACGGGAGAGCCCGGCCGCTCCGTGGGGGCGGGGTGCCCGGCGTGGGCCGGGGGCTCGGCATGGGCCGGGGGCTCGGCATGGGCCGGGTCGGCGTGGTCCGGGTCCTCGCCCGGGTCGGCGCCGAGGAGCGTCTGCGGCAGGACCAGTACGGCCTGGATCCCGCCGTAGATGTTGGTCTGGAGCCGGACCGCGATCCCGTGCCTGCGCGCCAGTGCGGCGACCACGAAGAGGCCGATCCGCCCGTCCTGGAGGAGGTGCGCGACATTGACCTGGTCGGGGTCGGCGAGCAGCGCGTTCATCTTCCGCTGCTCGGTGACGTGCAGGCCGAGCCCCCGGTCCTCCACCTCGATCGCCAGCCCCGCCGTCACCTGCTGGGCGCGCAGCAGCACTTGGGTATGCGGGGACGAGAACAACGTGGCGTTCTCGACCAGTTCGGCGAGCAGGTGGATGACATCGGCGACGGCGTGGCCGCGCAGGGTGCCTTCGATCGGCGGCACGAGCTTGACCCGCGGATACTGCTCGACCTCGGCGATCGCGGAGCGCAGGACCTCGGTCAGCGTGACCGGCCTGCTCCACTGGCGCCGGGAGATCGCCCCGCCGAGGACGGCCAGGTTCTCGGCGTGCCGGCGGATCCGGGTCGCGAGATGGTCGACCTGGAAGAGACCTTTCAGCAGCTCGGGGTCCTCGACCTCGTTCTCCAGGTCGTCCAGCAGCTGGATCTCGCGGTGGACGAGGGACTGGAGGCGGCGGGCCAGATTGACGAAGACCTCCACCTTCTGTTCGTCGCCGACACTGCCGGAGAGCCGCGACGCCTGGATCACCGCGCCGACGGCGGCCTCGCGCGAGCGGCCGAGTTCGGCCGCGAGCAGGTCGAACTCATCCCCGCCGTGGCCGGTCGCGGTGGGCGGCGCGGCGGGCGCGGGCACCCGTTCACCGCGCCTGAGCCGCTCGACGACGTCGCGCAGTTCGGCCTGCCCGCGCGCGCTGGAGCGGCGCAGCGCGGTGCACCGGCCGAGGACGGTCCGCGCGGTGCGCTCCGCCCCCAGGGCCGCCGCGGCGACGGCGGCGAAGGCGAGCAGCGCGGTGCCCAGCAGGGCCGTCCAGACCGGGGCGGTGGGTTCCACCGTGGTGGTGCGCAGGACGAGCACCACGGCCGCGGCGCCGCTCAGTGCGGCGACTATCGCGGGCAGGACGGCGGTGCGCAGGAGTTCGGCACGGAGGAGTTGGGGCCGTATGCGGGCGTCCTGCGGGGTCGCCGCGTCCGCCCGGGCCGCGGAGGAGAGCGAGCGGGGGCCCGGCCGGCCGTGCCGTCCGCCCTCCCGGCGCTCCGGCCGCGCGACAGGTGCGCGTAGGTGAGACATCTGTGTCCTCGGTACTGGGGCCCCAGGATCGGCATCGTGCTGGTGCTGGTGCGGCGGCGGTCTTCTGGTTCACGGCGCGGCGACAGGACCGGCGCATGCCGGACGAGCCCTCCGTTGATCACCGAGCACACACGGTAGTCGCCAAGCGGTCATCCGCGGTGGGCAGTTGACAAAGTTGCCCACAGAGCATCCCGCTCCGGTATGAGTCATCGCACATCAGCCCGAAATAGCCCAGGGGGATTGCGGGGCGGCACGCGTGCGGCCCGGCGCGTGGCGCCGGGCCGGACCGTTCGTACCGCGCTCCGCCTCCCGCGGCTTCCCGCTACGCCGGGAGGATCACAGAGCGGGTCAGATGGCGCGGACTGTCCGGGTCGAGGCCGCGCCGCCGCGCGATCGCCAGGGCGAGCCGCTGGATCCGTACCAGCTCGGCCAGCGGGTCGAGGCGTCCCGCCACCCACAGCCCGCCGGTCGCCGCGACCTGCTCCGCCAGGCCGTCGGGGGCGTCCCCGAGCACCCAGGTCGCCGTGCCCGCGGTCGTGATGCTGATCGGGCCGTGCCGGTACTCCATCGCCGGGTACGCCTCCGTCCAGGAGAGGGAGGCCTCCCGCATCTTGAGGGCGCCTTCCTCGGCCAGCCCGACCGACCAGCCCCGGCCGAGGAAGGTGAACTGGGTGCACTCCGTGAGGCCGTCCGGCAGCGGCAGCGCGAGCGCCCTCTCCCCGTCCGCGGCGACGGCGTCGGTGTGCAGTCCGAGTCGGGCCCGGAGCAGGGTGAGCGCCGTGGTCGCGAAGCGGGTCTGGACGACGGACCGCTCGTCGGCGAAGTCCAGGACGATCAGGTCGTCGGCGGCGTCCCGGACCGGTGTGGCCGGGTCCGCGGTGATCGCGGTCGTAGGGACCGTGCCGCGGACGCCCGCGAGCAGGGCCAGCACCTCGGTGGTCGTACCGGAGCGGGTCAGCGCCACGATCCGGTCGTAGCGGCGCCCCGAGGGGAACTCGGAGGCGGCGAAGGCATCGGTCTCCCCCTGCCCCGCGCCCTCCCGGAGGGCGGCGTAGGCGCGGGCCATGAAGAACGAGGTGCCGCAGCCCACGACGGCGACGCGCTCGCCCGGCGAGGGCAGCGCGCCGCCCACCGCCTCGTCCGCGGCCAGCCCGGCGGCGCGGCGCCAGCAGGCCGGCTGGTCGGCCAGTTCCGTCTCGACATGAGTCGCCTGAGCCATAGGTGCTCTCCGTTCCCCGGCCTGATGACCGGTCATCGGCTCGCTATGATTTTTTCTGCATGCTAGAGCAGGTTTTCCATCAGAAACAAGCACGAGCAGCGCACGGTACGCTCAGGGACGGCCCGGGAAGCCGGATCCGGCCGGACAGTGCCGGGGCCGGGGCCGGTCGACGTCGACAGGGACGCGTCGCGAGGGACGCGCCGAGAAGGATGCGGTGATGCGGTGAATCGCCACGAGCGGCACACGGCCCTGCTGGAGCTGCTGACCGAGCGGCACCAGGTCGAGGTCGAGGCCGTCGCCGCCGAGTTGGGGGTGTCCGTCGCGACCGTACGGCGCGACCTCGACCACCTCGCCGAGCAGCAGTTGCTGACGCGCACCCGGGGCGGGGCCGTGGCCCACTCCGTCGCGTACGAACTCCCCTTGCGCTACAAGGCGGTGCGGCACGCCTCGGAGAAGGAGCGCATCGCGCGGGCGGCGGCCGCGATGGTCGAGCCGGGGATGGTGATCGGACTGAACGGCGGTACGACGACGACGGAGGTGGCCCGCGCCGTCGCCACCCGGGGCGATCTCGCGGGATCGGCCGAGGAGCCCGCGGTCACACTGGTCACGAACGCGCTGAACATCGCCCATGAGCTGGCCGTACGGCCGCACATCAAGATCGTGACGACCGGCGGTGTCGCGATGCACCAGTCGTACGAACTGGTCGGCCCGCTGGCCCGGCACATCCTGGGCGAGGTCAGCCTGGACCTCGCCTTCATCGGGGTGGACGCGGTGGACGCCGAGGAGGGCGCGGGCGCGCACAGCGAGCACGAGGCGAGCATCAACGCGCTGCTCGCCGAGCGGGCGCGGACGCTGGTCGTGGTGGCGGACAGCTCGAAGCTGGGCGCCCGCGCGTTCGCCAGGATCTGTCCGGTGGAGGACATCGGGACCCTCATCACCGACACGGGCGCGGCGGAGCGGGCCGCCCGCTTCGAGGAGCGCGGGATCCCGGTCGTCCTCGTCTGACGGGCCGGCCCCGGCTCCGGTGGCGCGGGAGGCCGTCGCCGCCGTACGCCACCGGAGCCTTACGTCCTCGGCCTCACGCGGGTGACGTGGTCTCGGCCGTCTCCTCCGCCTTTCCCGTGACGGGCTTCCCGGCCGCCGGGCCCGTCGCCGTACCGGCCGAGGCGACGAGGGCGTCGGGGGCGGCCTTGGCGTACTCCGGCCAGCCACCGGCCGGTATGGCGGCCACCGAGCGCCACCAGGGCGCGTCGGGGACGGCGTCGCCGGTGGGCTCGAAGGGCTGGCCGGGGATCGGCAGCGCGAGCCCGGCGCCGGCTTCCGCGGCGGCCTCGACCGTGCCCTCGCCCGGTTCGGCCCACGGGTGCGGGGCGAGGTTGAACGTCCCCCAGTGGATCGGCATCATCACGCCGGAGGGCCGCCCGCCCTGGAGGTCGAGGTGGGCGCGCATCCCCTCGGCCGGGGTCATGTGGATGTCGGGCCAGTACTCGCTGTACGCGCCGATCTGGATCATCGTGGCGTCGAACGGACCGTGCTCCGCGCCGATGTCCTGGAAGCCGGCGAAATAGCCGGTGTCCCCGCTGTGGTAGATCCGGTGGTCGGGCCCCGCCACGACCCAGGAAGCCCAGAGCGTGTGCTGCTGGTTGCGCAGGCCACGCCCGCAGAAGTGGCGCGCGGGGGTGGCGGTGAGGCGGATGCCGGCGACCTCGGTGGACTCGTTCCAGTCGAGTTCGCGCAGCCGGGACGCGGGCACGCCCCAGCTCTCCAGGTGGGCTCCGACGCCGAGCGGCACGGCGAAGAGGGTGTCCGTGGAGGCGAGGGCCCGGATCGTGGGCAGATCGAGGTGGTCGTAGTGGTCGTGGGAGATCACGACGACATCGACCGGGCCGAGCGCGGCGAGCCGTACGGGGACGGGGTGCAGCCGCTTCGGGCCCGCGAAGGAGAACGGCGAGCAGCGCTCCCCCCACACCGGGTCGAAGAGCACCCGGCGGCCGTCGATCTCGGCGAGGACGCTCGAATGCCCCATCCAGGTGAGCCGCAGGCCCGAGGCCGGGGGCGCGGCGAGGTCCGCGAGGGTCGTGGGGTGCACGGGGATGGTGCCGATCGGGGAGCGCCGGGCCCGCGCCTCCTTCTGGAAGTAGATCTTCGCGAACTCGATCCCTGAGGCCCCGGACGGTCTGGTCCTGGCGCCCACGGGGTTCTGGAACACCCCGTCGGCGAAGTTCGGCGAGCGGTGGATCCGCTCCAGCCGCTCCCCCGCCGAGTCGGCCCCGAAGGCAGCGGGTCGCAGCGAGCGCAGCCGGGAGCGCAATGGAAGGGGGGAACCAGCGCCTGTCACAGCACCTCCTGGAGGTTCGGTGTTGTCCCATTATGGCCGGGAGTGTTCATCTGTGCGGGGTGAGTGATCGCAATCCCTTCACGCCCGCCCTGTCCCGGGTACGCCCGTCCAACGTTCGTCACTGCCCCAGGGATTCCCGGTCATGCCCGCCGATCCGCGTGATCTTGCGGACCCGGAGCGCGGGCCCGGAGCGCGGGTCGCGTCTCTTCGCCGGGCGGCGGGTGGTACGGCCATACTGGGGGCGGTCGGACCGTCCGGACCGTGAAAGGGAGACTGTGACGCAGCCGCAGACCGCTCAGAACGACCGGTTCCACCACGATGTGCTGGTCGTCGGGGGCAGCGGGGTGGATACCGTCGTCCGGGTCGATTCGCTGCCGGTACCGCTCGCCGATTCCGTCCCGGTGGGGCCGATCCGTGAATGGCCCGGGCACACCGGCGGCAATGTGGCCCTGGGCTGCCGGAACTTGGGACTGAACGTCAAGTTCCTCGACTACATAGGCGATGACTGGACCGGTGTACAGGTCAGGGAGCGGCTCGCCGCCGGCGATGTGGACTTCGAGGCGCTGATCTCGCCGGAGGGCACCCGGCGCGCGGTCAACCTCGTCGACAGAACGGGCCGCCGGATGTCCTTCCACGACGCGCGGGACCCCGAAAAGCTGCGGATGCCCCGCGAGTTCTATCTGCCGCATCTGCGGCGCGCCCGCCATGTCCATCTGTCGATCACGAACTTCACCCGGTTCCTCTTCGACGATCTTGCGGAACTGGGCCTTCCGGTCTCGACCGATCTGCACGACTGGGACGGACTCGACGACTACCACCGGGAGTTCGCCTTCCGCTCCGACCTGGTGTTCCTCAGCGCAGCCGGGGCGGGCGAGCGGATCGCCTCGGTGATGCGGGAGATCCTGCGCGAGGGGCGGGCCGAGGCGGTGATCGCGACGGCCGGCGCCGGCGGCTCCTACCTGATGACCCGCGACGGCGGCCGCACCCCGCGCCCGGTCCCCGCGACGGCCCCGCCCGCGCCGGTGGTGGACTCCAACGGCGCGGGGGACGCGTACGTCTGCGGTTTCCTGTACGGGCGGCTGGCGGGCCTGGACCTCGAACGGAGCGCGGCGCTCGGCGCGGTCGCGGGCGCGTACGCCTGTACCGCCGAGGGCAGCGAGGCCCTGATCGGCCGGGACGAACTGCTCGCCGCCGGAAGGTGACACCCGGACCCGGCTCCGGGCCGGACCCGGACTCGGGACCGGGTTCGGGACCGGGACCGGGACCGGTTCCAGTTTCGGGGCCGGCCCCGAAGCCCGTTCCGGGGCCGGCCCCGAGCGCGCCGGCTCACGTCTGACGCACCGGTGCGTACGCCTCCGCCTCAAGTCCGAACGTCCAGGCCACACCCTCCTTCGCCGAGCGGACGGTGGGCGGCACCCGCAGCCAGTAGGTGCGGTGGGTGCCGTCCGGTTCCGGCGTGGAGTTGACCACCTCGACCATCGCGACATCCTCGTCGCGGTCCAGCGCGATCCGCCAGAGGACGCCGGTCTCGTCCCGATGGACGGGCCGCGCGTCCGACTCGCTCAGATAGCGCTCGAAGCCGTAGTGCTCCAGCATCACCCGGCGCAGCTCGGCGTTGGGCTCCGCACGGATCCGCTCGGGGGTCAGCGAGGGCAGCTCGTCGAGGAACGCGGCGGGCACGGGCATGCCGCGCCACGCGTACAGCGCGAAGCCGTCGGGGTAGGCGATCGCCGGGCCGTCCCCCCGGTCCAGCCGCCCCGCCTCGTCGCGGTGGAGGGCCACGGGGCGCTCGCACACCACCACCGCGTTCTCGTACGGCCACCACCAGCCGGCGTGCCGCGCCACCTCGGCGAGCCCTTCCAGGCGCTCGCTGTGGCCGTCGAAGGCGGCGAGCCAGGCCGCGTCGTGCTGGCCGAGCACCGCGTCGAACAGCACCGTCCGGACCGTGGCCCGCGCGCCGAACACGTCCCGGTCCCCGGCCCCGCCTCCGTTCCGGCGCCCCGGCCCGGCCGGTCCGGTCTCCGGCGAGTCCTCCTCGACCGCGTCCAGGATGCCGGCGCGTATCCGGTCGGCCAGCGCTCGCGTGGTGTCCCAGAGCCTGGCACCCGTCGCGTTCCAGTGCCGGGCCCAGCCGTCGGGGCCGAGCGCGTCGTGCACGCGGCGCCGCTCCTCCGCCCAGGGGTACGTGCGCAACTCGTCGCGCACGGCGCGTCCGGCACCGGTGAGCAGCAGCGCCGCCCGCGCCCCGGCCAGCGGCGATCCGGCCCAGACGAACTTCTCCGGCTCCGCGAGCCCCGCCCTGCGGTAGGCGAGCCGTACCCCCTCCTCGGCGGCCCGCCGGTCGGCACCGCCCGTCGCCGCCGCGACAGCCCGCCACCGGTCCACGTCATGCGTCGTCGCCGTCATCATCGTCGTCACCGCCGTCGTCATCGTTCCGCTCCCCGTCGTCCCCGTCGTCCCCGTCGTCCTCGTCGTCCCCGTCGTCAACGCCGGCTCTCCGCCGCTCGTCATCGCTGCCGCCCCGCCCGCTCAGTCCGCGACGAGGCGCACCGAGCCCGGCACGTACTCCCGCTGGCGCACCACCCGGAACCAGCCCTTGGGCAGCGGTATCGCCGCGTGCTCCTCGTGCACCACCCGCCCGCCGTCCGGGAGATGCAGGTACACGGGCCCGGCCGCGTCACCCGACTCCCGGATCAGCCGGCCGGGGCCCGGCACCGCGTGGGCGTGGCCGGTGACCTCTCCGAACGCCAGGACCAGCCGGCCCCGTGCGTCCCTCGGCTCGCCGGGCACCTTGGCGGCGTCCACGAGATACGACGGCACGGCTTCCTCCGCGACGGGCGCGATGAGCACGTCTCCCTGCCGGAACATGGCTCTCCCCTCCACCGCCGGCGCCCGGTGCGCCGATCTGTCCACGACGCTAGGCGGAGGGTCTGACAACGCGGCTCCGGCCGCCGGGCTCCGCCCCCTCCGGACGGGGCTGTCAGTGCCGCTTGGTAGAACTGCATCCACATCAGCCGATCACCGCCCACCGGCGTCTGGAGCGTTCGACGTGACCGTCAACCACTACCTGCGGGAGCTGTACGGCCTGCCCGTGTTCGACTTCCCCGGCGCCGACGGGACGGAGCGACGTGCGGCCGGGGAGCAAGGGGCCGGGGAGCTGCCGGACCCGGCCTCGGTGGCCTGGCGCGTCTCGGTCGACGCGTACGACGCGAACGAGTCGTGGGAGGAGGCGTTCGCCCGCTTCACCACGACCGTCGACACCACCGGAGTCCGGGCGCTGGTCGTCGGTTCGTGGAGCGACGCGTACGAATCGGGTTCCGAGTCGATCGTGGCGGCGCTGGTCGCGGCCCGCGACGGGCTGCCCGGACTGCGCGCCCTGTTCGTCGGCGACATGACGTACCAGGACTGTGAGATCTCCTGGATCAACCAGAGCCGGCTCTCCCCGCTGCTGGAGGCGTACCCCGGGCTGGAGGAGTTCGGCGCGCGCGGCGGGACCGACCTGGACTTCCTCCCCGTACGGCACGAGCGGCTGCGCTCGCTCACCGTCGAGACCGGCGGCCTGGACGCCGACGTGGTGCGCGGCATCGGCGCGAGCGACCTGCCCGCGCTGGAGCGGCTGGACCTCTGGCTCGGCTCGGACGAATACGGCGCGAACGCGGACGTGTCCGACCTGGCGCCCGTCCTGGCCGGTGACCGGCTCCCCCGGCTGCGCCATCTGGCGTTGCGCAACAGCGTCATCCAGGACGAGATAGCCGTCGCGCTGTCCGGCGCCCCCGTCGTCGTCGGCCTGGAGAGCCTCGATCTCTCGATGGGCACCTTCGGCGACGAGGGCGCGGAAGCACTCCTCGGGGGCCAGCCGCTCACCCATCTGAAGAAACTCGATGTGCACCACCACTTCCTGAGCGAGGCGATGCAGGCGCGGCTGGCCGCCACGCTCGGCGCGGCCGGTGTGGAGGTCGACCTGTCCGGGGCCGAGGTGCCCGACAGCTGGGGCGACCAGGAGCACCGCTACGTGGCGGTGGCCGAGTAACCGATGAGCGCCTACCTCAGCGGCCAGGCCCCGGAGCCGCGGCTGACCGTCGTCGGGATCCCCGGCAACCGCCGCCTGTCCCTCTTCCAGAACGCCGTGCGCGCCGCCGGGCTGGCCCCGGCCCGGGAGGTCGGCTGGCTCGATGTGCTGCGCGGCCGGGCCGCGTTCGGCGCCGGGGAGACCGTACGGATCGACTCCCCCGGCGAGGACCCCGAGGTGGACCGGCTGCTGCGCGGCGCGGACGACCAGACCCGCGTCGAGGGCACGGGCCGCTGGTACGAGCGGTTCACGGCGGCCGCCCGTGACCTGGGCCGGGCGGCCACGGCCGCCGGGGCCGAGCTGCTCGACGATCCGGACGAGCTGGCGGTCCTCTTCGACAAGCGGCTCACCCACGGGGTGCTGCGCACGGCGGGGGTCCAGGTCCCCCTGTCACCCACCTCGGGACCGGTCGCGCCGGCCGTGTCGGGGTGGGACGACGTACGGACCCTGATGGCGGAGGCCGGGCTGTCCCGGGCGTTCGTCAAGATCGCCCACGGCTCGTCCGCGTCCGGGGTGCTCGCCGTGCGGACGGCGGGGCCGGGGCGGGTGAGCGCGACGACCTCCGTGGAGTTGGACGACGCCGGGCGCCTCTTCAACTCCCTGCGGGTGCGCCGCTACACGGACGAGCGGGCGGTGGCGGCGATCGTCGACACCCTCGCGCCGGACGGGCTGCACATCGAGCAGTGGGTGCCCAAGGGGAGCCAGCACGGCCGCGAGGCCGATCTGCGGGTGGTGGTGATCGCGGGCCGCGCCACGCACGTGGTCGTCCGTACCAGCACCTCGCCCATGACCAACCTCCACCTCGGCGGGGCCCGGGGGGACCTCGACGCGCTGCGGGCCACGATCGACGCGGCGGGCGGCAGCTTCTCCACCGTTCTCATGATGTGCGAGGCGGCGGCGGCCTGCTTCCCCGCGACCCACTGCGTGGGCGTCGATCTGCTGCCCGCCCCGAGCTGGCGCCGGTACTCCGTCGCGGAGGTCAACGCCTTCGGCGATCTGCTGCCCGGCCTCACCGGGCTGCCGGAGCGCGAGGCCGCGGGCCTGGACACCTACGCGGCGCAGCTCGCGGCCCTGCCCCGGCGGGCGGAGCGCGGGACACCGGGGCAGCGGCCGTGCGGACACCTCGCATGACATCCCGCACCCGTCCCGGGTCCCCCGCCCCCGCGACCACTCCGGCGGCCGCTCCCGACATGAACGAGGTCGTCGGGCGGGACGACCTGCTCCTCGTCACCCTCGACACGCTGCGCTTCGACGTGGCGTGCGAGCTGGCCGCGGCGGGCCGCATCCCGCATCTCGCCCGCCATCTGCCGGCCGGCGGCTGGGAGGAGCGGCACGCCCCCGGCAGCTTCACCTACGCCTCGCACCAGGCGATCTTCGCCGGTTTCCTGCCGACCCCGGCCGCCCAGGGCCCGCACCCCCGGCTGTTCGCCGCGCGCTTCGGCGGCAGCGAGTCCACGGGCGCCGGAACATTCGTCTACGACACCCCGGACCTGGTCTCGGGTCTCGCGGCGGCCGGTTACCGCACGGTCTGCGTCGGCGGCGTCGGCTTCTTCAACCGGCGGAGCGCGCTCGGCTCGGTCCTGCCCGGGCTGTTCCAGGAGAGCCACTGGGAGCCGGAGTTCGGCGTGGCGTCCCCGGTCTCCTTCGAGGCGCAGGTGGCCCGCGCCGAGCGGGTCGTCGCCGGACTCGCCCCGGAGCGGCGGCTGTTCCTCTTCGTCAACGTGTCCGCGCTGCACCAGCCCAACTGGTTCCACCACCCCGGCGCCACCCAGGACGCGGGCGACACCCGGGCCACGCACGCCGCCGCGCTCGAATACGTCGACCGGCACATCGGCCGGCTCTTCGCCGCCGCGAGCAGCCGCCGCCGGTGCTTCGCGATCGTCTGCTCCGACCACGGCACCGCCTACGGCGACGACGGCTGGCACGGCCACCGGCTGGCCCACCCGTCCGTCTGGACCGTGCCGTACGCCCACTTCTTCCTTGAGCACGGGACCGCACCATGACCACATCGCCGTCGCCCGCCCTCCCCACGAACACTCCGCGTCCGTACGAGAGCTACGTCTACGCCTATCCGCACAAGACGGCGTACCGCCCGCTCGACGACCGCCCGGCGCTCGCCGCGGAGTGGGCCGGTGAACGCAAGGACGCGCTCTCCCTCTATCTGCACATCCCGTTCTGCGAGGTCCGCTGCGGCTTCTGCAATCTCTTCACCCGGATCGGCGCTCCCGGCGAGCTGACGACGCGCTATCTGGACGCGCTGGACCGGCAGGCGACGGCGGTACGAGACGCGCTGGACGCGGAGGGACCCGTACGGTTCGCCGCCGCGGCCTTCGGCGGCGGCACGCCCACCTATCTGGAGGCGGCGGAGCTGGAGCGGCTCTGCGACCTCGCCGAGAAACGGATGGGCGCCGATCTGCGCGCCGTCCCGCTCTCCGTCGAGACCTCCCCCGCCACCGCCACCGCGGACCGGCTGGCGGTCCTCGCCGACCGGGGCGCGACCCGGCTGAGCATCGGCGTCCAGAGCTTTGTCGACGCGGAGGCGCGGGCCGCCGTCCGCCCGCAGCGCCGCGCGGAGGTGGAGGCCGCGCTCGGCCGGATCAGGGACGCGCGGATCCCCGTCCTCAACATCGATCTCATCTACGGCATCGACGGCCAGACCGCGACCACCTGGCGCCACTCGCTGGACGCCGCGCTCGCCTGGCGGCCCGAGGAGCTCTATCTCTACCCCCTGTACGTACGCCCGCTCACCGGCCTCGGCAGGCTCGGCGCGGGCGGCGACGCGCAGTGGGACCGGCAGCGGCTGGGCCTCTACCGGCAGGGCCGTGACCATCTCCTCGCCGAGGGGTACGAGCAGGTGTCCATGCGGATGTTCCGCCGCCGGGACGCGCCGCCCCAGGGCTCCGACGACCACGCGTGCCAGACCGACGGCATGATCGGACTGGGCTGCGGGGCCCGCTCGTACACCTCGCGCCTGCACTACTCCTTCGACTACGCCGTCGGCATGAGCGAGATACGGGCCATCATCGACGCCTACACGGAGACGGCGGACTTCTCGCGCGCCGAGGTGGGCCGCCGCGTCGACGGGGACGAGGCGCGCCGCCGCCATCTGCTCCAGTCCCTGCTCCAGGCGCGGGGCATGCCGGTGGCGGAGTACCGCGCGCGCTTCGGCGCCGCGCCCGGCGAGGACTTCGGCCCCGAGCTGGACCGGTTCGCGGAGCTCGGCTGGCTGGACGCCGGCGCGGGCCCCGGGCTGCTGCGGCTCTCCCCCGAGGGGCTCGCGCACTCCGACGCGCTCGGGCCCGCGCTGTTCTCACCCGCCGTACGGGCCGCGATGGCCGCGTACGCGTCGAAGTAGCGCGAGGGAGCCCCATGGACCTGACCATCCTCTACCGCGGTCCGCTCGCCTCCTGCGACTACGACTGCCCCTACTGCCCGTTCGCCAAGCGGCGGGACAGCCAGGAGCAGCTGCGCGCCGACCGGGCCGCCCTGGAGCGGTTCACCGCCTGGGCCGCCGCGGCGACGGACGACCGGCTCTCCGTGCTGTTCACTCCCTGGGGCGAGGGGCTGGTGCGCTCCTGGTACCGGCGGGCGCTCACGGAGTTGTCGCTGCTGCCGCACGTCCGCCGGGTGGCCATCCAGACGAATCTCAGCTTCCGCACCCGGTGGCTGGCCGACGCCGACCCGGCGAAGCTCGCCCTGTGGTGCACGTACCACCCGGGGCAGACGCCGTACGACCGCTTCCTGGCGAAGGCCCACGAACTGGCGGAGCGCTCCGTCCGGTTCAGCGTCGGGGTCGTCGGCCTCGACGCGCATCTGGAGCACGCCCGCCGGCTCCGCGCCGAGCTGCCGCCGCACGTCTATCTGTGGATCAACGCGGCGGAGGGGCACACGTACACGGACGAGGAGGCCGCGCGGTGGACGGAGCTGGACCCGCTGTTCCCGTACAGCCGCCATCCGCACCGCTCGGCGGGGCTGCCGTGCCGGACGGGCGAGTCGGTGATCTCGGTGGACGGCGGGGGCACGGTACGGCGCTGCCACTTCGTCCCCGCCGAGCTGGGCAACCTCTACGACGGCTCGTACCGCCGCGCACTGGCGCCGCGGGCCTGTCCCCTCGCGGTGTGCGACTGCCATATCGGCTATGTCCACCTGGAGACGCTGCCGCTGTACGACGTCTTCGCGGGCGGGGTGCTGGAGCGGATCCCGGCGGGGGCGTGAGCCGCGGGACGGAGTGAGCCGTACGGGAAGCCCTGGCGAAAGCCGTACGGGAACGCCCCGCCCCCGCGCCGCGTCAGTGTTCCAGAGGGAGAAGATCAGGGCGTTTCGCCGCGACATGGTCGCCGGACGACTCGCCGCGCAGCCTGCGTCCGATCCAGGGCACCAGGTACTCACGTGCCCAGTGGATGTCGTCGCGCCGTACTTCGAGGGTGCCGCGCGGCGGCAGCGGCGGCCACGGCTGGTCCGGGTCGGCGGGCACCTCGACGCCCAGCACCTGCCCGGCGCGCAGCGCGACCCGGGTGTGTCCCTCGGCCGACAGATGGAGCCGGTCGCCGTCCCAGGCCCGCCGGTCCTGGATGGTCCTGAGGGACCAGAGGTCGAGCACGGGGCAGCCGTAGCGGTCGGCGATGGCCCGGGTGTGCTCGTTGAACGTGGCGATCTTGCCGCGCAGATGGCGCAGCACGGGCACGCCCCGGGTGTCGAAGCCGGTGGCCAGCATGACCGTGCCGACGGAGCCGGTGAGGTCGGCGACGGCCCGCTCGAAGCGTTCCGCCACGTCGTCGGGGTCGGTGCCGGGGCGGATGATGTCGTTGCCGCCCGCGCAGAACGTCACCAGATCCGGGGCGAGTTCCCTGGCCCGGGGTATCTGCTCCTCGACGACCTGGTCGAGGAGCCGGCCGCGTACCGCGAGGTTGGCGTAGCGGAAGTCGCCGTGGACGGGGTCGGCCGTCGCACCGGAGACCGGAAGCCGATCGGCGAGCAGGACCGCGAGCCGGTCCGCCCAGCCGACGAACAGCCCGTCGGGGCCTGGATCTCCCACACCCTCGGTGAAGCTGTCACCGATCGCCGCGTACGACCCGAATGTCTTGTCTCTTCTTGTTCTCGAATCGTCTGCCACAGCGGGACATTTTCCTCCCGGCGATGTGACCTACGCGACCGTAGGCGGGGGTTGACTCAGAGTGAGAAACACCATCGGTCAATTTTCCCTCAAGCGGGAATAGCGGAAAGCCTCGCGGCCCGGCACCGCATGGGTGCCGGGCCGCGAGGCCGAGGAAACGCGTCCGGGGGGCGACCGGACGGATCAGATGGAGACGCCGTTCTGCCGGAGGAACGCCAGCGGGTCGACGTCCGAGCCGTAGTCCGGGCCCGTCCGGATCTCGAAGTGCAGGTGCGGTCCCGTCACGTTGCCGGTGGCGCCGGAGAGGCCGAGCTGCTGGCCGGTGGAGACGCTCTGGCCGGCCGAGACGGAGAGGGAGGAGAGGTGGGCGTACTGGGAGTACATGCCGTTCTCGTGCCGGATGACGACCTGGTTGCCGTACGAGCCGCCGTTGCCCGCGGTGACGACGGTGCCCGCGCCGACCGCCTTCACGGTGGTGCCGGAGGGGGCCACGAAGTCCACACCGGTGTGGTAGCCGCTGGACCAGCTTCCGCCGGCGGCGCGGTAGGCGGTGCCGACCCCGATGCCGTCGACCGGCAGGGTGAAGCCGGACGCGCTGCTCTGTGCCGCGGAGTCGGCGGCGGGCGCCTCGCTCCGGTCCGTGGAGGGCTTGGCGGACGAGGAGTCCCTCGACGGCTTGGCCGACTCCGCCGACGCGGTCGACTCGGCGGGCTTGGCCACCCTGGAGGACTTCGAGGCCCTGGTGGGCGCCTCCGAGCGGACGGCCGGGGCCTTGCCGTTGATGGTGAGCTTGAGGCCGGGGTGGATCAGCCCGGGATCGTCGCCGACGGCGCGGCGGTTGTCCTCGTACAGCCGCTGCCAGCCGCCCCGGACCTGCTGCTCCGCGGCGATCTTGGAGAGGTAGTCGCCCGCGACCACCGCGTACGTACGCACGGTGGTCCCGGCGGTCCGGCTCACCTGCGTGGCGGCCGCCCCCTGCGGCGCGGCGGCCGGCGCGGACTGCGGCGCGGTGGCGGGCGCGGCCTGCGGGACGGCGGCCGGCGCGGCCTGCTGTGCCGCGTGCGCGCCGGTGGCGCCGATGAGCGGCAGCGCGATGGCGGCGCCGCCCGTGCCGGCGGCGATGAAGCCCCGGGAGAACGGATTGGTCCTGGGGCGGCGGTGCTTACCCTTCGCGGGCATGGCGAATTCCTCTCCGGCGCCTACGAGGTGAGCTGTCGGGTTCGGGCTGGAGCTGCCCGGCCGCGCGTGGTGCGCGACTTCACCCCGAGCCGTCCCTGATGTCGGAACATCGGAACGGCGTACTACCTGGGTCCCCCGCTCCTGCCACGCGTGATGGGTGGATGGTGTCCCCGAGGCGGCGGCAGGATTCGGCGTTCCGCTCGGATTGAGGGTGAACGTAGGCGAGTGGGACGGCCGGAACAAGCCACCCTTTTCCCCCGGCGACGCGCCCTTCCTTCCGCACCGAAGATCGCCCGTCACCCTGCGTGGAGACCGCTCTCCAATTCCCTTTCGAGGTGGCCCTTCCCTTTCGCACCGTCACCACGGAACGTCACGGATATGATCCTGCTCACCAGCCGGAGCCCACCTCCCCCGCGACCGGGGCAGGTTATGCGGAATCAGTCAATCCGGACAGAGCACCGTTTGGGCGTTTTCTCCCCACTCGCCCCATCCTGATCCGTGGGCTCCCCGCCCTCTCCGCCGCACTGATGAGCACACCGGCCGATGTCGTAGGGTCGGGGACCGACTCCGCCGGCGAGCAGCGCCGACGGCAGACACGGAGGAGCAGGCGTGACGCAGCAGTCGCCGCAGGTCCCGTCCACCGAGCCCGAGCTGTCCGGAGTACGCAACTTCCGTGATGTCGGCGGCCTGCCGACCGTGGACGGACGCCGGGTGCGGTACGGCGCGCTCTACCGCAGCGGTCATCTCGCCCACGCCACCGCCGACGACTCCGCCTTTCTCTCCGCTCTCGGTCTGCACACGATCTTCGACTTCCGCAATTCCGCCGATGTCAAGCTCGACGGCGCGGATGTCGAACTGGCGGGCGTGCGCCATGTGAACATCCCGCTCTCCGACCCGGCCGAAGGCGCCCAGTTCTGGCGGATGGTCCGGGACGGCGACCTCGACCAGCTCCGCTCGCTCCTCGCGGACGGCAGAGCGGCGGCCCGGATGACCGCCTCGTACCGCGCGATCATCACGGAGCGCACCGCCGAGCACAGCCGCCTGCTGCACGCGCTGGCCGAGGACAGCGTCCCCGCGCTGCTGCACTGCGCGGCGGGCAAGGACCGCGCCGGGCTCTCCGTCGCCGTGTCGCTGCTCGCGGTCGGCGTCGAACCGGACGCGATCACGGCCGACTACGTCAAGTCGAACGACCCGCACCGCCGCTACGCCTTCCGCCGCAGCGACCGGTCACCCGCCGGAAGGTCCGGCGAGGTGATGGAGCTGCTCAGCCCGCTCTTCGATGCCCGCGCCGCCTATCTCGACGCCGCGTTCGAGACCATCGGCACGACCTGGGGCTCCACCGACCGCTATCTCTCCAACGGCCTCCGGCTCGCGCCCGAGACCCGTGAACGGCTGCGCGCCCGCCTCCTGGACCAAGGCTGACGCCACGGCGGGAGACGGCGCCGAAAGCCGAAAGCCCCTGGGCCGAAAGCCGCTACCGCCCCTGGGCCCCGACGTGGAAGAGGAGGTAGAGGAAGCCCGCGAAGAGATGGCCGGCCACCAGATAGGCGAAGAGCCGGATCACCAGCCCTCGCGGGAACTTCTTCTCCTCGTTCATGACACGCGGGCCCGGGGGCACCTGTTCCCGGCCGCCCTCGGCGGGCGCCGGGCGCTCTGTCTCCGACATGGATGGGACCTCTCTCGGCAGGTCGGACATGAGGATCAGACATGAGGGGCCGAGCCGCCGACGCACAGGTCTGCGGCCGGGCTCTGGAGCAGGGTGTGGACGAAGAGGAGCTCGGCCCCCTCGGGTCCGGCCGCCGCGATGCGGTGCGGGGTGAGCGAGTCGAAGTGCGCGCTGTCCCCGGGGGCGAGCAGATGCACGGCGTCGCCCAGGCTCAGCCTGAGCCGCCCGTCGAGCACGTACAGCCACTCCTCGCCCGGGTGCACCCGGACCAGGTCGCCCTGTGCCCCGTACGGCACCTCCAGCCGCAGCGGCTGCATGGCGCGCCCGGGGCCGCCCGCCTGGTGGTAGGTCCAGCCGTCGGCCTCGTAGGGTTCCGCACGGCCGCCCCGGACGATCGGCTCGCGCTCCGGCGGCACCTCGCCGAGCAGTTCGGAGACGGTCGTCCCGTAGATCCGGGCCAGCCCGAGCAGCATCGGCAGCGAGGGCTGCCGGTGCCCCGTCTCCAGCCGGGAGAGGTGGGCGGGGGACAGCCCGGCCCGCCGGGCGGCGGCCTCCAGGGTGAGCCGGCGGCCACGGCGCAGCTCGCGCAGGCGCGGCGCGACGTCGGGAAGATGGTCGGACAGCGGGTCGGGCAGCCCGTCGGGCAGCCCGTCGGCCGCCTCTCCGGCGGAGGGTGTGCTCATGCGTCCATTGCGCCAGGGACTTTCCTCCCAGGCAAATTTATTGCCTGGGAGGCAAAAAAACCCGACGCGGATCGGCCAGACCGGCAGCCGTCTAACGGCCCGCGACGGCCTGCTTCACCAGCGTCCTGCCGAAGTCCCACATGAGCCCGCCCCCGCCGTGCGCGTCGTCCATCACGGCGGTGAAGGCGGTCACGAAACGGTCGATCTCCCGCTCGCCGATGATCAGCGGCGGAATCAATTTGATCACTTCGAGGTGGTCGCCGGAGACCTGGGTGAGGATACGGTGCTTCTGGAGCAGCGGTACGACGACCATCTGGGCGAAGAGTCCCTTGCGGGCGGCCTGGAGCATCGTCCAGCGCCCGCGCAGCTTGAGCGAGTCCGGCCGGCCGAACTCGATGCCGATCATCAGGCCCCGGCCGCGAACGTCGTGCAGCAGCTCGTAACGGTCCACGAGGGCGGCCAGCCGGGACCGCAGCAGGTCCCCGGTGGCGCGTGCCCGCGCGACGATCTCCTCGTCCTCCAGTACGGAGAGGACGGCCAGCCCCGCCGCCATGGCCTGGGCGTTGGAGCCGAAGCTCGCGGAGTGGACGAGGACCCGGTCCATCGAGGAGTAGACCTTCTTGAAGATCCAGTCCTTGCCGAGGGTCGCACCGACGGGCACGTAGCCGCCGGAGAGCGCCTTCGCGACACAGACGAGGTCCGGCTCCACGCCCTCCTCGTGCTGGTACGCGTAGAAGTCACCGGTCCTGCCGAGGCCGGTCTGCACCTCGTCGGCGATGAGCAGCGCCTTGTGGCGGTGCAGCAGTTCCTGGGCGGCGCGCAGAAAGCCGGGCGGCGCCGCGTGGACGCCCTTGCCCTGGATCGGCTCCACCACGAATCCGGCCACGTCGCCGCGGGCCAGCTCCCGCTCCAGCGCGTCGAGGTCGCCGAGGCCGATCGCGGTGTCGGGCAGCAGCGGCGCGAAGCCGTCCCGGAAGCCGTCCTCGCCGTTGACCGAGAGCGACCCGGTGGTCAGCCCGTGGAAGGCGTGGCCGCAGTAGAGGATCCTGGGGCGCCCGGTGGCGTACCGGGCGAACTTCAGGGCCGTCTCGACCGCTTCCGTACCGCTGTTGCCGAAGAACACCCGGTCCAGGTGCGGGCTGTGCGCGAGGAGCTTCTCGGCGAGCAGGCCGGGCAGCGGCGGGCAGTCGAAGCGGGTGAGGTCGGCGAGGGAGGCGTCGAGGACGTCGTGCAGCGCCTTGCGTACGACGGGGTGGTGCCGGCCGAGGCCCATCACGCCGAAGCCCGCGAGCATGTCCAGGTAGTCGTTGCCGTCCGCGTCCCAGAAGTAGGCGCCCTCGGCCCGTTCGTAGACCCGGTCGAAGCCGATGGTGTGCAGCATGCGCGGGAGCTGGTGGTTGAGGTGTCTCGCGTGCAGTTCGTAGCGCTCGGCGCCGCGCGCCGCGAGCAGCCCCGGCAGGTCGAACCCCTTGGACGGGGCCGGCTGGGGGGATCCGTTCATCGCCCGCTCTCCTTGCCTGTCAGGGCGGCGCCGATCCGGCCCGCGATCTCCACCGGGGTGAGGCCGAGGTCGGCGAGCACCTCGCCGCGTTTGGCGTGCGCCAGGAACTGTTCCGGGATGCCGAAGGTACGCAGCGGTACGTCCACGCCCGCGTCGCGCAGCGCCTGGCCGACGGCCCAGCCCACGCCGCCGCTGCGGCTGTTGTCCTCCACGACCGCGACCAGCCGGTGCCGCTCGGCCAGCGGGGCGAGCTGTTCGTCGACGGGCTTGACCCAGCGCGGGTCGACCACGGTGCAGCCGATGCCGCGCTCCGCGAGGAGTCCGGCGGCGCCGAGACAGACCGGCGCGAGGGCGCCGACCGCGACGAGCAGCACGTCGTCCGCGAGTACGGTGTCGGACCGTACGCCGCCCATGTCGCCCGCGTCGCCCACGCCGTCCGCCGCCCGGCGCAGGACGTCCATGCCGCCGACGCGCCCGACCGCGGGGACCGCCGGGCCGACCGCCTCCTTGGGGTAGCGCACCACGGTCGGCGCGTCGTCCACGGCAACGGCCTCGCGGAGCTGGGCCCGCAGCTGGTCGGCGTCGCGGGGCGCGGCGATCCGCAGCCCCGGCACGCACTGGAGCATCGACAGGTCCCACATGCCGTTGTGCGAGGCGCCGTCCACCCCGGTGACACCGGCCCGGTCGAGGACGAAGGTGACACCGCAGCGGTGCAGCGCGACATCCATCAGGAGCTGGTCGAAGGCGCGGTTGAGGAAGGTGGCGTAGACGGCGACGACGGGATGGAGTCCGCCGGTGGCGAGTCCGGCGGCGGAGACCGCGGCGTGCTGTTCCGCGATCCCCACGTCCCAGACCCGGTCGGGGAAGCGTTCGGCGAACTTCGTCAGGCCCACGGGGTGCAGCATGGCCGCCGTGATCGCCACGACATCGGGGCGCTCCGCCCCGATCTCGGCGATCTCGTCGCGGAACACCGATGTCCAGGAGGGTCCGGCGGCCGGGGCGAGCGGCTCGCAGGTCCGCGGGTCCATCGCCCCGACGGTGTGGAAGCGGTCGGCCTCGTCCTCCAGCGCCGGGGCGTAGCCGCGCCCCTTCTCGGTGAGGCAGTGGATCAGTACGGGGCCGTGGAAGCGTTTGGCCCGGCGGAAGGCCGACTCCATGGCGGCGATGTCGTGGCCGTCGACCGGTCCGACGTACTTGAGGCCGAGGTCCTCGAAGAGCCCCTGGGGTGCGAAGGCGTCCTTGAACCCCTTCTTCGCGCCGTGCAGCGACTCGTACAGGGGCCGGCCCACGACCGGTGTGCTCTGCAGCACCGACTTGCCCCAGGCGAGGAACCTCTCGTACCCGTCGGTGGTGCGCAGCGTCGCGAGATGGTCGGCGAGGCCGCCGATCGTCGGTCCGTACGACCGCTCGTTGTCGTTGACGACGATGATCAGCGGGCGGTTCTTCGCGGCGGCGATGTTGTTGAGCGCCTCCCAGGCCATGCCGCCGGTCAGGGCGCCGTCCCCGATCACCGCGACGACATGGTCATGCCCGCCGAGCACGTCCCGGGCCTTGGCGAGGCCGTCGGCCCAGCCGAGCACGGTGGAGGCGTGCGAGTTCTCGATGACGTCGTGATCGGACTCCTCGCGGGAGGGGTAGCCGGAGAGGCCGCCCTTGCCGCGCAGTTTGGAGAAGTCCTTTCTGCCGGTGAGGAGTTTGTGGACGTACGCCTGGTGGCCCGTGTCCCACAGGATGCGGTCGACGGGCGAGTCGAAGGTCCGGTGCAGGGCGACGGTCAGCTCCACCACCCCGAGGTTGGGCCCCAGATGGCCCCCGGTCCTCGCCACCGCCTGGATGAGGAACGTTCTTATGTCCGCGGCCAGTTCATCGAGTTCGCTCGCCGTCAGTGCCTTGAGATCGTGCGGCCCCCGGATGTGCTCCAAGACAGACACGCGCTGCCCCCTCTCGGATTCGTTCAGCTCACGGTGCCGGCGGCCCGGCCTGGATACGGCGCGCCGGACGGCGCGCCGCGACCGGCCGGGCCGGTGTGGCGGGGAGGCCCGGTGCGGCCGGCTCTCCCGTGGTCATGCCGTCACCGCGTCCCGACGACCGTTTCACGGGCCGCCCGCAGGGACTCCTTGAGCGAGCCCATGGTGGCGAGGACGGCGGTCGGCTCGTAGCCGCAGTGCGCCATGCAGTTGGCGCAGCGCGGGTCCTTGCCGCGGCCGTACCTGCTCCAGTCCGTCTCCTCGATGAGCTGGCGGTACGTCGGTACGTAACCGTCGCTCATCAGGTAGCAGGGGCGCTGCCAGCCGAAGAGCGAGTAGTTGGGGATGGCCCACGCGGTGCACGGGAAGTCGGCCTTGCCCTCCAGGAAGTCCAGGAAGAGCGGCGAGTGGTTGAGGCGCCAGCGTGCCCGGTTGCCGCCGGCGAACGACTTCTTGAACAGTTCCCGGGTCTGTTCGACGCCGAGGAAGTGCTCCTGGTCGGGGGCCTTTTCGTAGGCGTAGGCGGGCGAGATCATCATCTCGTCCACCTTCAGGTCGTCATTGAGGTAGTTGAGCACCTCGATGACGGTCTGCGGGGTGTCGGTGTTGAAGAAGGTGGAGTTGGTGGTGACCCGGAAGCCGCGCCGCTTGGCCTCCTTGATCGCGGCCACGGCCTCGTCGAACACGCCTTCCTTCGCCACCGATTCGTCGTGCCGCTCGCGCAGCCCGTCGATGTGCACCGCGAAGGCGAAGTAGGGCGAGGGGGTGAATTTCTCGATCTTCTTGCGCAGCAGCATCGCGTTGGTGCAGAGGAAGACGTATTTCCTCCTGGCCACCAGTTGCCGGACGATCTCGTCGATCTGTGGGTGCATCAGCGGTTCGCCGCCGGCGATGGAGACCATCGGCGCCCCGGACTCCAGCACCGCCCCGACGGCCTGGGCCACGGGCATGCGCTGCTTCAGCACCCCGGCCGGGTGCTGGATCTTGCCGCAGCCCTCGCATGCCAGATTGCAGGCGAAGAGGGGTTCCAGCTCGACGATGAGCGGGAACTTCTCACGCCTGCGGAGCTTCTGTTCGAAGAGGTACGTCCCGACCCTGATGGTCTGACGGAGTGGCATGGCCATCTAGCTCACCTCCTGGGGAGCAGCAAAGAACGGTGCCATTCATAGAAAGCTGGAAGGACGGCACGAAGAACACGGAAAGCCGATATTCCACCGCGCACTGTGCCGATTCGGACGAGCTCATGCTCTGGAGCGTCCACGACCACCCGGACGGCCGCAACCGGGCGGGGCCCGGCGGCCACGGCGCACCGCAGCGTGGCGGCGGACTCCATGTCCACCGCGAGCGCCCCCGTGGCGCGCAGCGCCGCCCGCTCCTGACCGCGTACGACATGGTCGGAGCCGGTCAGCGGCCCGGTGTGGACGGTGCGTCCCGGTACGGCCCGGGTCAGCGCCTCCACCAGGAGGGCGGTGCCCGTGCAGGGGGTGGCGCCGTCCCGGTCGCGGGTCTCGTCGGCGACGATCAGGTCCCCCGGGTTCATCCCCGGGGTGAGCCCGGCGCAGAATCCGGCGGCGATGACGGGCGCGTCCGCGTGCCGGGGCCCGCCGAGCGCGCGGACCACGGCGCGCTCGGCGTTCCTGGGGCCCATGCCCGTACGGAGCACGGTGACGGGTCCCGTCGCCCCGCCCCGCCCGGAACCGCGCAGGGCGAGGCGCTCGATGCCGAGCGCGCAGGCGATCAGCAGCGGCGTACGGGGACCGGTGGGCGGCCCCGCGGACCGCTCCATCAGACGCCCTGTCGGACGCCGGCGTGGTGGGTGAGTGCCTTCGGTTCCCCGTGGAGATAGCGGCCGAGCGCCGTCAGCGGGAAGACCTGCCGGTAGAGGTGGTAGTTGATGGAGAAGTCCCACGGGAAGCCGGTGCCCGTGAAGTACGGCTCGTCCCACGAGCCGTCCTCCCGCTGGCTCCCTGCGAGGGAGGCGATGCCCCGTTCGACGGCCTTGCTGCCGTGCTCCCCCGCGGCAAGGAGCGCGAGGAGCGCCCAGGCGGTCTGGGAGGCCGTGGTGGCGCCGTGCCCGATCCACTCCTCCTCGCGGTAGGAGCGCAGGTCCTCGCCCCAGCCGCCGTCCTCGTTCTGGACGGATTCGAGCCAGGCGACCGCCCGCCGGATCGCGGGGTGGGAGGCCGGCAGTCCGGCGGCGGTGAGGGCGGGCACCACCGCCCCGGTGCCGTAGACGTAGTTGACGCCCCAGCGGCCGAACCAGGCGCCGTTGGTCTCCTGTTCGGCGAGGAGCCACTCGATGCCGCGCCGGGTGGCGGGGTGGTGGGACTTGCCTTCGTAGGCGAGCATCTCGACGACGTGCGCGGTCACGTCGGCGGACGGCGGGTCGATGACCTCCCCGAAGTCGCAGAAGGGCAGCCGGTTGGGGAACAGGCTGGTGTTGTCGGCGTCGAAGGCGCCCCAGGCCCCGTTGCGCGACTGCATGCCGAGGTTCCAGCGGGCGCCGCGGGCGACGGCCGCGTCGACCCGGTCCTGGTCGGGGTGGCCGACGCGGCGCAGCGCGAGGATGACCTCGGCGGTGTCGTCGATGTCGGGGTAGTTGTCGTTGTGGAACTCGAACGCCCAGCCGCCGGGGGTGAGTCCGGGTCTGCGCACGGCCCAGTCCCCCGGGCGGACGATCTGCTCGCCGATCATCCAGTCGGCGGCCTTGACCAGGGCGGGGTGGTCCGGGCTCAGGCCCGCGTCGGCGAGCGCGATGGTGGCGAGGCAGGTGTCCCAGACCGGGGACTGGCACGCCTCGATCATCCGGGCGCCGTCCTCGCGCCAGACGGCGAAGCGGTCGAGCGATTCGAGTCCGGCCCGCATGATCGGGTGGTCGAGGTCGTAGCCGAGCAGATGCAGGGCGATCACCGAGTAGACGGCGGGCGGCTGGATCCCGCCCCAGCAGCCGTCGTTCTCCTGCCGCTCGATGATCCAGCGCGCCGCGGCGTTCATCGCGGTCCGGCGCAGCAGACGGGGCGCGACGCGGTGGTAGGCGTGCAGGGCCTTGTCGATGCGCTGGAACGCGCCGTCCCAGCTCGCCACGCGGGCGAGCGGCCGGCGGGGGCGGGGGTGGGCGGCGTCCGTGTGGAGTTCGTCGAGGGCGAAGGGGGCGGGCCGTACGGGCCGTTTCGCCGAGACGATGGTGAGGGGCACGATGGTCTGCCGCGCCCAGCAGCCGAAGTCGTAGATGTTGAGCGGGAACCACTTGGGCAGGAAGATCAGTTCGGGCGGCAGTTCGGGGAGGTCGTCCCATTTCCACCAGCCGAAGAGGGCCAGCCAGACGCGGGTGAAGACCCGGCTCGCGGCGATCCCGCCGTGTTCGCGCACCCACTGGGAGGCGCGCGCCATGTGCGGGTCGTCGGGCAGGTCCCCGGCGAGCCGCAGCGCGACATAGGCCTCGATGGTAGTGGAGAGTTCGGGCGGGCCTCCGTAGAAGGTGGCCCAGGTGCCGTCGGCGCGCTGTTCGCCGCGGATGAAGAGGGCCGCGGCCTCGGTGGTACGGGGGTCCTGCACGCCCAGGAACTGACGGAGCAGCAGATCCTCTGCGTCCATCGTCACGTTGGTGGCCAGATCCCCTTTCCACCACCCCTGGGCGTCTTGCCGGCCGAGCAGGTGCTCGACGGAGCGTGCGGTGGCCCGCTCGGCGGCGACCCGCAGGTCACCGCCCGCGGCGGGGAGGATGGTGGTGTCGGTCGGTCCGCTGGCCGAGGCTGCGCGGGGTCCCATGGCCCCGGTGCTTCCGTCGGTCGTCGCTGTCATGGCTTCCCCTTCGTGCAGTGGTGTTCTTCTGCTGTGCCTGGGGTCTCCGTCGTCCGGTGCCGGTGGCGCAGGACGGCGACTGCGGTCATATGGGAATAGTGATCATCTCTTTCGTACGACGACGAAGTCCGCGAGCGCGACGAGCTGCGCGCGGATCTTTTCCGGCATGTCGACCCGGTCCAGGGCCTCGACGGCGACGGCGTGCTGCCTGCGCGCCTCCTGGGAGGTCCACTCCCGGCCGCCCGCCTCCTCGATGAGCGCGGCCCGGGTGGCGAACTCCTCCTCCGAGAAGTTCTCGAAGTCGTTGCTCTTGACGTCGGTGGCGAGGAGTTCACCGAGCCGTACGGAGGCCGGTCCGCCGGCGGCGAGCGCGGCGACGACCGGCAGGGACTTCTTGCGCTGGCGCAGGTCGCTCCAGGTCTGCTTCCCGGTGGCCTCGGGGTCGCCCCAGATGCCGAGCAGGTCGTCGACGGCCTGGAAGGCGAGTCCGAGGTGGTGCCCGTACGACTCCAGGGTGTCGGCCGTGCGGTCGTCGGCGCCGCCGAGGACCGCGCCGATGGAGACGGCGCAGGCGAGCAGCGCGCCGGTCTTGTTGCCCTCCATCTCCAGGCACTCCTGGACGGTGACCCGCTCGCGGTGCTCGAAGGAGATGTCCTGCGCCTGACCGTCGATCAGCTTGCGGGTGGCGGTGGTGAGCCGGCGGGTCGCGCGGCCCGCCTCGACCGTGCCGAGCTCCAGCAGCACCTCGTTGGCCAGCGCAAAGAGGGCGTCGCCGACGAGGATGGCCTGGGCGGGGCCGTGCATCTTCCAGACGGTGTCGCGGTGGCGGCGCTGCTCGTCGCCGTCCATGAGGTCGTCGTGGAGCAGCGAGAAGTTGTGGACCAGTTCGACGGCGACGGCGCCGGGGACGCCCTTCTCGGGGGCGGCGCCGGCCGCTTCCGCGGAGAGCAGGGCGAGCGCCGGCCGGACGGCCTTGCCGCCGTCGCCGTCGGCGGGGCGGCCCTGGGCGTCGATCCAGCCGAAGTGGTAGGCGGCGACGGTGTCCATGGGGGTGGCCAGCCGGTCGACGGCGGCGCGCAGGACCGGCGTGGACAGGCTCCGTCCCCGCTCCAGCAGCGCGTGGACGTCCGCGGTGTCGACAACCGGGTGGGCCGGGGGCACAGTCGGCACGGTCTCTCCTCTTGTTCCAGTACTCGTCGGTGCAGTACTCGGGCTCATGCCGCCTCCTGCAAGGGGTGTTGATGGCGGTGCCCGAGTGCGGAGAGAGCCGCGCCCGCGGCGTCGAAACCGCTGCGTACAGCCCCCTCCATCGTCGCGGGCCAGCCCGTGGCGGTCCATGCGCCGGCCAGGAAGAGGCCGGGGGCGCGGGTACGGGCCGCGGGGCGCAGCCGGCCCACGCCGGGGGCGGGGGCGAAGGTCGCCGTCCGCTCCCGGGTGACGAAGAAGTCCCGTACCTCCGCGCCGCGGGCGGCGGGCAGGAGGCGTTCCAGTTCCGGGAGGTAGCGCTCGCGCAGTGCGGAGACGGGGGTGTCGATCTCGTCCTGGGCGGCGGACTGGGAGACCGCCAGGTACTGGCCGTCGGTGAGTCCCGAGGCGTCGGTGCGGTCGAAGACCCACTGGACGGGCGAGCCCAGCGCGGCGAAGAACGGGCGGCGCAGCACCCGGCGGCCGTACACGACATGGAGGTTGACGATGGGCGCGTCGGCGATCTCCAGCAGCCGGCCGGAGTGGTCCAGCGCGCCTTCGGGCAGCAGGGCGTGCGTCTCGCGCTGGGGTACGGCGAGGACGACGGCGTCCGCGTCGAGCCGTTCGCCCGCCACGTCGACGTGGAAGCCGCCGCCGTCGGCGCGGGAGACGGCTCCGACCCGGGTGCGCAGTTCGGTGCGTACCCCCGCCGAGTCGAGGGCCTTGCGGGCCAGGGTGTCGTGCAGGTCGCCGAGCGGGACACGGGCCCAGCCGATGTCGGCGGCGCCGGGCTCGGAGAGCAGCCCGGTCTTGAAGACCATCGCGGCGAGCGCCAGGGAGGCGTTCGGCGCGGTGGCGTTGAGGGTGGCCACCCCGACGAGGTCCCAGAGGGCTTCGACCGTACGGGCCGACTGTCCGTGGCGGTGGAGCCAGGTGGCGAAGTCGGTGCCGTCCAGCGCGGGGTCGTCGAGGTCGAGCCGCTGGAGGGCGAAGGCGGCGCGGGCCACGGAGGCACGCTCGGCGAGCGAGAGGTGCGGGTACGCGGCGAGTCCGGGCGCGAGGTGCAGTGGTACGGGCAGTGCGGTGCGGCGGATCCGGCCGAGGCGGGCGCGGGCCCCGCCGACGTCCAGGACGGGTACGTCGAGCCGGTCCTGGAGCGGTGCGAGGGCCGCGCCGTCCACCCGGTCGAGGAACCAGCGGTACGCGGTGCAGCAGCGCAGGTAGACGTGCTGGCCGTTGTCGACGGTGAGGTCCCCGCGGCGGAAGGAGAAGGCGAGTCCCCCGAGGCGCGGCCGGCCTTCGAGGAGGGTCACCCGTACCCCGGCGTCGGCGAGCTGGAGGGCGGCGGTGATCCCGGCGAGCCCCCCGCCGACCACGACGGCGTGGCGGGCCCGGTTTCCGTCGGCCGTTGTCATGCGTCCCCCCTTGCTGCCGGAGCCGCCGGGCGGTTCGGTCCCGCCGGCCCCTCCGCAGTCAGGGACGCGTCATGTTCACGCAAGGTTGAGCATCCTTCATGCGGATATGTGTGCGATGGAGCGGGGACCGCCGCGGGGGTCCCGCGACGCGTCCTGGGCCCCCGCATCAGCCGCGCCGCCTGACGGCCTGACGGGAGATGCTCCTGGCGTCGAGGCCGGAGAGCCCGCGGACGGCGACGTACGCCTTCTCGTGACCGGGCAGCGAGACCCGGCCGCGGAGCACGGCCCCGGGGTCGCGCTCGATGCGGTCGAGCAGCCGGCGGTAGATGCCGGCCATGGCCGCGACACAGGCGCCGCTGCGCCGGTCGAGCATCGGCAGCAGCCGGTAGCCCTCGGCGAAGAGCGCGCGGGCGCGGCGGACCTCGAAGTGGACCAGCCCGGCGAAGTCCGCGCCCGGGGCGGGGGCCGCGCTGTGGAACCCGGCGGAGCAGCCGAACTTGGCGAGGTCGTCGGCGGGCAGGTACGTACGGCCGTTGGCGGCGTCCTCGCGGACGTCCCGGAGGATGTTGGTGAGCTGGAGGGCGAGCCCGAGCGTGTCGGCGTACTCCGCGGCGCGCTCGGTCCCCGGGGCGCCGGGGGCGGTGCCGAAGACGCCGAGGGAGACCCGGCCGATGGCGCCCGCGACGCACCGGCAGTAGGCCTTGAGGTCGTCCCAGGTCTCGTACGTGTCGCCCCTGACGTCCATCAGGACGCCGTCGATCAGTTCGTCGAGCCCGCCGAGAGGCACCGGGAAGCGGCGTGCCGTGTCCGCGACGGCGACCGCCACGGGGTCGGTGTCGTCGTCGTCCACCTCGCCCGCCCTGACCCGGTCCAGCAGCGCCCGGGTCTCCTCCAGCCGGGCCTGCTTGGCCTCGGGCGCGAGCGTGCCGTCGCCGATGTCGTCCACCCTCCGGGAGAAGGCGTACAGCGCGGACATGGCCTGCCGCTTGCCGGTCGGCAGCAGTCTGATGCCGTAGGCGAAATTACGGGCCTGCTGCCCGGTGACGGCCTCGCAGTAGCTGTAGGCCGCCAGTACCGGCGCGGACATGGGCGTCTGTCCCTCCACGTTCCGGCTCACCCCTCTCTGTGCGCACTTCGCAAGACAGCTCCCACTTCACGCGCCAGACGCGGCTTGGTGGGTTTGGGCGGACCGGGGAGCACATCGTGCCCGGCGGCCGCGATCGAAGCGAGGGCGGCGCGCCCTCCGGCGACGAATCCCGCGAGGAGCAGGCGGAGTCTGCCGTGCACGCTGCCCACCAGGGAGGTTCCCTCGTCCAGGAGCAGCCGGGCGCGCTCCGCCTCGTGGGCGACCAGCGAGCGCACGGAGGCGTTCGCGGTGGGAGCGGCCAGGTCCGCCTCGGTGACATGGAAGCGCTTCATGTCCTCGGCGGGGAGGTAGATCCGGTCGCGGCCGAGGTCCTCGGCCACGTCCTGGAGGTGTTCGACGATCTGGAGCGCCGTGCAGACGGCGTCGGAGCGGCGCAGCCGCTCGGGGCTCGCGGTGCCGGTGATCCCGAGGACGAGGCGGCCGACCGGGTTGGCGGAGAGCTCGCAGTAGGAGAGCAGGTCGTCGTAGGTCTCGTACCGCCGCACCACCTGGTCCTGGCGGTTGGCCTCGATCAGCCCGAGGAACGGCTCGGGGGGCAGGGAGCGGCGCCGTACGGTCGGGGCGAGGGCGCGCAGCAGCGGGTGGCCGGGGGCGGGGCCCCGGTGGTCGAAGACGCGCCGCAGGTCGGTCTCGAAGGCGTCGAGCACGGCGGTCCTGTCGTCGGCGAGCGCGGGGTCGACGCCCAGGTGGCGGGCGTCGGCGCCGCCGGGGGCGAGATCCCCGTCGCCGATGTCGTCGACGAGGCGGGCGTACCCGTACACCGCCATCAGGTCGTCGCGCCAGGCGCGCGGCAGGAAAAAGGGGGCCACGGGGAAGTTCTCGTCCGCGGCCTTGTCGAGCGTGGTGCGCGAGAGATCGTCGGGGCGCACATCCGGGGTGCCCGTCACTGCGCGCGGCCCGTTACGGGGACGGCGGAATCCTCGCGGAGCTGGAGATTTTCCGTCATTGCCGTCACATCTCCCGTTCTACACTGCCGACCCAATACATCCCATTTCGGACACGCCGCCCACACCTCCGAGTACGGAAGGCCCTGTGGCAGCCGGGTCGCACCGTGGGCATCGCCCCACTTGCCGCGAATCGGCCCGGCCCAGCTTACGTTGTACAGCCATGAGGAACACCTCGGGGTATCGGTCGCATGACGAGAACGCGGCAATACACGCCAACCTTCCCTCGACCCACCGGACTTGACCGATCCTTGACCAACAGTGATCGGTTCGTGCCATGACAATGCCCCCGCCTGATCACTCCGGCGAGGGCGTTGGCATGGCTTCCGGGCGTTCCCGGGCTACTTGCCGGTCTCCTTCTCGTACGCCTTGATGACCTCGTCCGTCGGACCGTCCATCAGCAGCTCGCCCTTCTCCAGCCACAGCACACGGTCACAGGTGTCCCTGATCGACTTGTTGCTGTGACTGACCAGGAAGACCGTGCCGGCCTCCTTGCGGAGCTCGCGGATCCGCTGCTCGGAGCGGATCTGGAACTTGCGGTCACCGGTGGCCAGAGCCTCGTCGATCATCAGCACGTCGTGGTCCTTCGCCGCGGCGATGGAGAACCGGAGCCGGGCGGCCATGCCCGAGGAGTACGTGCGCATCGGGAGCGTGATGAAGTCGCCCTTCTCGTTGATGCCGGAGAAGTCGACGATCGACTGGTACCGCTCGCGGATCTGCTCGCGCGACATCCCCATGGCCAGACCGCCGAGGATGACATTGCGTTCGCCGGTCAGGTCGTTCATCAGCGCGGCGTTGACACCCAGCAGGGACGGCTGGCCGTCGGTGTAGACCTTGCCGCTCTCCGCGGGCAGCAGCCCCGCGATGGCGCGCAGCAGCGTCGACTTGCCGGAGCCGTTGGTGCCGATCAGGCCGATCGCCTCGCCCCGGTACGCGGTGAAGGTCACACCCCGCACCGCGTGAACCTTGCGGACGCCCCGCGACTCCCCCTTGTCGCGGCGGAGTATGCGGCTCAGGGCCGCGGTCGCGCTGCCCTTGCCGCCGCCACCGCCGTTGACGCGGTACACGATGTGCACGTCGTCGGCGATGACCGTGGGAACGCGTCCCTGCTTGTTGTCCTCAGCCACGGCCGTACCGCTCCTCAGCCTTCCAGAAGTACACGAAGCCGACGATGCCCAGCAGCAGCGCCCAGGCCAGCGCGACGAGCCAGACGTGCGCCGGCAGGTTCTCCGAGCCGTACCCGTCGATCAGCGCGAACCGGACCAGATCCATGTAGACCGCGGCGGGGTTGTACTGGAGCACGTCGGCGATCCAGCCCGGCTGGTCCTTGAGCATCACCGGGATCGAGAACATCACACCCGACGCGTACATCCACGTACGCATCACGAACGGCATCAGCTGCGCGAGGTCCGGGGTCTTGCTGCCCAGCCGCGCCATGATCAGCGCCAGACCGGTGTTGAAGACGAACTGCAGCGCCAGCGCGGGCAGCACCAGCAGCCAGCTCAGGCTCGGGTAGCTGCCGAAGATGACCGCCACGGTGACCAGGACCACCATGGAGAACAGGAGTTGCTGAAGCTGCTGGAGGGAGAAGGAGACCGGCAGCGACGCCCGGGGGAAGTGCAGGGCCCGGACGAGCCCCAGATTCCCGGAGATGGCACGGACCCCGGCCATCACCGAACTCTGGGTGAAGGTGAAGACGAAGACGCCCGTGACCAGGAACGGGACGAAGACCTCCTGGGGAATGCCCCGCTTGGTCTGGAGGATCAGCCCGAAGATCAGGTAGTAGACGGCCGCGTTCAGCAGCGGGGTCGCCACCTGCCAGAGCTGTCCCAGCTTCGCCTGGCTGTACTGGGCCGTGAGCTTCGCCTGGGAGAAGGCCAGGATGAAGTGCCGACGGCCCCAGAGCTGCCGGACGTAGTCGCGCAGCCCTGGCCGGGCTCCGCTCACCGACAGGCCGTACTTGGCGGCGAGCTCCGCCGCGGACAGACCGTCGTCGGGCGACGGGGGGGCGCTCACAGCGATCGCACCCTCATGGGTTGTGTCACTCACAAGTTGAAACTTTCGTGTTCAAGATGCGCAGCCGGTCGGGCACAGGCGCGGACGGCCAGGCCCCGGGGATAAGCCCGATGCTCTCAGAACCGAGCTTGTCAGACGACAGGCGGTCGGCCCAGCCGGGTCAGCCGCCATACCGTACGCCACTTCATCGGGCGCCGCGGACCGCACGGGGTCGCCCAGCCCTCCCGGAACCCCCCGAACCAGGCTTTCAGGGCGGGCACGGACGGCCGGCGCACCAACGTGAGCAGCAGCCATACGCCGAGATACAGCGGGACGACGGGGGCGGGGAGGTTACGGCGGGCCAGCCAGACCCGGTTACGGGCCACCATGCGGTGGTAGACGGCGTGCCGGGACGGCGGCGTCGTCGGGTGGGCGAGCACCAGGTCGGCGCGGTAGTCGATCATCCACCCCGCGTCCAGGGCCCGCCAGGCGAGGTCGGTCTCCTCGTGGGCGTAGAAGAAGTCCCCGGGCAGCGGGCCGACCTCGGCGAGGACCCGCGTCCGTACGGCGCTGGCGCCGCCCAGGAAGGTCGTCACGCGGGAGGAGCGCAGCGGATCCGAGGCGCGCAGCCGGGGCACGTGGCGGCGCTGGGTGAGTCCGGTCTCCGGGTCGGTGATCCGGAAGCTGACGATGCCGAGGGCAGGGTCGGCGGCGAACGCCTCCCGGATCAGCGCGGCCGTGTCCGTCCGGGGCAGCAGCCCGTCGTCGTCCAGGAAGAGCAGCACGTCCACGTCGGAGCCGGCGGCCCCGAACGCCTCGATGCCGACGTTGCGGCCGCCGGGGATCCCGAGGTTCTCCGGCACCTCCACGGTCCGCACGCCGGGCGGAACGGCGCCCACCGGGGCACCGTTCCCGACCACGACGATCTCGACCGGATCACCGTCCTGCCGGACGACGGAGTCGAGCAGCGCACGCAGATCGCCGGGGCGGTCACCCATGGTGATGATCACCGCGCCGAGCTGCACGTCACTCACCTCAGCCTGCTGGACGCCAGGATGGAGACCAGGTGGAGCAGGGTCTGGAGCAGGGCGATGCCGGCGAGGACCGCGATGCCGAGGCGGCTGAAGAAGAGGTCGCCGTTGACCGTGTCGAGGATCGCCAGGAGAAGGATGAGCAGGGACGCCTCGATGCCGAGGATGAGCCGGTGGAACTTGAGCGCCGCGGCGGCCCTGCGGGCCAGCGCCATACCGGACGAGCGCGCCTCGGAGGCCGACTCCTTGACCGGGGCCATCCCCTGCTGGTGCCGGGCGACGCCGACCAGGTCGGTCTCGGCCTTGACCAGGATGGCGCCGAGGGCGGCGAGCGTACCGAGGAAGGCCCACAGCCAGTCGATCCGTCCGGTGCCCCACAGGTCGGAGCCGCGCAGCCCGAAGCCGACCAGGACGGCGGCGTCGCACAGGTAGGCGGCGACCCGGTCCAGGTAGACCCCGGTCATCGAGTACTGCTTCTTCCAGCGGGCGATCTCCCCGTCGACGCAGTCCAGCAGCAGATAGAGCTGGACCGCCAGCACGCCGAGCACCGCGCCGGGGATCCCCGGCACCAGGAGGGCGGGGGCGGCGAGGGCACCGGCGACGGTCATCACGTACGTCAGCTGGTTGGGGGTGACCCGCGTGTTCACCAGGTACCGGTCGACGCGCAGCGAGACTTCCCGCATGTACAGGCGCCCTGCCCAGTGTTCGCCGCTGCGGCGGTCTTTCACCCCCTCCGGGTGGACGACCGGGCGGAGTTCAGCTACTGAGGGTCGAGGCATAGTCGGCGTACGCGTCCCTGATCTGGTCGGTGGACAGGTCGAGGTGCTCAAGGATGGTGAAACGGCCCGGCCGGGTCTGCGGCGCGTAGGCGACGGCCCGTACGAACTCGTCGACGGTGAAGCCGATCTCCTCGGGCAGCACCGGCAGCCCGTGGCGCCGCAGCACCTCGGTGAACTGCAGTGACTCCTCCTCCGCGCCGCGCAGCCGCATGGCGAAGGCGGCACCGAAGCCGACCTGTTCGCCGTGGAGCGCGGAGCGCTTGGGGTAGAGGAGGTCGAAGGCGTGGCTGATCTCGTGGCAGGCACCCGACGAGGGGCGGGTGTCGCCGCTGATCGACATCGCGATGCCGGAGAGGACCAGCGCCTCGGCGAGCACGGTGAGGAACTCGTCGTCGCCGACCCCGCCGGGGTGGCGCAGCACGGCCTCGCCCGCCGTACGGGCCATGGCGGCGGCCAGTCCGTCCACCGGTTCGCCGTTGACCCGGTGGGAGAGTTCCCAGTCCGCGATGGCCGAGATGTTGGAGACCGCGTCCCCGATGCCGGAGCGGACGAAGCGGACCGGCGCGTCCCGGATGACGTCGAGGTCGACGACCATGGCGATGGGCGTCGGGACGCCGTACGAGCCGCGGCCGTTGTCGTTGTCCAGGATGGAGACGGGCGAGCAGATGCCGTCGTGCGAGAGGTTGGTGGCGACGGCCACCATGGGCAGCCCGACCCGGGCCGCCGCGTACTTCGCCACATCGATGATCTTGCCGCCGCCGAGGCCGACCACGGCGTCGTACCGCTTGCCCTTGATGTCGTCGGCGAGCCGGACCGCCGAGTCGATCGTGCCGTCGGCCACGGCGTACCAGTCGGCGTCGGGGAGCACCGGCGCGAGCTTCTCACGCAGCGCCTGGCCCGAGCCGCCGCTGACCGCGATGGAGAGCTTGCCCGAGCTGGAGATCCGCTGGTCGGCGAGGAGTCCGGCGAGGTCGTCCATGGCGCCGGGCCTGATGTCCACGACGACCGGCGACGGGATGAGCCGGGTCAGTACTGGCACGCGATCTCACGGCCCTTCGCGAGGTCGTCGTGGTTGTCGATCTCGACCCAGGGGATGTCTCCGATCGGCGCGACGTCGAGGGTGAAGCCGCGGTTGACCAGTTCCTGGTAGCCGTCCTCGTAGTAGAGGTCGGGGTCCTTCTCGAAGGTGGCCTTGAGCGCGTCCGCGAGGTCGGCGGCGGCCTCGGGCTCGATCAGGGTGACGCCGATGTACTCGCCGGTGGCGGTGGCCGGGTCCATCAGCTTGGTGATCCGGCGCACACCGCGCTCACCGTCGGTGATGACCTTCATCTCCTCGTCCGCGAGGGACTTGACGGTGTCGAGGGCGAGGATGATCCGGCGGCCCTCGCCGCGCGCGGCGAGGAGCGTCTTCTCGACGGAGACGGGGTGGACGGTGTCGCCGTTGGCGAGGATCACGCCGCGGGCCAGGATGTCCCGGGCGCACCACAGGGAGTAGGCGTTGTTCCACTCCTCGGCCTTGTCGTTGTCGACCAGGGTGAGCGTCAGCCCGTACTTCCGCTCCAGCTCGGCCTTGCGCTCGTACACGGCCTCCTTGCGGTAGCCGACGACGATCGCGGCCTCGGTCAGCCCGACCTCGGCGAAATTGCCCAGGGTCAGGTCGAGGACGGTGGTGGTGCCCTCCCCCGCCGGGTCGACCGGCACGAGGGCCTTGGGCAGCGTGTCGGTGTAGGGGCGCAGGCGCCGTCCTGCTCCGGCTGCGAGTACGAGGCCGATCATGCGGGTTCTCCTTCGTCGTGTACGGCGGGGGCTCCGGAGGACACCCAGAACCGGATGGACTCCACGAGCGCGATCAGCGCCACGGCGACGGCGATCACCGTCAGTTCCAGCGGGAAGTCGAGTGCGCGGGTGGAGAGGACGGCACACAGGGTGACCAGCAGAGTGCGGCCCTCGTGTCCGCCGAGCGCCCGGACGAGCCGTCGGGGCGGGGCGCCGGTGCCGCCGCGGATGCGGTACACCGAGTCGTAGTGATGGTAGGCGACGGCCGCCACCAGCCCGAACGCCGCCGGGAGCGCGCCGGGTACGTCGGCACGGACCGCGAGCACCAGCACGGTGCCGTACTCGGCGGCGCGGAAGACCGGCGGAACGAGCCAGTCGAGGGCGCCGCCCATCCGGCGGGCGACGGCGAAGCCGGAGGTCAGGACGTACACCAGGGCGCCGAGGAGGAGCACAGGGCTGTCGAACGGGGCGAACGCCGCGCAGGCGGTTACCGCGGCGCCGCCCGCGAGGGCGACGAGGAAGGGCACGGGCCCCGGGAGCGCGCGGGCCGGGCGCCGCAGCACCCGGGCGACGAGCTCGGCGAGCGGCCCGGAGTCGGCGAGGTCGGCGAGCGCGCCGGCGGCCCGGTCGGTGCGGACGGCCTTGCGGGTCACGGAGCGCAGGACGCGGCCCGCCGTGGTGTAGCAGGCGGCGAAGGCGCAGCCGGCGAGGAGCGCGTAGAAGACGGTCCGGGGCGTGGTCAGGGCGGTCAGCACGGCGATCATCGCCCAGCGCTCACCGATCGGCAGCACGATCATGCGGCGTACCCAGATCGTCCAGCCGACGCTGTCGAGCCGGGTGGAGAGCGCGGAGGTGGGGGTGCCGACGACGGCCTTGCCGGCGCCGGACGCCGCCCCGCCGACCGTGCCGGCAGTGCTGGCAGTGCTGGCAGCACTGGCAGTGCTAACAGTGCTGTCAACGTTGCTCTCGTTGAAGGAGAAGTCCACGACATGGCGGCAGGTCTGGAGGACCATCGCGGCGAGGGCGAGTGCCCAGATGTCGTCGCCGCCCCGGGCCGCGCCGAGGGCGAGGCCCGCGTAGTAGGCGTACTCCTTGGCGCGGTCGAAGGTCGCGTCGAGCCAGGCGCCCATCGTGGAGTACTGGAGCGAGTAGCGGGCGAGCTGCCCGTCGGTGCAGTCCAGGACGAAGGAGAAGAGCAGCAGCGCCCCGGCGGCGACAAAGCCGCCCCGGGTGCCGGTGGCCGCGCAGGCCGCCGCGATCAGGGCGGTGACCAGCGACGCGGTGGTGACCTGGTTGGGGGTGAGGCCCCGGCGGGCGCACCAGCGGGCGAGGTAGCGGGAGTAGGGGCTGACGCAGAACGTGGTGAAGAAGCCGTCGCGGGCCTTCACCGCGGAGCGCAGCCGTACGGCCTCGTCGTCGACGGCGGCGACGGCGGCCTCGGCCCGCTCGCGGGCGGGCGCGTCGGCCGGGACGGCGGCGACGAGCGAGCCCAGCTCGGGGCGGGTGACGGCGGTGCCCCGCGCGTCGAGCGCGGTGGCGACCCGGTCGGCCAGGGGCGCGTCGGCGGGGACGGACGCGGCGCTTCCGCTTCCGGCGGTGGCGGGCTCGGTGGCTGTGCCGGTGGCCGTAGCAGCGGCCGTGCCGGTGACTGTGTCCGTGTCCGTGGCCGTGTCCGTGGCGGGCTCGCTCGGGGCGAGCGCCGTGGCGGAGCCCGGACGCGCCTCGGCGGCGGCGCCTCGCGGCCGGGGCCCGGACGTCCCGGCGTCCCCGGCGACGGCCGTGAGCGCGCTCAGCAGCGCCCCGCGGGCCTCCGGCTGCACGGTGAGCGCCCCGGGGACGGCGGCGGCGGGGAAGCGCGGGTCGGTCAGGGCCAGCCGCAGGGCATGGACATGACCGACGAAGCGGGCGTCGACGAGTGCGACACGCTCCGCCGCGGGGGCCGCGGCGAGCAGGCTCCGGGCCTCCTCGGTGCCGGGCGCGGTCCGTACATCAAAGCCCAGGGACCGCAGATCGCCTTCGAGCGGCGATCCGGGTACCGGAGCACCGGTGAGGATGGCGGTCGACAGACGAACTCACTCCTTGACACTGACAGGGCCGGGTGTGCGGCGACAGTCCCCGGGATCCGGGTGGCGGCACGTCGGCAGAGGCTATCGGATGAACAGAAGGACGAGTTCATCGCCCGTTTACGCCCCGTTCCGCCCGGGACAGCCGCCCCGGACACCCTCATCAGGGCGGGGAGGGCGCCACGAAGAGATCATCATGGTCGATCCGGGGGTTGCCCCACAAACCGCGGCGGCCGGAAACACGAGCCGGAGCACACGCGGGAGCCGCCGGGAGCACGCGCCTGAGCACGAGCCCGGGCACGAGCCCGAGCACTAGGGTGACCGCATGACATGGCTGATCACAGGCGGGGCGGGGTACATCGGGGCCCATGTGGCGCGCTCGATGAATGCGGCGGGGGAGCGGGTCGTCGTGCTGGACGATCTGTCGACCGGCTTCGCCGAGCGGCTGCCGGAGGAGATCCCGCTGGTCGAGGCGTCACTGCTGGACCGGGAGGCCGTCGACAAGGTCCTGGCCGGGCACGGGGTCACCGGTGTGGTGCATCTCGCGGCGAAGAAGCAGGTCGGCGAATCTGTCGAGCGGCCGCTGACGTACTACCGGGAGAATCTGCACGGGCTCACGGTGCTGCTGGACGCCGTCGTGGCCGCGCGGGTGCCGCGCTTCCTCTTCTCCTCCTCCGCGGCCGTGTACGGGGTGCCCGATGTGGAGTTGATCACGGAGCAGACCCCCGCCGCACCGATCAATCCGTACGGCGAGACCAAGCTGGCGGGCGAGTGGCTGGTCCGGGCGACCGGGCGGGCGCACGGAATCTCCACGGGTTGTCTGCGGTACTTCAACGTGGCGGGCACGGCGCTGCCGGAACTCTCCGACATCGGAGTGTTCAACATCATTCCGATGTTCTTCGACCGGATCAGCCGGGGTGAGGCGCCGCGGATCTTCGGCGCCGACTATCCGACGCCGGACGGCACCTGCGTCCGCGACTACATCCATGTCGCCGATCTCGCCGAGGCCCATCTCGCCGCCGCGCGCCATCTGGCCGGGCGCCCCGGCGGCCACGACCTGACGGTGAACATCGGCCGCGGCGAGGGCGTCTCGGTGCGCGAGCTGGCCGCGCTGGTGGCGGAGGTCACCGGTGACCGTACGGAGCCGGTGGTCGAGGCGCGCCGGGCGGGGGACGCCGCACGGGCCGTCGCCTCCGTCGAGCTGATCACCCGGGAGCTGGGCTGGACGGCCACCCGGGACGTGCGCGCGATGGTCGAGTCGGCGTGGGCGGGCTGGCGGCTGCGCCGCCCCGATGCCCCGGCCGGGTGATCCCGCCGCCCCGTCGACCATGCACCGCACCGCTCTGACCTGGCATCATTTCCGCAGGTCAGAGCATATGACAACGGTGTTCAGTGCCGTGTTGCCCGATACCCCCCACCCGTAGTTCACTGGCGGCGTCGGTACTCGTCCAGACGACCGGGAGGCGTCCTCATGGGGGCAGGGCACAACCACGGACACACGCACGGAGGACCACCCGCGGGCACGGCTACCGCCGCCTACCGCGGCCGGCTGCGGATCGCCCTGGGGATCACACTCTCCGTGATGGTGGTGGAGATCATCGGGGGCGTCGTCTCCAACTCCCTCGCGCTGGTCGCCGACGCGGCCCACATGGCGACGGACGCGGTGGGGCTCGGCATGGCCCTGCTGGCGATCCACTTCGCGGCAAGACCCGCCGACGAGAGCCGCACCTTCGGCTACGCGCGGGCGGAGATCCTCGCCGCCCTCGCCAACTGTCTGCTGCTGCTCGGCGTCGGCGGCTATCTGCTCTACGAGGCGATCGACCGCTTCATCTCCCCGCCGGAGACCAAGAGCGGGCTGACGATCATCTTCGCCCTGATCGGCATGGTCGCCAACCTGGTCTCCCTCTCGCTGCTGACGCGGGGGCAGAGCGAGAGCCTCAATGTGCGGGGCGCCTATCTGGAGGTCCTCGCGGACACGCTCGGCTCGGTCGCGGTACTGATCTCCGCCGGGATCATCCTGGCCACCGGCTGGGAGCTCGCCGACCCGATCGTGGGGCTGCTGATCGGGCTCATGATCGTTCCGCGTACGGTGAAGCTGTTGCGGGAGACCGTGAACGTCCTGCTGGAGGCGGCGCCCAAGGGTGTGGACATGAGTGAGGTACGCGCACACATGCTCGCCCTGCCCGGGGTGGCGGACGTCCATGATCTGCATGCCTGGACCATCACGTCGGGGATGCCGGTCCTCTCCGCGCATGTGGTGGTGGACCAGGACGCGCTGGACGCGGTGGGGCACGAGAAGATGCTCCATGACCTGCAAGGATGCCTCGGTCATCACTTCGACGTCGAGCACTGCACCTTCCAGCTCGAACCCCGGGGCCACGCCGAGCACGAGGCGAAGCTCTGCCACTGAGCCGCCGGGCACGCACACCGTGGGGGGTGGGCATGGAACGGACATGCCCACCCCTCGAAGTGCGGACACGGGCCTTTTGCGTACGGCAGACTTGGCCGCCGAGGCCCGAAATCGAAGGATGGTTATGCCGACCACACCAGTCACCGCAGCGAACAGCTCGTCGACCGCCGCACAAGAAACGATCATGCTGGAGCTGGTGGACGAGGACGGCAACACCATCGGCACGGCCGAGAAGCTCTCGGCACACCAGGCACCCGGCCGGCTGCACCGGGCGTTCTCGGTCTTCCTCTTCGACGAGCGGGGACGGCTGCTGCTCCAGCGCCGCGCGCTGGGCAAGTACCACTCCCCCGGCGTCTGGTCGAACACCTGCTGCGGCCATCCGTACCCGGGTGAGGCGCCCTTCGCCGCGGCGGCCCGCCGTACCCACGAGGAGCTGGGCATCTCGCCCTCGCTGCTCGCGGAGGCCGGCACTGTCAGTTACCACCACCCGGACCCGGCCTCGGGGCTGGTCGAGCACGAGTACAACCACCTCTTCGTCGGGCTGGTGCAGGCGGCGCCGCGGCCCGATCCGCAGGAGGTCGGGGAGACCGCGTTCGTCACCCCGGCGGAGCTGACGGAGCTGCACGGCTCGGCGTCGTTCTCCGCCTGGTTCATGACCGTGCTGGACACCGCGCGCCCGGCGTTCCGGGAGCTCACGGGGCCGGCCGCGGGCTGGTGATCCGGCCGGGGCGCGCCGGGTCCGCCGGGTCCGGCGGATCCGTCCGTGGCACCGGGTCTGCCTGGTCCGCACGCTCCGGCCCTTCGACCGGGTCCGGCGGCTCGGGCCGGGCCCCGTCGAAGGGGAGTACCGCCCAGACGGTCTTCCCGCCCCCGGCGGTGTGCTCGGCCCCGAAGCCGCCGCCCGCCTCCCGGGTGAGCTCCCGCACCAGCAGCAGCCCGCGTCCGCCGGTCCTGGCGTGGTCGGTCTCCAGTGCCGTGGGCCGGTAGGGATGGTTGTCCTCGACCGACACCCGGATCCACCCGGTGCCGACGGCGACCTCCACGGCGATCTCGGGCGAGAGCAGCGCGGCGTGCCGTACGGCGTTGGTGAGCAGCTCGGACAGGACGAGCAGCACCCCGTGCGCGGTCTCGCCCCAGACCGGCACGCGCTGCCGCTCCAGCAGCTCGCGCACGGTGCGTCTGGTCCGGGGCACGGAGGCGTCGAGCGCCGGGACGGTGAAGCGCCAGACCCCTTCGTACGACCGGGGCCTGGCCGGAACACTTCCGCGGCTCTCCATTTCCGGGCTCCCGCCGTCGGGTCGGGCGGTGCTCACCACCGCTCCTCGTCGGGTGCCGAGTCTTGGGCAGGGAAGCGGCCTGCACCGGACCGCTGAACAAAAGTCAGCCTTTATTGACGGAGCACGATCGCCCAGGAGCCGGGACGCTGTACATGTGCTCGGTCCTGATCGCTCTCTGTCGGTCCGAGATCGGCTCGCGCCGTCCGGACGGAGCACGGGGATAGCATCCGGCGCATGGAGCCCCAACTGATGCACACGGTCGAGAACGGCACCGCGACCGTGGTCATCCACCACCCCGCCAGGCGGAACGCGATGACGGCGCCGATGTGGCGGGAACTGCCGCCGCTGCTCGGGCGGTTGGCGGACGATCCGGCCGTCGAGGTGCTGGTGCTGACCGGGGCGGGCGACACCTTCTGCGCGGGCGCCGACATCTCCTCCCTGCGGGGGCCGGGTCTGCCGGGCGGCACCGGCCCGGCCGGGGAGGACCCGCAGGCGCTGGCCGTACGGGCCGAGGAGGCGCTGGCGGCCTTCCCCCGGCCCACGCTCGCCGCCGTACGGGGCCACTGCGTGGGCGGCGGCTGCCAGCTCGCCGCCGCGTGCGATCTGCGATTCGCGGAGGAGGGCGCCTCGTTCGGGGTCACTCCGGCGCGGCTCGGGATCGTCTACCCGGAGTCCTCCACCCGGCGACTGGCCGCGCTGGTGGGGCCCGCGACCGCCAAGTACCTGCTGTTCTCCGCCGAGTTGATCGGCACGGAGCGGGCGCTGCGCACCGGGCTCGTGGACGAGGTGCTGCCCGCCGGGCAGTTGGCCGGGCGCGTCGCCGAGTTCACCCGGATCCTGCGCTCGCGTTCCCGGCTGACCCAGGCGGCCGCCAAGGAGTTCGCCTCGGGCCAGGACGGACGCGCCCCGTACTGGGCGGCACAGGCGCGCGGCAGCGGCGACGCCGCGGAGGGGGTCGCCGCCTTCCTGGAGCGCCGCGCACCGGAGTTCACCTGGCCGGCCGGGTCATGAGGTGACCTACGCCCGGCGCCCCTTGGCGCGCATCTCCTCGACCAGGTCCGCGGGGGCCTTCGCGGGCGAGCCCGCGTCGAAGGGAGGCTGCGGGTCGTACTCCGTCAGCAGTTGGACGGACTGCGCGAACCGGTCGTCCACGAGCGAGGCGGCCAGGGTGAGCCCCATGTCGATCCCGGAGGAGACACCGGCCGCCGTCATGTACGTACCGTCGGTGACGACGCGTTCGCCGGTCGGCTCGGCGCCGTACGTCCGCAGCAGGTCGAGAGCGAGCCAGTGGGAGGTGGCCCGGCGCCCGGTGAGCAGCCCCGCGGCGGCGAGGAGCAGGGAGCCGGTGCAGACGGAGGTGGTCCAGGTGGAGGTGGCGTCCACCGCGCGCAGCCAGTCGAGCAGCGGCTCGTTCGTCATCTGCGCCCGCTGTCCGGGGCCGCCGGGCACGACGAGCACATCCGGGGCGGTGACCTCGGCGAGCGTCTTCCGCGCGACGAGCGAGAGCGATCCCGAATCGTTGTTCACGGGTCCGGCGTGTTCGGCGACGAAGACGGTCTCGGCGCCGGGGACGCGGTGCAGGATCTCGTACGGGCCGACGGCGTCCAGTGCGGTGAAGCGGTCGAAGAGGAGGATGGCGATCTGCATGCGGGGCCTGGCTTTCCGGTCGACGGATGGCGACGGTTTTCGGACAGAGGCGGGACGGGGTCAGGGCAAGGGGGCCACGCGGAAGCGGCGGCGGTATTCGGCGGGGGCCGTGCCCAGGGTCTTCACGAAGGCGCGGCGCATGGCCTCCGGGGTGCCGTAGCCGCAGGAGCGGGAGATCTCCTCGACCCCGTCGCCGCTCTCCTCCAGCAGCCGCCTGGCGTGTTCGAGCCGTACGCGCTCCACGTAGCGGCCCGGCGTCGTGCCGGTCTCGGAGCGGAAGGCCCGCGCGAAGTGGCGGGGCGAGAGGCGGGCCCGTCCGGCCAGCGCCTCGACGGAGAGATCGTCACCGGGGTGTTCGCTGATCCAGCTCTGCACCTCCAGCAAGGGCTCGCTCCGCGCGGTCTGGGCGGCGAGCTGGGCACTGAACTGCGCCTGGTTGCCGGGGCGGCGCAGAAAGACCACGAGACGGCGGGCGACGGCGAGCGCCACGTCGCGGCCGAGGTCCTCCTCCACGAGGGCGAGGGCCAGATCGATACCGGAGGTGACCCCGGCGGAGGTGGAGATCTCACCGTCGCGTACGTAGATCGGGTCGGGGTCGACGTGGACGAGCGGGTGGTTCCTGGCGAGGAGTTCGGTGGCGCCCCAGTGGGTGGTGGCGCGGCGCCCGTCGAGGAGCCCGGCGGCGGCGAGCAGCAGGGCGCCGGTGCAGACCGAGACCAGGCGCCGCGCGCCGGGCGCCCGCTCGCGCAGCCGGTCGACCAGCTCCGGATCGGGGCTCCGGGTGCCCGGTCCACCCGGCACGAGAAGGGTGTCCGGGTCGGGCGCGGCGGCCAGCGTGGTGTCCGGGACGAGCGTGAGCCCGCTGGAGGTGCGGACCGGCGCGCCGTCGAGTGAGGCCGTACGGATCCGGTACGCGGCGGGGTCGCCGGCCGCGGCGGCCGCCGCGGCGAACACCTCCACCGGGCCCGACACATCGAGGCTCTGCACCTGGTCGAAGAGGACGACCAGAACCGATCGCTCTGTCATGGCACTCATCCTTCGCCCGGCGACGGATGTCCGCAATGACGAATACCCCGCTTTTCCTGCCACGGCCGTACCGTCCGATATCGCGCCCGCCGCCGTACTCGCCACCCGGTCCTGCCCGCCGATGTCGGTGCCACCTGCCACAATGCAGGCGCCGGACCCCAGAACAGCGGAGCGTGATCGTGACGACGTCCATCGAAGGCAGGATCGCCGAGGAAATCGGCGTACGCGAGCGGCAGGTGAAAGCAGCCGTCGAGCTGCTCGACGGCGGATCGACGGTGCCGTTCATCGCGCGGTACCGCAAGGAGGCCACCGAATCGCTCGACGACGCGCAGCTCCGCACCCTGGAGGAGCGGCTGCGCTACCTGCGGGAGCTGGAGGAGCGGCGGACCACGATCCTGGAGTCCGTTCGGGAGCAGGGCAAGCTGGACGACGCCCTGGAGGCGCGGATCAGGGCCGCGGACACCAAGGCACGGCTGGAGGACATCTATCTGCCCTTCAAGCCCAAGCGGCGGACGAAGGCGCAGATCGCCCGCGAGGCCGGTCTCGAACCGCTGGCCGAGGGCCTGCTGAGCGACCCGTCGGTGGAGCCGCTCGCCGCCGCCACCGCGTTCGTCGACGCGGACAAGGGTGTCGCGGACCCGGCCGCCGCGCTGGAGGGCGCGCGCGCCATCCTCACGGAACGGTTCTCCGAGGACGCGGATCTCATCGGGGAGCTGCGCGAGCGGATGTGGACCCGCGGCCGGCTCGCGGCGCGGGTACGGGACGGCAAGGAGGAGGCGGGCGCCAAGTTCGCGGACTACTTCGACTTCGCCGAGTCCTTCACGCAGCTGCCCTCGCACCGCGTGCTCGCGATGCTCCGCGGCGAGAAGGAGGATGTCCTCGATCTGGTCCTGGAGCCCGAGGAGCCCTCGGAGCTGCCGGGCCCGACCCTGTACGAGAACATGATCGCGCGGCGCTTCTCCATCGCGGACCGGGGCCGCCCCGGCGACAAGTGGCTCGGGGACACGGTCCGGTGGGCCTGGCGCACCCGGGTGCTGGTGCATCTCGGCATCGATCTGCGGCTGCGGCTGCGGACGGCGGCCGAGGACGAGTCGGTGCGGGTCTTCGCGGCGAACCTCCGGGACCTGCTGCTGGCCGCGCCGGCCGGGACGCGCGCCACTCTGGGGCTCGACCCCGGGTTCCGTACGGGCGTGAAGGTCGCCGTGGTCGACGCGACGGGCAAGGTCGTCGCCACCGACACGATCTACCCGCACGTTCCCGCGAACAAGTGGGACGAGTCCCTGGCGAAGCTGGCGCGGCTGGCCGAGCTCCACTCGGTCGACCTGATCGCCATCGGCAACGGCACGGCGTCCCGGGAGACCGACAAGCTGGCCGGCGAGCTGTGTGCCGCGCACCCGGAGCTGAAGCTCACGAAGGTGATGGTCTCGGAGGCGGGCGCCTCGGTGTACTCCGCGTCCGCGTTCGCCTCGCAGGAGCTGCCGGACCTCGACGTGTCGATCCGCGGCGCGGTCTCGATCGCGCGGCGTCTCCAGGATCCGCTGGCGGAGCTGGTGAAGATCGACCCCAAGTCGATCGGCGTCGGCCAGTACCAGCACGACCTGTCGGAGGTGAAGCTCTCCCGCTCGCTCGACGCGGTGGTGGAGGACTGTGTGAACGGGGTGGGGGTGGACGTCAACACCGCGTCGGCGCCGCTGCTCTCCCGGGTGTCGGGCATCGGCGCCGGGCTCGCCGAGAACATCGTCGCGCACCGCGACGCGAACGGGCCCTTCCGGTCCCGGCGGGCGCTCAAGGACGTGGCCCGGCTCGGCCCGAAGGCGTACGAGCAGTGCGCGGGCTTCCTCCGTATCCTCGGCGGCGACGACCCGCTGGACGCGTCGAGCGTCCACCCCGAGGCGTACCCGGTGGTGCGGTCCATGGTGAAGGCGACGGGCGGCGAGGTCGCCTCCCTGATCGGGAACGGTGCGGCGCTGCGGTCGCTGCGGCCCGCGGACTTCGTGAACGACTCCTTCGGGCTGCCGACCGTGACGGACATCCTGCGCGAGCTGGAGAAGCCGGGGCGGGACCCGCGGCCGGCGTTCCGCACGGCCACGTTCAAGGAGGGCGTCGAGAAGCTGGGCGACCTGGTGCCGGACATGGTGCTGGAGGGTGTGGTGACGAATGTCGCGGCGTTCGGCGCGTTCGTGGACATCGGGGTGCATCAGGACGGGCTGGTCCATGTGTCCGCGATGTCGCGGAACTTCGTCAAGGACCCGCGTGAGGTGGTGAAGCCGGGCGACGTGGTCCGGGTCAAGGTGATGGACGTCGACATCCCGCGGAAGCGGATCTCCCTGACGCTGCGCCTGGACGACGAGGCGGGCGCCGCGAAGCCGGAGCGGGACCGGTCGGGGGGTGGTGGCCGGCCGCCGCAGCAGCGGGGGGCCGGCCGGGGTGAGCGCGGTGGCCGGGGCGGCGGCGGGCGGAGCGGTGGCGGGCGCCAGGCCTCGTCACCGCCGCCGGCGAACAGCGCGATGGCCGACGCCCTGCGGCGGGCCGGGCTGACGGACCCGAAGGGCGGCGGCGGGAGCGGCCGGCGGGGCTGACACATGAGACGGGGTGCCGGGGCGAGCTCCCGGCACCCTGCCCCGGAGGCCTGTGGTCCGGGACCCTCGCCCGGATCGGCCGGGCGGGTCCGGGGCGAAAGACCTCAGATTTCCGTGACGCGGCCCGCCGCCACGTCGAGACGGCGGGTCGTGCGGACCGCGTTCAGCATTCTGCGGTCGTGCGTCACCAGCAGGAGGGTGCCGTCGTAGGAGTCGAGCGCCGACTCCAGCTGTTCGATCGCGGGCAGGTCCAGGTGGTTCGTCGGCTCGTCCAGGACGAGGAGGTTCACGCCCCGGCCCTGGAGGAGCGCGAGGGCCGCGCGGGTGCGTTCGCCCGGGGAGAGGGTGGTCGCGGGGCGGAGCAGATGGTCCGACTTGAGGCCGAACTTGGCGAGGAGCGTACGGATCTCGGCGGGCTCGGTATCGGGGACGGCCGGGCGGAAGGCGTCCAGCAGGGTCCCCGGGCCGTGGAAGAGGGCGCGGGCCTGGTCGACCTCGCCGACGAGCACACCGGAGCCGAGGGTGGCGTGCCCCGTGTCCAGCGGGAGCCGGCCGAGGAGCGCGGCGAGCAGGGTGGACTTGCCGCTGCCGTTGGCGCCGGTGATGGCGACGCGGTCGGCGCGGTCGATCTGGAGCGTGACGGGGCCGAAGTGGAAGCCGCCACGGGTGACTTCGGCGCCGTTCAGGGTCGCGACGACCGCGCCGGAGCGGTCCGCGGAGGCGATCTCCATCCGCAGTTCCCACTCCTTGCGCGGCTCCTCGACCACGTCGAGGCGTTCGATCATCCGCTGTGTCTGGCGCGCCTTGGCGGCCTGCTTCTCGGTGGACTCCGTACGGAGGTTGCGGCCGATCTTGTCATTGTCGGTCGCCTTGCGCCGGGCGTTCTTGACGCCCTTCTCCATCCAGGAGCGCTGGGTGTGGGCCCGGGTCTCCAGGGCCGCCTTCTTGTCCGCGAACTCCTCGTACTCCTCGCGGGCGTGGCGCCGGGCCCGCTCGCGCTCCTCCAGATACGCGTCGTAGCCGCCGCCGAAGAGAGTGATCTTCTGCTGGGCCAGGTCGAGTTCGAGGACCTTGGTGACCGTACGGACGAGGAATTCGCGGTCGTGGCTGACGACGACCGTGCCGGCGCGCAGTCCGGAGACGAACTTCTCCAGGCGTTCGAGACCGTCGAGGTCCAGGTCGTTGGTCGGTTCGTCCAGCAGGAAGACGTCGTACCGGGAGAGCAGCAGGGAGGCGAGGCTCGCGCGCGCCGCCTGGCCGCCGGAGAGGCTGGTCATGGGCTGGTCGAGTCCGACGGTCAGCCCGAGCGAGGCCGCGGTCTCCTCGGCGCGCTCGTCGAGGTCGGCGCCGCCGAGGCCGAGCCAGCGCTCCAGACCTGCGGCGTAGGCGTCGTCGGCGCCCGGCGCACCGTCGACGAGCGCCTGGGTGGCCTCGTCCAGGGCGGTCTGCGCGGCGGTGACGCCGGTCCTGCGGCCCAGGAAGTCCCGTACGGTCTCCCCGGCGCGGCGCTCCGGCTCCTGCGGGAGGTGGCCGACGGCGGCGGTGGGCGGCGAGAGGCGCAGCGCCCCGTCCTCGGGTGTGTCGAGTCCGGCGAGCAGCCGGAGCAGGGTGGACTTCCCCGCGCCGTTGGCGCCCACGAGCCCGATCACGTCGCCGGGCGCGACGACGAGGTCGAGTCCGGAGAAGAGCGAGCGGTCGCCGTGTCCCGCGGCGAGGTCCTTGGCTACAAGTGTGGCAGTCATCAGAGCGTCCGATCGTAGCGGAGTGCCGGTCGCGGCAGGCCCGCCGGAGCGGCGCGTCCGGGGCCGTCCACATCCGTCCGCGGCCGTTGTCGGGGGAGGTCCGTCCCGCGGGTGAGGGCAGGAGAGCAGGGTCTCCTCCGCAACGCGGGGGCGTCCAGCGGATATTGAGGGGCGGAGGGCGCTCCTCCGGACTTATAGGGTCGGTGCATGAGCGGCGGAACGTGCGATGTGATCGTGGTCGGTGGTGGGGTCATCGGGCTGACGACGGCGGTGGTGCTGGCGGAGAGCGGACGGCGGGTGGGGCTGTGGACGCGCGATCCGGTGGCCAGGACCACGTCGGCGGTGGCGGGGGCGCTCATCTGGCCTTACCGCATCGAGCCGGCCCGGCAGGTCGGTCCCTGGCTGGAGCTGTCGCTGGAGCGGTACGAACGGCTCGCGGCGGACGCGGAGCGGACCGGGGTACGGATCGTCCCCGGTCTGATGGCGCACACCCGGATCGAGGGGCTGGGGAGCTGGGCCTCCCGGGTGCGGGGGCTGCGTGAGGCGCGCCCCGGTGAACTGCCCGAGGGGGTCGGCCAGGGGCTGCGGGCCGAGGTTCCGCTGATCGACATGCCGGTCTATCTGCGGTATCTGAAGGCGCGGCTGCGGGCCGCGGGCGGCGTGGTCGAGCGGCGCTCCGTCACGGGTTTCGGCGAGCCGGCCGCCGTGGCGCCCGCCGTGGTGGACTGCACGGGGCTGGGCGCCCGGGAGCTGGTGCCGGACGTGTCGGTCCATCCGGTGCGCGGGCAGGTGGTGGTCGTGGAGAACCCGGGCGTCGAGGAGTGGTTCGTGGGGGCGCTGCCCGGCGCGCACGAGATGACGTACGTGATGCCGCAGCCGTACGGGGTGCTGCTCGGCGGAACGGCGACCGAGGGCTCCTGGGATCTGGGCCCCGACCAGGAGGAGGCGGACGCGATCGTGGCGCTCTGCGCGCGGGTGGTGCCCGCGCTGGCGGGCGCGCGGGTGCTGGAGCACCGGGTGGGGCTGCGGCCGGCCCGCCCCCGGGTGCGGCTGGAGGCCGTACCGCTGCCCGGCGGTGGGCGGCTGGTGCACAACTACGGGCACGGCGGCGCAGGTGTCACCGTGGCCTGGGGGTGCGCCGAGGAGGCCGCGCGGCTGGCCGTCGGCTGAGCACACCCCCGGGCGGCCGGGGTCCGGGGCGGCCGGGCCGGGCGGCGGGCCGGGGGGGTGCGTCGGGTCCGCCGCCCGGCTCCGGAAGCTCCCGGCTCCCGGCTCCCGGGGTCAGCAGGCGGCGGGGGTGGCCGCGGTCAGGTGGTAGTCGGCCCGCTCGTCGAGGAGCAGCGCCGCCAGCGCCCGTCGGGACTGGCGCAGCGGTACGAACGCGCCCTTCCCCACCGGGACGGAGACCACGCCGTGCAGGGCGAGTTCGTCCTTGACCTCCGCGTACTGCGCGGCGTCGAGCCGGTAGCCGCAGGGCGGGTCCTGGATGATCCGGTCGGGGGCCGCGGGGTCGTTGTCGGCGCCGCCGAGATAGACCGGTCCCCGGTCGTTCAGTCCGGCCAGCCGGGCGGCGGCGGTGGCCACCGCGATCCGGGTCCGGCGCTCGTCGGTGAAGGTGAACAGGCCGCCCAGGGAGTCGAGCTGGCTGGTCACCCGGCGCCGGTGGTTGAGGGACGGGTCGGCCTTCTCGGCGTCGGTCAGCGCGTTGACGCGGCTCTCGATGAGCAGGCCGACGGAGTGCTTGACGCCCGCCGCGTTGCGCAGGATGCGTTCCTGGCCGTCTCCCGCGGTCTGCCGGATGGGATCGCCGGTCACCGGGTCGGTCCAGATGCCGTACGTGCCGATGGAGTGGCCCGCGGCCGTGGCCGCGGGGCGTACGTACCGCTCGGACAGGCTCCGCGACGCGTCGTGCACGCCGGGGGCGGTGTTGAGGTTGCGGGGCCAGAGATCGAAGAGGTCCTTGTCGTAGTAGGGCGGGGTGGCGCCGTACTCGTGGAGGTCGTAGATGATGTCCGGGCCCCGGTCGCGGATGACGGCGGCCATGGCGCGGGCCTCGGCGGTGGTGAGTTCGATGTGGTCGCGGTTGATGTCGACGCCGTCGGAGTTGCCGCGGGTGTCGGCGGCGCGGCCGTCCGGGTTGGCGGTGGGCACGACCAGGACGCTCGTACGGTCCAGGAAGCGCCGCGTCGCGCGGTCTTCCGCGTAGGCGAGGTCACGGACGGTGGAGAGGCACGCCTCGCGCCCCGACGGTTCGTTGCCGTGCTGGCTGCACACCAGCAGGACGGTGACGGGGGCGCGCCGGGCGCCGAGTTCGACGAGCTGGAGCGGGCGGCCCTGCCGGGTGGTGCCGATGGTGCGGAGGGAGGCGCGGTCGCCGCCCCGGACGACGGCGGAGAGGAACTCCTGCTCCTGCGGCTGACTCGTCCAGTCGGCGCCGTCGCTGGTCTCGAAGCCCGTACGGGGCGCGTCGGACGCGACCGACGAGGCCGTGCCCGGGGCCGGTCCGGCGGCCGGGGGCGCGGCGTGCGCGGGAACCATGGCGGTCGGCAGGACAAGGGCCACCGAGCACGCGGCCAAGGCCAGGGCGCGCACTCCGGCCTTCAGGGCCGGCTTCATTTCCGTCGTCGTCCTCATCGGATGCGGTCTCCCGGGATCGGCGGGGTCGGGCGGGGCTCGGTCACGCCGGCGGTGAGGGGCTTGCCGGGCGCGGCGTGCGGGGGCACGGCACCGGTGGTGGCGCGGGCGAACGCCTGGGCGCCGCCGACGAACGGGACGTGCGCGGCCGTGCGGGCCAGGTCGAGGGCGAGCGTGGGGGTGGTGGACGGCGGTTCGATGAGCCCCTGGTCCGTACCGGCGACGATCAGCGCGAGCCGGTGCCCGGCGGGGACGACATGGTCGGTCGCGGCGAGTTCGAGGGTGATCGTGTACGGCGTGCCGGGGGTGAGCGGACGGCCCTGGTCCGGCGACGCGTAGGTGCCCAGATCGGCCCAGCCGCGGCTGACGATGTTGTACTCCACGTCCGCGGTACGGGCCGCGGTCTCCCGGTAGCAGGAGCTGTCGGCCGTGGTGCTCGGGCCCCAGCAGGTGCGTTCGGTGAGGGTGGTGATGCCCTCGCCGGAGGCGCCGTAGTCCCGGATGGTGTCGGGGCCGAGATCGACCAGGACCGCGGAGAGATGGGCGGTCGGGGTGGACGGGGTGGCCGTGACGGTCACCCGGGAGGAGCCGGACAGCCGCAGGTCCTGGCCGAGGGCCCGGGTGACGAAGCCGGTCTTGGCGGGGGTGGACCGGTCGATGTCGGCGGCCCAGTCGTACTCGCCGAGGCTCCGGTCGTCGGTGAAGGTCTCGGTGGAGCCGGGCGCGGCGGGCGTACGGCCGAGCGTGCCGACGCCGGGCAGTGCGCCGCTCGCCGGGCGCAGGGTCGTGGCGGCGGTGGTACGCGGGGGCCAGACCCGGTCGGTGGTCCACCGGTCAGGGGCGCGTTCGATGTCCGCCATGGGCTCGCGGTCGATGCCGTTCTCGTAACCGAGGAGGTAGTGGTCGAACCAGCGGTGCAGGGTGGTGACCCAGGTGGCGCGGCGGAAGTCGAACGGGTCGACGTGGCCGGTCTGGGAGAGCCAGATCTTGCGCTCCACACCGGCGACGGCGAGCGCGTCCCACCACTGGCCGAGGTGCTTCGTACGGACGTTGAGGTCCTGCATGCCGTGGACGGCGAAGACACTGGCCTTCACCTTGGCCGCGTTCCGCACGTAGTCGCGCTCGGTCCACAGCGGGGTCCGGTCGCCGCTGCGCGGGGCGCCGTCGACCAGCCGCTGCTGGACCGCCTGGCAGCGGGCGCGGGCCTCGGGGCTCTCCACGTAGTCCGAGAGCCAGGCCGGGCTCGAACCGTTGAGGGGCGCGCCCTGCGCGAAGTAGTAGTCGTACCAGGAGGAGATGGCGGCGATCGGGACGATCGTCCTGAGTCCCTCGACGCCGGTGGCGGCCACGGCGTTGGCGATGGTGCCGTCGTAGCTCTTGCCGATCATGCCGGTGGCGCCGGTGGTCCACCCCGCCCGGACGGGGTCGGTGCCGGTGCGGCTGCCGTAGGCGCGGGCACGGCCGTTCAGCCAGTCGACGACGGCCTTGGCGGACTGGACGTCGGAGCGCCCGCCGGTGTCCACACAGCCGTCGGAGCGGTTGGTGCCGGCCAGGTCGACGGCGACGAAGGCGTAGCCCCGCGGGACGAAGTAGTTGTCGTAATGCAAGGGGAAGCCGGCCGGGTCTCCGTTCGCGTCGTAGGTCTTGCGCTGGCTCTCGTTGCCCCGTCCGCAGCAGGAGTAGTAGGGGCTCGCGTCCATGATCACGGGGATCTTGCGGCCCTGGAGGGCCGGCTCACGGGGGCGGACGATGTCGACGGCGACGCGGTCGGCCTCGCCGTTCTCGTCGGCGTCGAGGCCGGTGTCGACCCAGACGGACTCCCTGACCGCGTCCTCGTACGAGTAGACCGGCCGGCTCTCCTCGACCCGCTCGGCGCTCACGCCGGGCGGGGTGCCCGGCCCGGCGCCCTGGGCCAGGGACGGGGTGAGCAGGACCCCGAACAGCGCGACGGAGGCCGCCGCGGCGAGCACGCGGCGCGACCTTCGTCCGTACGACCTGCGGGCACCCCGCGACCGGATCTCCATGGGGCGGAAGCTACCCCGGTCAACTCCCGTTCAAAAGAGGGCAGTCCTGGGATCGGGGAGACATCAGGAGGACACCGGAGGCGGGACCGGGGGGAATGCCGAGGAAGGTCGGGGGAACGTCAGGGGCCGCGGGCGCATGGGAGCGCTCTCAGCGGCCATGGTCAGCGGCTAGTCTGGTGGTCCGTCCGGCCGCCGCGCCGCGCCCCCGCGCGGGCGCCGCTGCCGCGCGGTCCGCCGTAGCCACCGACGAGGAGCGCACGTCGTGTCCGAGCCGCCCCCTGGGGCACGCCCCACTCTGGAAGCCGTCGCGGCGCGCGCCGGTGTCTCCCGGGCCACGGCCTCCCGGGTCGTCAACGGCGGCGCGGGGGTACGCAGGCCGCTGGTCGACAAGGTGCGGCGGGCCGTCGACGAGCTGGGGTACGTCCCGAACCACGCGGCCCGTTCCCTGGTCACCCGGCGCACCGGCGCGGTCGCGGTGATCATCGCGGAGCCGGAGATCCGGATCTTCTCCGATCCGTTCTTCTCCCAGCAGATCCGCGGGATCAGCAAGGAGCTGACCGCGCACGACACCCAGTTGGTGCTCCTTCTGCTGGAGGGGCCCGGCGACTACGACCGGATCGCGCGCTATCTGGCGGGCGGCCATGTCGACGGCGCGCTCGCCTTCTCCCTGCACACCGACGACCCGATACCGGCGATCACCCGGCGGGCCGGGATCCCGACGGTGTACGGGGGCCGGCCGGGCTGGACGTCGGCCGCGGACCAGCAGGCTGTGCCGTACGTGGACGCCGACAACCGCGGCGGCGCCCGGGAGGCCGTGCGCTATCTGCGGGAGCTGGGGCGGCGGCGGATCGCGCACATCGCGGGGCCGCTCGACCAGACCTCGGCCATGGACCGGCTCGACGGCTACCGGGACGTGCTGATGGACGAGGATCCGGCGCTGCTCGCGGAGGGCGCGTTCACCGAGGAGAGCGGGGCGCGGGCGATGGCGGAGCTGCTGGACCGCCGCCCCGACCTGGACGCGGTGTTCGCCGCGAACGACCTGATGGCGGCGGGCGCGCTCAGGGTGCTGAAGGAGCGGGGCCGTTCGGTGCCCGGCGATGTGGCGGTGGTGGGTTTCGACGACATGGACGCGGTGGTGGGGACCACGGACCCGGCGCTGACGACCGTGCAGCAGGACATCGACGGGCAGGGGCGGCTGATGGCACGGCTGCTGCTGCGCGGGCTCGACCGGGACAGGGAGGGCTCCACCGCGCCCGCCTCGGTGATCACACCGACCACACTGGTGCGGCGGGACTCGGCCTGAGCCGTGCCCCGCCGCACCGTTGGATCCCGCACCGGTGGATCCCGGTCCGGTGGATCCCGGTCCGGAAGGTCCGCTGTCTCGTCTATCTCGTCGCGGTGGACCGGGCCGGTACGTCGAGTGTCGTACCGTCCGAGAAGGTGACGGTGGTGGCGGTGGCGCCGAAGTTGTGCGCCGCGTAGACCCGTACCCCGTTCCTGCTGAAGACGGCTGAGGTGGGCAGGGAGCCGGTCACCGTCACGTCGGGGGCGCCCAGCGCGTCCAGTGTGGCGATCCAGTGGTAGGTGTGGGCCCTGGACTCGCCGGCCTCCGGTGTGTAGGCCGCGCCGCCCGCGTCCCACTTGGCCTTGGCTGCCGCCGGGTCGGCGAGCGCCTCGAACTCCCAGAGGATGTCCCGCCATTCGACGGCGGGGCCGCCGTTCTCCCGCTCCATCTCGGCGAGATTGCGCCTGATGGCGTCCTTCTCGCGGGCCAGGTGGAGCGAACCACCGGTGACGGGGAGGACGTTGATGCCGTGGATCTCCTCGGGGTTGGCGGTCCACCAGGTGGAGTACGCGGCACCGCTCCCCCAGACCATGCCGACGGTGTCATGGCCGTACGAGGACGGGAAGACCTCCTGGTCGGCGTCGAACCAGTACTGGGCGATCGCCTCGGACTCGGTGGCCAGCAGATAGCCTCCCAGGTCGCGCAGTCGGGTGTCGCCGGTGGCGGAGCCCCACAGCACCAGTGCGGCGCTGAGGTTGGTGGACTCCGAGGACGATTCCTGGTTGTTGCCCGCGGCGAAACCCTGGTGTCCGGAGGCCCAGCTGTGGCCCGCGTACACGTCGAAGCCGCGCAGGAAGGGGAAGTCGGCGTCGGTGCGGCTGGGGTTGGCCGCGTCGCGCACCAGCGTCTTCACCATCGAGCCCCAGTTGGAGTCGGCGGCCCACGCCTGGTCGTACTGGGCGACGATCGCCGCGGCGTAGACGTAGTAGCTGTAGTGGAAGTGGTGGTCGTTCAGTTCGGTGTCACTGCCGTAGGAGGCCGGGTAGCCGATGAGTGTCTTCCACTGCTTGTCGTAGCTGAACTCGCTCGCGCCGCCCGCCGTGAACCACTCCTCCAGCCTGCCCTTGAGCAGTCCGAGCAGCTTGTCCCGCGTCGCGCCCTCGCCGATCTGGTCGGCCACGGGGACCAGTTGGGCGAGGCGGCCCAGCGCCTTGCCGGTCCAGTACGTGTCGGTCGCGCCGGAGAACGGATCGGCGGCGTTCGCCGCCTCGTCCAGATACCCCTTGAGCCGCGCCCGGTCCACACCGCCGGCCGCGGGCAGCGCGGGCAGCACCCCGGATCCCTGCTGGCTCGTGGTGAAGGAGGTGGCCTCGCGGACCTTCATCGTGCCGCGCGGTGAGACGTAGGTGTACGGGGTGAGCGCGTCGGTGGTGTGCAGCCACTGGTGCCGGTAGAGGGCCTGGAGGGTGCCGGTCTCGGTGCCCTCCTGTGGCTGGGTGGTGAGCCGGTAGGTCGCCCTGACCGTACCGGCGTCGGTGCTCCAGCTCACCTCGGAGCCGGTGACGAAGCTGTACGCGTACTTCCGGTACGTCGCGAGCGCGTCGGTGGAGGGCAGGACGGCGACGGAGAAGTAGTCCTTGGCGCCGAGCCCCGCGGTGACCGTGGAGCCGGACACCGACCAGTCGCTGCCGGTGGGCGCGAACAGGGCGTAGTGGTGGCCCGCGACGGTGATGCCGAGGACGTTGCCGTCGTCGGCGAAGACGGTGGGCGCGCCGGCGGTGGTGATCCGCGCGTCGCCGCCGGAGCCCTTGGCGTAGACGAAGGGCAGCCCGTGGCCGATGGTGGTCCGCAGGGTGCGGGCGCCGTCGGACCAGTAGGGCGTGACCGTCCAGTCGGACCAGGAGTCGGCCTTGGTGTCGGGCGAGTTGAGCCCGGTCAGGCCCAGGGTGAGATCGGCCTTGTGGGCGTACTCGTACTGGCGGCCCTCGCCGACGATCGCCGGGGTGGTCGGGTAGCCGACCTCCAGTCCGCCCGAGGTCGCCTGGTAGGTGAGGGGGTGGCCGTACATCGGCGTGGAGTACGGGTTGTCGCCGTACCGCTGGAACGCCAGGGAGGACCACCAGTCGTTGGTGGGCACCGGCTCGTTCCGGGCGGCCTCGGTCACCTTCGGGGTGACGGGGGTGCCGGTGTTGGTGGTGGGGCCGGACGTGCCGGGTGGCCGGGTGTCCGAGTAACTTCCCGCTCCGACCGGGATGTTGGCGGCCACGGCCGGGGAGGCGGCGGGACCGAGGCCGAGCGCGGCCAGGGTGCTGACCAGGACCAGCGCGGCGGCTGGTCTGGCACGGGAGGAGACGGGCATGTACGGCACCTCGCGGGGGAGTTGTGGGGGTCTGTGGGGGCTGTGGGGATCGCGCGGGGAGACACGCGGTAGGGGGTGGCCGCCGGGGCGGCCGGGCTGCCGGGAGCACCCACGGTGGCCGCCGGGGCGGCCGAGAGAGCGCTCTCAGATCCCAGGCAACGTAAAACTCCTGAAACAGAAGTGTCAATACGTCGGACACGGAGGCGAGTTACCGCTCAAGGGCATCTGTTATGCGTTCGAGTCTTGACGGGGTGGGGCGCTCCGGGGCACGCTCCACCCCAGATTCTGAGAGCGCTCTCAATCGGCTCTCGTGTGTACTCCGAAGCCAAGGGAGGCTTCTCATGCCCATCGCCCGAGCCGCCAGCAGGGCCGCGGTCCGTCTCGGTGCGGTCGTGCTCTCCGGGGCACTGCTCGTCGCCTGCGGGTCCGGTTCCTCAGGGGGAACCTCCGACAGCGCGGGAGGCAAGGTCACGCTGACCGTCGACCTCTTCGGATCGTTCGGCTACCAGGAGGCCGGGCTCTACGCGGAGTACCAGAAGCTCCACCCGGACATCACGATCAAGCAGAGCGACACCCAGGAGGAGCCCGACTACTGGAAGTCGCTCCAGACCCGGCTGGCCGGCGGGGGCGGTCTCGCCGACGTGCAGGGCGTGGAGGTCGGGCGGATCGCCTCGGTCACCCAGCAGCAGTCCGACAAGTTCGAAGACTTGAAGCAGTACGGCGCGGACACGCTCAAGGACCAGTTCGCCGAGGCCAAGTGGTCGGCGGCGACGACCCAGGACGGCCGGATCCTGGGGCTCGGCACCGATGTCGGGCCCGAGGCGATGTGCTACCGCACGGATCTGTTCAAGAAGGCGGGGCTGCCGACCGACCGCGCCGAGCTGGCGCAGAAGTGGTCCACCTGGGAGGGGTACCTCGACCTGGGCAAGCAGTACATGGCCAAGGCGCCCGCGAAGAGCGCCTGGCTGGACAGTGTGGGCAGCCTCTACTCGATCATGATCGGCCAGGAGAAGGAGCGGTACTACGACGCCTCCGGCAAGCTGGTCTACGAGCAGAACCCGGCGGTGAAGACCGCGTGGGACACCTCGGTCGAGGCCGCGGGCGCCGGGCTGAGCGCCAAGCTCGACCAGTGGTCACCGCAGTGGAACCAGGCGTTCGCGGCGGGCTCGTTCGCCACCATTCCGTGCCCGGCGTGGATGCTCAGCTACATCAAGGGCCAGGCGGGGGACGGCGGTTCGGGCAAGTGGGACATCGCCAAGCTGCCCGGCGGGGCCGGCAACTGGGGCGGCTCGTACCTCTCCGTACCGCGCGCGGCCGAGCACAAGAAGGAGGCGTACGAGCTGATCAAGTGGCTCACCGCGCCCGAGCAGCAGGCCAAGCTCTTCCGTGACCAGGGCCTCTTCCCGTCGTCCACCGGCGCCATCGCACAGGTCGCCGACGCGAAGGACCCGTACTTCTCGGACGCCCCGATCGGCCAGATCTTCGGTGACGCCGCCAAGGCCGCGCCCGTACAGGTCCTCGGCGTCCACGACGCCAATGTCGCCCAGCAGATCACCAACGCGCTGAGCGAGGTGGAACGCAAGGGCACCCCGTCCGCGAAGGCGTGGTCGACGGTGAAGAAGGGCGTCGACAACGTCATCGGCTGACACGGCCCCCGGCCGGTCCCGGCCCCGCACCGACCGGGGCCAGGACCGGCCGGGACCGCTTCCCTCCTGGCTCCGGGCACTCTTCCCTCCCCGACTCCGGCACGCTTCTCTCCTCCGCTTGCGAAGGCCGATCCATGACCCTCACCGCCACCGCGAAGGCGGCGCCCCCGCCCGCGCCGGGGCCCCCGGCGTCCCGGGTGTCCGCCGTCCGCCGCTCCTGGCGCGCGTTCTCGCCGTACGCCTATCTCGCCCCGTTCTTCACGCTGTTCGCCGCCTTCGGGCTCTTCCCGCTGCTCTACACGGCGTATGTCTCGCTCTACCGGGTGGAGTTGCAGACGCCGGGCGACATGGAGTGGCGCGGCCTCGGCAACTACACGGCGATCTTCACCGACGCCTACTTCTGGACCGCGCTGCGCAACACCTTCACCATCGGCGTGCTCTCCACCGTGCCGCAACTGGTGATGGCGCTGGGGCTGGCCCACATCCTCAACTACAAGCTGCGCGGCCGCACTTTCATCCGTACGGCGATGCTGCTGCCCTACGCGACCTCGGTCGCCGCCGCGACCCTGGTCTTCGCCCAGCTCTTCGGCCGCGACTTCGGTCTGGTCAACTACGTGCTGGGGCTGGTCGGCATCTCGCCGGTGGACTGGCAGACCGGTACCGTCGCCTCGCAGATCGCCGTGTCGACCATCGTGATCTGGCGCTGGACCGGATACAACGCGCTGATCTACCTGGCGGGCATGCAGTCCATCCCGAACGAGCTGTACGAGGCCGCCGAGGTCGACGGCGCGTCGCGCTGGCGGCAGTTCCTCCACGTCACGCTGCCCGGGCTGCGCCCGACGATCGTCTTCACCGTCGTCGTCTCGACCATCGGCGCCACCCAGCTCTTCGGTGAGCCCCTGCTCTTCGAGGGGTCCATCTCGGGCGGCATCTCCCACCAGTACCAGACGCTCGGTCTCTACCTGTACGAGCAGGGCTGGGGCTTCTTCCACCTGGGGCGGGCCGCCGCGATCGCCTGGGTGATGTTCCTGGTCATCCTGGTCCTCGTCGGGGTCAACACCCTGCTCGCGCACCGCCGTTCGCGTAAGGAGGCCGGCCGATGACCACACTCACCGCGCCGCCGACCCCGCCGTCCCCGCCCGTCGGGGAGGAGCGGCGGCCGGCGCCCGCCCGGCGCCGGCGCCGCGCCGGACGCACGATGCACGGCGGCAAGCTCTCGTACGCGATCCTGGCCGTCGGGCTGCTCTTCTCCGCGTTCCCGTTCTACTGGACGATCGTCGCGGCCAGCCGCTCCAACGCCGATCTGGCGAAGGTGCCGCCGACCCTGCTGCCGGGGCCGCACCTCATCGACAACTTCCAGGCGGTGCTGGAGGAGGCCGACATCGGCCTGGCGCTCCTCAACTCGCTGATCGTCTCGGGATCGATCACGGTGGGGACGGTGCTGTGCTGCACCCTGGCCGGCTTCGCCTTCGCCAAGCTGCGCTTCCGCGGGCGCGGCGCGCTGCTCGCCGTCACCGTCGGCACGATGATGATCCCGCCGCAGCTCGGGGTGATCCCGTTGTTCATGCTGATCGCGGAGCTCCAGTGGGTCAACCAGCTCCAGGCCGTCATCCTGCCCGGGCTCGTCTCCGCGTTCGGTGTGTTCTTCATGCGGCAGTACCTGGTGCAGTCCCTGCCCGACGAACTCATCGAAGCCGCCCGGGTCGACGGCGCCTCCACCGCGCGCATCTTCTGGTCGATCGTCGTGCCGATCGCCCGGCCGGGGATGGCGGTACTCGGGATGCTGACCTTCATGGCCGCGTGGAACGACTTCTTCTGGCCGATCATCGCGCTCTCCTCGCAGAACCCGACCGTCCAGGTGGCCCTGCGCCAGCTCGGCGGCGGCTATGTGCACGACCAGTCCGTGATCATGGCGGGCACCCTGCTCGGCACCCTGCCGGTGCTGCTGGTCTTCGGCCTGCTGGGCCGGCAGATCGTCGGCGGCATCATGCAGGGCGCCGTCAAGGGCTGAGCCCGGGGCGCCCGGGCCGGGACCCTGGCCAGGGCGCCCCGGGCCCGGACCCCGGGCCCGCGCACGGGGCGCCCAGGTCCGGGCCCCCGCACGCCGTCCCCCCACCACCCGCACCACCCCTACCCTCACTGTTCCGTCGCTCACTCACGGGAGCCCCTCTTCATGACCGCTGTCGACGCTCACCCCCAGACCGCCGTGACGGCCCGCTTCCCCGCCGGCTTCCGGTGGGGTACGGCCACCGCCGCGTACCAGATCGAGGGCGCCGCCGCCGAGGACGGCCGTACCCCGTCCATCTGGGACACCTTCAGCCGCACGCCCGGCCGGGTACGCAACGGCGACACCGGTGACATCGCCGCCGACCACTACCACCGGATGGAGGAGGACGTCGCCCTCCTCAAGGAGCTGGGCGTCACCGACTACCGCTTCTCGGTGTCCTGGTCGCGCGTCCAGCCCACGGGGCGCGGCCCTGCCGTACAGCGCGGCCTCGACTTCTACCGGCGGCTGACCGACGCGCTGCTGGCGGCGGACATCCGGCCCGTCGCCACGCTCTACCACTGGGACCTGCCGCAGGAGCTGGAGGACGCGGGCGGCTGGCCGCAGCGGGACACGGCGGGGCGGTTCGCCGAGTACGCGCACCTCGTCGGCGAGGCCCTCGGCGACCGGGTGGCCACCTGGACCACCCTCAACGAGCCCTGGTGCGCGGCCTTCCTCGGCTACGCCTCCGGGGTGCACGCCCCCGGCCGTACGGACCCGGCCGCCGCGCTGCGCGCCGCCCACCACTTCAATCTGGCCCACGGCCTGGCCACCCGGGCGCTGCGCGACACGACACCGCGCGGAACCGAGATCTCGCTGACGCTCAACCTGCACGCCCTGCGGCCGCTCACCGACACACCGGCCGACCTCGACGCGGTGCGCAGGATCGACGCCGTGGGGAACCGGATCTTCCTCGATCCGGTCTTCCGCGGGCGGCTGCCGGAGGATCTGGTATCCGACACGGCCGCTCTGACGGACTGGTCGTTCGTCCGGGACGGCGACCTGGAGACCGCCGCGGCGCCCATCGACTCGCTGGGGATCAACTACTACTCCCCCACCGTCGTCGCCGCGGGCTCCTCGGAGACGCCCTCGCCGTGGCCGGGCGCCGAGGGCCGGGTGCGCTTCGTACCGGCCCCCGGGCCGCGTACGGCCATGGACTGGCCGGTCGACGCGGACGGGCTGTACGAACTGCTCACCCGGCTCCGCGACGAGCTGCCCGGCACGCCGCTGATGGTCACCGAGAACGGGGCGGCGTACGACGACTACGCGGACCCCTCCGGCGCGGTCCACGACCCCGAGCGCGTGGCCTACCTCCACTCCCACCTCGACGCCGTCCACCGGGCGATCACGGACGGCGCGCAGGTCCGCGGCTACTTCCTCTGGTCGCTGCTGGACAACTTCGAGTGGGCGTACGGCTACAGCAAGCGGTTCGGCGTCGTCCATGTCGACTTCGCGACGCAGCGCCGTACGGTCAAGGACAGCGCGCGCTGGTACGCACAGGTCATCGGGCGCGGCGGCCTCGGCTGAGGCTTCCCGCCGCTCCTTCCCCACCCCCCATGGCGCTCACCCCCCGGATCTCCCCGTCCGGGGGGTGAGCGCGTTTCCGGGGCCGGTCCAGGGCGACGAGAAGTTTCCGCGCGGTGTCTTGACAGTTTCGTACGCCGGTCCCAGGATCCTCGGCAACGTAATTAACTACCTAGTGCGTTAATTAACGCGCGACGGACCCGGCGAACCGGCCTGCCGTCATCCCCGCCATCCCCGTCATCCCCGTCCCCTCTCGGCCGCTGTCATCCCCGTCCCCCCCTGCCGCTGTCATCCCCTCCCCCAGAGGAGCACGCGTGTCCGCTCACTCGCTCGACGCCTCGAAACCGTCCCCCGCGCCGCAGGGCAAGCCCCGGAAGGCGGCCGTGGCCGCCTGGGTCGGCAGCGCGCTGGAGTACTACGACTTCTTCATCTACGGCAGCGCCGCGGCCCTGATCTTCCCCCGGGTCTTCTTCAACCCGGACCATCCCGCGACCGCGACCCTGATCTCCCTCGGCACCTTCGGGGTGGCGTACGCGACCCGGCCGATCGGCGCGTTCTTCCTGGGGCACATCGGCGACCGGCTGGGCCGGCGCCGGGTCATGGTGCTGACCCTCGTCCTGATGGGCATCTCCACGTTCCTGATCGGGTGTCTGCCCACGTACGACCAGATCGGGGCCGCCGCGCCGGTCCTGCTGGTCCTGATGCGCATGCTCCAGGGGATCTCGGCCGCGGGCGAGCAGGCCGGTGCCAGCTCGATGACGCTGGAACACGCGCCGGAGCACCGGCGCGGCTACTACTCCAGCTTCACCCTCAACGGGACGCAGGCCGGTCAGATCCTCGCCACCCTGGTCTTCATCCCGGTCGCCGCGCTCCCCGACGACCAGCTCTACACCTGGGGGTGGCGGATCCCCTTCCTGCTCAGCGCGCTCGTCGCGGTGGGCGGCTATCTGATCCGGCGCAACCTGGAGGAGACCCCCGTCTTCCAGCAGGAGTCCGCGCGCCGGGCCCCGGCCGGGCTGCCGCTCGTCCATCTGCTGCGCGACCACTGGGCCGATGTGCTGCGCGTCGTCGCGGCGGCCACCATCGCGACCGTCTCCACCATCTTCACCGTCTGGGCGCTGTCGTACGCCACCAGCGACGCGGTCGGCATGGACAAGACAGCGATGCTGTGGGTCGGTGTCGCCGCCAACGCCGTGGCCCTGCTCGCCATCCCGCTGTGGGCGAGGCTCTCGGACCGGATCGGCCGCAAGCCGGTCTTCCTGATCGGTTCGCTCGGCTCCGGGGTGATGATCTTCGTCTATCTGTGGGCGATCTCCACCGGCTCCTACCCGCTGGTGCTCCTCGCCGGCATCGGCTTCTTCGGTGTGGTCTACAGCGCGGCGAACGGCATCTGGCCCTCCCTGTACGGGGAGATGTTCTCCACCCGGGTCCGGCTCTCCGGCATGGCGATCGGTACGCAGATCGGCTTCGCCGTCGCCGGGTTCGCGGTGAGCTTCGCGGCACAGATCGCGGGACCCGACGGGGACGACTGGGTCGGTGTGGCGATCTTCACGGCCGCCTTCTGCGTGCTCAGCTCGCTCGCGGTGGTGACCGGCCGGGAGACGTTCAAGGTACCCACGACGGAACTCGGCGCCCGGCCGGACGCGTCCGGCGCGCGCTCGCCGGCCACGGAGTCGGTCTCGGCCTGAGGACCTTCCCTGCCCCGCCTCACCCTGGTTCTGCCCCGCCTCACCTCACCCTGGTCCCGTCCCGCCCCGCCCGGACTCGTCCGGCCCGACCGAAATGATCACGATGCCGAACCCGTCCGACCGGACCGCGGAGAACTCCGTACTCGTCCTCAACGGCCCCAATCTCAATCTGCTCGGCCTGCGGGAGCCGGCGGTGTACGGCACCGACACGCTCGCCGACATCGAGGCGCTCTGCCACACCACCGCGGCCCCGCTCGGCCTGCGGGTCGACTTCCGGCAGAGCAACCACGAGGGCGTCCTCATCGACGCCGTGCAGGAGGCACGCACCGCGCACCGCGGCATCGTGATCAACCCGGCCGGCTACAGCCACACCTCGGTGGCGCTGCGCGACGCGCTCGCCGCCGTGGACCTCCCGGTCGTGGAGGTGCACCTGTCCAACATCCACCGGCGCGAGGCGTTCCGGCACCACTCGTACGTCTCGGCCGTCGCCGACACCGTCATCTGCGGGGCCGGGGCGCACGGTTACGCGCTGGGCCTCGCGCAGCTGGCCCGGCTGGTGGGGGTGCCCCGATGATGCCTGCACCGCCGATGCCGTCCACGCCGCCCGAGCCGCGGTCCTCGTACCTCACCGGGCTGATCGGCGCGGGCATCGGCCCGTCGCTCAGTCCCGCGCTGCACGAACGGGAGGCGGACCGGCACGGGCTGCGCCTGCTCTACCGCACCATCGACATCGACGAGCTGGGGGTCGGTCCCGAGGCGGTCGGCCAACTGCTGCGGGCGGCACGGGCACTGGGCTTCGACGGGCTCAACATCACCCACCCCTGCAAGCAGTTGGTGATCGAGCACCTGGACGAGGTGGAGCCGGCCGCGGCGGCGCTCGGCGCGGTCAACACCGTGGTCCTCCGCGACGGCCGGACGATCGGCCACAACACGGACGCCACCGGGTTCGCCCGGTCCTTCGCCCGGGGCCTGCCGGGGGTGGCCATCCGGCATGTCGTCCAGCTCGGCGCGGGCGGGGCGGGCGCCGCCGTCGCGCACGCGCTGCTCACGCTCGGCGTGGACCGGCTCTCCCTCGCGGACACCGACCCGGTGCGGGCCACCGCGCTCTCCGACGCGCTGAACAGCCGCTTCGGCGCCGGGCGGGCGAGTGCCGTCGCGATGGAGCGGCTCGCGGCGCGGCTCGCCGACGCCGACGGGCTCGTCCACGCCACCCCCACCGGCATGGCCGGGCATCCGGGGCTGCCGCTGCCCGCCGGGCTGCTCCGGCCCGGACTGTGGGTGGCCGAGGTCGTCTACCGGCCGCTCGACACCGAACTGCTGCGGCTGGCCCGGGAGATCGGCTGCCCGACGCTGGACGGCGGCGCCATGGCCGTCTTCCAGGCGGCGGACGCCTTCCGGCTCTTCACGGGACGGGAGCCGCACACGGAGCGGATGCTCGCCGATCTCGCCGACCTCGTCGGCGCTCCCGCGGCACAGCGCACCGCGTGAGCCCACCGCGCGCGCCCCGTCCGGGGCGGGCGGACGGGTGCGGTGGCGGCCGGGCGGGGCAGGGGCGTCTCGATAGACTGGGACGCCCGGCGCACCGTGCCCGACCCGGGCCCGACGCCGACGCCACGAGGAGCCGTATGGCAGCCGCTGTCCCCCCGCCGCCCCCGCCCGCCACACGGACCCGGGACGCGGCGCGGACCCGCGAGGAGATCCTCGACGCGGCGACACGGGAGTTCGCCCGGGTCGGCTTCGCGGGTGCCCGGGTGGACGAGATCGCCGCGCACATCCACACCACCAAGCGGATGATCTACTACTACTTCGGCAGCAAGGAGCAGCTCTTCACCACCGTCCTGGAGCGGGCGTACGGGGTGATCCGCGCGATCGAGCAGCACATCGACGTCGAGCATCTCGACCCGGAGTCCGCGATCAGGCGGCTCGCCGAGGTCACCTTCGACCACCACGAGGCGCACCCGGACTTCATCCGGCTGGTCAGCATCGAGAACATCCACGAGGCCGAGCACATCAAGGCCTCGGCCACGCTCGGCTCGCTCAACTCCCCGGCCATCGACGTCATCCGCCGGATCCTGGAGGAGGGCAGGGCGAAGGGCGTCTTCACCGCCGAGGTCGACGCCCTCGACCTGCACGCGATGATCAGCTCGTTCTGCTTCTTCCGGGTCTCCAACCGGCACACCTTCGGCACCCTCTTCGGCCGTGACCTCACCGCCCCGGACCGCCGCGAGCACTACCGCACCATGCTGGGCGACATGGTCATCGCCTACCTGACGGCGGACGCCTGACAGCAGACGCCCAGCGCCTGACGGGCCCTACGCGTCCCGGAACGTCTCGCCCCGCTCCGCCTTCGCGACCAGCGCCGCCGGCGGCGCGAACCGCTCCCCGTACAGCTCCGCCAGCTCGCGGGCGCGCGCGACGAAGCCGGGCAGCCCGCCCTCGTACCCGTTGACGTACTGGAGCACGCCCCCGGTCCAGCCCGGGAAGCCGATGCCCAGGAGGGAGCCGATGTTGGCGTCGGCGACCGAGGTCAGGACGTTCTCCTCCAGACAGCGGACGGACTCCAGCGCCTCGGCGAAGAGCATGCGCTCCCGCATGTCGCGCAGCGGCACATCGGTGTCGCCCGTGCCGAAGTGGGTCCGCAGCCCCGGCCAGAGTCCGAGGCGCGCGCCGTCCTCGCCGTACTCGTAGAAGCCCGCGCCGCCCGCGCGACCGGGGCGGCCGAACTCCTCCACCATCCGGTCGACGACCTCGTCGGCGGGGTGCCCGGTCCAGTCGCCCCCGGCCTCCTCGACGGCGCGCCGCGTCTCCGCGCGGATCCTGCGGGGCAGCGTGAGGGTCAGCTCGTCCATCAGGGCGAGGACCTTGGCCGGGTAGCCGGCCTGCGCGGCGGCCTGTTCGACGGAGGCGGGCTCCAGCCCCTCGCCGATCATCGCGACACCCTCGTTGAGGAAGTGCCCGATGACACGGGAGGTGAAGAAGCCGCGCGAGTCGTTGACGACGATCGGGGTCTTGTTGATCCGGCGCACCAGGTCGAAGGCGCGGGCCAGTGCCTCGTCCCCGGTCCGTGCGCCCCTGACGATCTCGACCAGCGGCATCCTGTCGGCCGGAGAGAAGAAGTGCAGTCCGATGAAGTCCGCCGGGCGCGACACGCCTTCGGCGAGCAGGCCGATGGGCAGGGTGGAGGTGTTGGAGCAGAGCAGCGCGTCGGGTGCGACGGTTTCCTGGAGCTCCTGGAACACCTGGTGCTTGAGCGTGGTGTCCTCGAACACGGCCTCGATCACCGCGTCGCAGCCGGACAGGTCCGCCGGGTCCGCGGTGGGGGTGATCCGGGCGAGCAGCGCGTCCCGGTCGGCCTCGGTCGTACGGCCCCGGGCGAGCGCCTTGGCGAGCCGCTTCTCCGCGTACGCCTTGCCCCGGGCGGCGGCTTCCGCGGAGACGTCCTTGAGGACGACGTCCAGACCGGCGCGCGCGCAGGAGTAGGCGATGCCCGCGCCCATCATCCCGGCGCCGATCACGGCGACCTTGCGGACCTCGCGGGGCGCGATGCCCCGGGGCCTGCTCGCACCGGAGTTGACGGCCTGGAGGTCGAAGAAGAACGCCTGCATCATGTTCTTCGCGGTCTGTCCGGTGACCAGTTCGGTGAAGTAGCGCGCCTCGATGGTGCCCGCGGTCGAGAAGTCGACCTGCGCGCCCTCGACGGCCGCCGCGAGGATGTTGCGCGGCGCCGGGTAGGGGGCGCCGGCCAGCTCCTTCTTCAGGTTCGCGGGGAACGCGGGGAGGTGGGCGGCCAGGCGCGGGGAGGCGGGCGTGCCGCCGGGGATCCGGTACCCCTTGACGTCCCAGGGCTGGTGCGACTCGGGGTGCGCGTCGATGAAGGCGTGCGCGCGGGCCAGCATCTCCTCGGGGGTGGCGGCGACTTCGTGGACCAGTCCGGCGTCCAGCGCGCGCCGCGGGGAATACCGGGTGCCCTGGAGCAGGACCTTGAGGAGGGCGTCGGCGATGCCCATGAGCCGTACGGTACGGACGACCCCGCCGGCCGCGGGCAGCAGTCCGAGGGTGACCTCGGGCAGCCCGATCCGGGATCCGGGGGTGTCGAGGGCGACGCGGTGGTGGCAGGCCAGCGCGATCTCGTAACCGCCGCCCAGGGCCGCGCCGTTGAGGGCGGCGACCACCGGTTTGCCGAGGGTCTCGATCCGGCGCAGGGCGTGCTTGACGGCCAGGGACTCGTCGAAGACCCGCTGGGCGTCGGCGGGCCCCAGCGTGATCATGTCCTTGAGGTCGCCGCCCGCGAAGAAGGTCTTCTTGGCGGAGGTGACGATGATGCCGCGGATGGTGTCCCGCTCGGCCTCGGCGCGGTCGGCGACGGTGGTGACGGAGTCCCGGAACGCCTGGTTCATGGTGTTGGCCGACCGGCCGGGGTCGTCCAGGGTGAGGGTGACGACACCCGTGGCGTCCCGCTCCCATCGAATGGCGGAGGCGTCGGCGGTCGCGGGGGTGCTCGGCGTGGCGGGGGTGCTCGGCGTGGCGGGGGTGGGCTCGCTCATGCTGCTGCTCCGTAGGGGGAGAGGAGAGGGAAACGGCCGGTCAGAGACGCTCGATGACGGTGGCGACACCCATGCCCCCGCCGACGCAGAGCGTGGCGAGGCCGTACCGCTGGTCCCTGCGCTCCAGTTCGTCGACGAGGGTGCCGAGGATCATCGCGCCGGTGGCCCCGAGGGGATGGCCGAGCGCGATGGCACCGCCGTTGACGTTGACCTTGTCCAGGGAGAGCCCCATCTCGTCGACGAAGCGCAGGACGACCGCGGCGAACGCCTCGTTGATCTCGACCAGGTCGATGTCGTCGATGGTCAGTCCGGCCTTGGCGAGGGCCTTGCGGGTGGCGGGCGCCGGGCCGGTCAGCATGATGGTCGGCTCGGATCCGGAGACCGCCGCGGAGACGATCCGGGCGCGCGGCGTGAGCCCGTACCGCTCCCCCGTCTCCCGGGAGCCGACGGCGACGAGGGCCGCGCCGTCCACGATGCCGGAGGAGTTGCCCGCGTGGTGGACGTGGTCGATCCGCTCGACCCAGTGGTACTTCTGCAGGACGACGGCGTCGAAGCCGCCCTTCTCGCCGATCTCCGCGAAGGACGGCCTGAGCGCGGCGAGCGACTCGGCGGTGGTGCCGGGGCGCGGGTGTTCGTCATGGTCGAGGACGGTGAGTCCGTTGCGGTCGCGTACGGGCACGACGGAGCGCGCGAAGCGGCCGTCCTTCCAAGCCGCGGCGGCCCGTTCCTGGGAGAGCGCGGCGAACTCGTCCACGTCGCGCCTGCTGTAGCCGCCGAGGGTGGCGATCAGGTCGGCGCCGATGCCCTGGGGCGCGAAGCCGGTGGCGAAGCTGGTCATCGGGTCCATCGCCCAGGCTCCGCCGTCGGACCCCATCGGCACGCGGGACATCGACTCGACGCCGCCCGCGAGGACCAGGTCCTCCCAGCCGGAGCGGACCTTGGCGGCGGCCAGGTTGACGGCTTCGAGGCCGGAGGCGCAGAAGCGGTTCTCCTGGACGCCGGCGACCGTGTCGGGCAGTCCGGCGGCGATGGCCGCGATACGGGCGATGTCCGAGCCCTGGTCACCGAGCGGGCTCACCACGCCGAGCACGATGTCGTCGACGGCGGCCGGGTCGAGTCCGGGCAGCCGGCGGCGCAGCTCGTGGATGAGGCCGACGACGAGGTCGATGGGCTTGGTGCCGTGCAGGGCCCCGTTGGCCTTGCCGCGGCCGCGCGGGGTGCGGATCGCTTCGTAGACGAACGCTTCGGTGGTCACGGCGGCTGCCTTCCGTTGCGGGTGGACGGGAAGAGCGGGCGGGAGGGGACTGGTGGACGGGTGGCTCAGGCCGGACCGGACCTGTCAGCCCCTTCGGGGCTTTCCGGCGCCCCGGACGGATCAGGCAGGCCCCAGTCGCGGGCGACCTCGGCGTTGTCCGCCCCCGGCCGTGCGGGCGGGCGGCGTACCGACCCCGGTGTGGCGGAGAAGCGGGGCGCCGGCGCGGGCTGGACGAGGCCCGCGTGGTCGGTGAAGGTGCCACGGGCCGCCAGGTGGGGGTGGCTGGGCGCCTCGCGCAGCGAGAGCACGGGGGCGACGCAGGCGTCGGAGCCCGCGAAGACGTCGGTCCATTCCCGGCGCGTCCGGGTCCTGAACCGGGCGGCCACGGCGTCCCGCAGCTCGTCCCAGCGCGCGAAGTCCCTGCGGTCGGGGATCTCGCCGGTCAGTCCGAGCAGTTCGACGAACTCGTTGTAGAAGCGCTTCTCCAGGGCGCCGACCGCCATGTATCCGCCGTCGGAGGTCTCGTACGAGCCGTAGAAGGGGCTGCCGCCGTCCAGCAGGTTGGCACCGCGCCGGTCCTGCCAGCCGCCGGCGCCCATCATGGCGTGGATCATGGTGGTGAGATGGGCGGTGCCGTCCACGATCGCCGCGTCCACGACCTGCCCGGCGCCGTCCGGGGTGCGGGCGTGCCGGAGCGCCGCGAGGACGCCGATGACGAGGTAGAGCGCGCCGCCCGCGTAGTCCCCGAGCAGGTTGGCGGGGAGCGCGGGCGGCTCCTCCGCCTTGCCGATCATGGAGAGGGCGCCGGAGACGGCGATGTAGCCGATGTCGTGTCCCGCGCGGTCGGCGAGCGGCCCCTCCTGGCCCCAGCCGGTCATCCGGCCGTACACCAGCCGTGGATTGCGGCCGTGGCACTCCTCCGGGCCGACGCCCAGCCGCTCGGCGACACCGGGGCGGTACCCCTCGATCAGGATGTCGGCGCGCTCGACGAGATCGAGGACGCGGGCCGGGCCGTCCTCGGCCTTGAGGTCGATGAGCACGGAGCGCTTGTTGCGATTGGTGAGGTCGTACGCCGGGTCGATACCGAGCCCCGCGCCGCCGGGCCGGTCGACCCGTACGACATCGGCGCCGAGGTCGGCGAGCGTCATCGCGGCGAAGGGGCCGGGCCCGATCCCGGCCAGCTCGACCACGCGTACACCGGTCAGCGGACCGTCCGTCGTGCCTGTCATCCCGGCCCCCAAGTGATCGTGTCCACTCCGCCCACGGCGCTCGGCGGAGTACGGCAGAGCAAGCGCTTAGCCCTGTGCCGAGCCTATGCCGTACCCGGGGTGTTCGGCCAAGCGGGTGCCGAGCGGATCAAGAAGCGGCGGTTCAGGAAGCGGCGGGGCCGGGCGGCAGGTGGACGGTCATGACCAGGTGGCAGGTTCCGGTGCCGGCGCCGCGGTAGGCGTGGGGGGCGTCACCGTCGAACGTGGCGGTCTGCCCGGCTTCGACGGCGTGCTCGGTGCCGTCGACGACGAGGGTCATCCGCCCGGCGGTGACGCTGACGGTCTCCACGACTCCGGCCTGGTGGGGGTGGCTGGGGTACTCCTCGTCCGGTTCCAGCCGCCAGCGCCAGACCTCGACGGGCGCCGGGCCCGAGGTCGTCAGCATGAGCCGGGCCTCCCCGCCCCGTTCCCCGGTCCACAGGGGCGCGACGGCGTCGGCGGCGACGATACGGACGCGGCCTTCGGCCGGCCCCTCCAGCAGGGCGGACACCGAGACGCCGAGGGTGTCGGCGAGCCGGACCAGGGTGGCGAAGTTGGGGTTGCCCTGGGCCTTCTCCAGCCCCACCAGGGCCCCCTTGCTGACCTGGGCGCGCCTGCCCAGCTCGTCGAGCGAGAGGCCCGCGCGGGCACGGGCCGTCCGGACGTTGTGCGCGAGCGTCCGCAGGGCCGTGGCCGTCTCGGCCATCCGATCACTTCCTCACTCACCGCCCGACCATTCGAATGCACCGTGCGGTCGGTTGATTGACGCATCTCGGTCGACCTGCTGTACGGTTCGGTCGTTCCATTGGAATGATAGAGGGTGCGGCGACGCGGCCCGTCCGCCCGCACCGCGCACGCCGTACGCCTACGCGCACCCAGTCGCACGCGCACCCAGCCACACGTTGTACACACGCACGAAACGGAAATCCCGCCCATGACCGCCTTCCGCCTCACCCCCGCCGTCGCGGACGCCTTCCCCGGCGCCCTCATCGCCCTGGTGACCGCCACCGGCCTGCGCGGCCGGGAGCCGTGGCCCCGCACCGCCGCCGCCCTGGCGGAGCTGGAGCAGGGGCTCGCCGACGGCACCTGGCACCCGGCCGACGAGACCGACCCCCGCATCGAGGCGTGGCACACGGCCTACCGCGCCTTCGGCACCAACCCGCGCCGCATCCGCCCCAGCGTCGACGCGCTCGGCCGCCGGCTCGCCAAGAAGGGCGCGCTGCCGCGCATCGGCCCGGCCGTCGACGCGTACAACGCCGTCTCCGTACGGCACGCCCTGCCCGCGGGCGCCTTCGACCTCGACCGGGTCACCGGCGACATCGAGATCCGCCACGCGGACGGCACCGAGTCCTTCACCCCGCTCGGCGAACCCGACACCACCGAGACCCCCAAGCCGGGCGAGGTCGTCTACGCGGACACCAGCGGCGTGCTGACGCGCCACTGGAACCACCGCGACGCGCACCGCACCCGCGTCACCGAGGACTCCGCCCGCGTCGCGTTCCTCCTCGAAACCGTCGACGCCGACCGGGACGGCGACCTCCTCAAGGCCGCGGCCGAGGAGCTGCACGGACTGCTCGTCCCGCACAGCGAAAAGACCGAGGTGTACTACCTCGGCCCGGCACAGCCGCAGGTCACCGTCTGAGAGCGCCGTCCGGCCCCGCGACCGCCGCGCGCAGCGCCTCGCGGCAGAGCGCGTCGGCCCGCCGGGTGGTCTCCGGCAGACGGTACTCGGGCGTCAGCCGCAGGGTGTGGGCGCAGGCGGTGTCGAGGCCGACGCGGTGGCCGACCGAGACGAAGACCGGCTTCACGCCCGCCCGGGTGCGCAGCGCGCGGCCGACCTCCTCGCCGTCGTCGGCGAGGAGCGGCGCCCAGTCGCCGCGCCGGTCGCCGGGGTCCGCGTACGAGAACGTGAACGGGTTCTTCGCCACCCCGATCACCGGGTGTCCGGTGACCACGCCCAGATGGGAGGCGAGCCCGAACCGGCGCGGGTGGGCCCGGCCGTACCCGTCGCAGACGATCAGCCCGGGCCCGGCGGTGAGCGAGCCGAGCGCGGCGAGCACGGTCGGGATCTCCCGGAAGGCCAGCAGGCCCGGGACGTACGGGAAGGCCACCCGGCCCACGGCGGTGGCCCGGTCGACCACGGCGAGAGTGGCGGCGTCGAGGACGACCGCCGCGGCGGCCACGATGTCCCGCTCGTCGTCGTAGGCCACGTCCACGCCGGTCACCAGTCCCGTGCCGGACGGCGGGCCCGCCTCGTCGAGCACGACACGCCCGCGCAGTTCGTCCTGGACGGCGCGCGCCTCGGCCTCGTCGGCGGGTGTCCTGATCGTCGTCATGATGACCACACCTTATGCGGCGGCCACTTGACCGCCGCGGCACCCGGCCGCCGCCCGTTCCGGCCGCCGACGCGACGGCCGCCGGAACGGTGTGACACAGATCACCGTACGGTGACACAGCTCACTCCGGATTCGGAGCACGTATTGAGCCGCTCCACCGTCTTTCCCTTTAGGGGAGTACCGAACCCGTAGGGATGAGCCCGGCACAGTCCGGATCCGACGAAGGGGAGCAGGCCATGTCGCCCGTCATCGAACAGGCCGTGCAGGCCCGGCTGGTCTCGCCCTCTCCCCGGATGGAGACCGTCCCCGCGATGCTCTGTTACGACCGGGCCGACCCGTTCGCCGTACGGATGGAGTTCCCGCCCCCGGCGACACTCGAAGGCACCGAGGTCACCTGGGAGTTCTCCCGTGAGCTGCTGGCGAAGGGGATGACCGAGGCGGCGGGCGTCGGCGACGTGCGGGTGCGGCCCTTCGGCTACGGCCGTACGGTCCTGGAGTTCCACGCGCCCGAGGGCACCGCGATGGTGCATCTGCGCACGGCGGAGCTGCGCCGGTTCCTGGAGCGCTCGCAGTGCCTGGTCCCGGCCGGACGGGAGCATCTCTATCTCGACCTGGACCACGATCTGACGGAACTGCTGCGCGACGCGCGCTGACGACGACGCCCCCCGCCCGCGGCCCGGGCTCCCCCGCCCGGCCTCCCCGGTCCCGCCGCGACGGACAGCGCCCCGCCGGAAAGCACTCCCCCCTGCGCCGCAGTTAATTCCTTTGACCGCCGCCGGACGGCCTCGTACCGTGTTCCGTGGTCCTGTTGTCGTCGATCGGAGTGGACCGTTGCGCATCTGAGGTCCTGAGACACCGTGCCGCACAGCCGTGCTTTCCTCCGGCTGTCCGCCTCGTGTGTGACCTCGGCTGCCGAGCCGTCCCCTCGACCTGGACTTCCCTCCTGCTCGCGGTGTCTCCATCCGTTGCCCTGACCCCTGAACCCCGCAGCAACCGGAGACGTGTATGTCCGCCGCCCCCGCCCACATCACCTGCACCGCGCTCTCGTTCGCCTGGCCGGACGGGACCGAGGTGTTCCATGACCTCCAACTCGCGATCGGCCCCGGCAGGACCGGGCTCATCGGTCTCAACGGGTCGGGCAAGTCCACCCTGTTGAAGCTGATCGCGGGCGAACTCGCCCCGGCCGAGGGCCGGATCGCGATCAACGGCGACATCGGCTTCCTCCCCCAGACCGTGACGCTCGACACCGCCCTGCGGGTGGACGAGGCGCTCGGTGTCGCCGCGGCCCGCGCCGCGCTGCACGCCATCGAGGCGGGCGACGCGAGCGAGGAGCACTTCACCGCGGTCGGCGACGACTGGGACGTGGAGGAACGCGCCCGGGCCACCCTCGATCACCTCGGTCTCGGCGGGCTCGGCCTCGACCGTACGGTCGGCGAGATGTCGGGCGGCGAGTGCGTGCTGCTCGGCCTGGCCGCGCTGCTGCTCGCCCGGCCGGACGTGCTGCTGCTGGACGAGCCGACCAACAACCTCGATCTGCGCGCCCGGCGGCGGCTGTACGACGCCGTCGACTCCTGGTCCGGCACCCTCGTCGTGGTCAGCCACGACCGTGAACTCCTGGAGCGCGTCGACCAGATCGCCGATCTGCGCGACGGCGAGGTGCGCTGGTACGGCGGCGCCTTCTCCGCCTACGAGGAGGCGCTCGCCCAGGAACAGGAGGCGGCCGCCCGTATGGTGCGGGTCGCGGAGGCCGACGTACAGCGCCAGAAGCGCGAACTCGCCGACGCCCAGGTCAAATTGGCCCGGCGCAAGCGATTCGGCCAGAAGATGTCGGACACCAAGCGGGAGCCGAAGATCGTCATGAACGGGCGCAAGCAGGCGGCCCAGGAGTCCGCGGGCAAGCACCGGATCCTGCACACCGAGCGGCTCGCCGAGGCGAAGGAGCGGCTGGACGAGGCGGTGGAGGCGGTACGGGACGACGACGAGGTCCGGATCGACCTGCCGCACACCGTCGTCCACCCGGGACGCGGCGTACTGACCCTGCGCGACCTGCGGCTGCGGTACGGGGCCGAGGTCTGCGGCGAGTACGCGATCCACGGCCCCGAACGGATCGCGCTGGTCGGCCGGAACGGCGCGGGGAAGACGACGCTGCTGCGCACCGTCGCCGGGGAGTTGCCGCCCGAGTCCGGCGAGGCGCTGGCCCATGTCCCGCTGCGCTTCCTGCCGCAGCGGCTCGACGTGCTGGACGACGCGCTCACCGTGGCCGAGAACGTCGCCCGCTTCGCGCCCGCGGCGACCAACCAGCAGATCAGGTCCCGGCTGGCGCGCTTCCTCTTCCGGGGCGCGCGGGCCGACCAGCGGGCCGGGAGCCTCTCGGGCGGCGAGCGGTTCCGGGCCTCGCTCGCCGCGCTGCTGCTCGCGGAACCGGCGCCCCGGCTGCTGCTGCTCGACGAGCCGACGAACAACCTGGACATGGCGTCCGTCCGCCGGCTCACGGCGGCACTGGAGTCGTACCGGGGCGCGGTGATCGTGGCCAGTCACGACGTGCCGTTCCTGGAGTCGATCGGTATCACGCGCTGGCTGCTGCTCGACGGCGAGCTGCGGGACACCGACGCGGAGGAGGTGCGGGCGGCGGAACACGGGTGATGATGGGCGGGCCGGTACCGGCGCGGGCCCGCCGGCCCGTCCCCGTACCGGTGGCCGGCCCGCCACCGGTCCGGCCCGCCGCACGCACGCACGCACCGGACGATACGGAGGAACACCCGTGCCCCACGGAAAAGCACTGATCCGACGCCCGAGCCCGCGCCTCACCGAAGGGCTGGTCACCCATCTCGAACGGACCCCGGTCGACCCCGCGCTCGCCGTCGAGCAGTGGGAGCGGTACGGCGCGACGCTGCGCGCGCACGGCTGGGAGACCGTCGAGGTGGCGCCGGCCGACGACTGCCCGGACGGGGTGTTCGTGGAGGACACCGTCGTGCTGTTCCGCGGTGTCGCGCTGATCTGCCGCCCCGGCGCCCCCTCCCGCCGCCCCGAGACCGCCGCGGTCGAGGAGGAACTGGTCCGGCTCGGCCACACGGTCACCCGGATACGGGAGCCCGGCACGCTGGACGGCGGCGATGTCCTCAGGACCGGCGACACGGTCTACGTGGGCCAGGGCGGCCGGACGAACGCGGCGGGGGTGGAACAGCTCCGCGCCGCCTTCGAACCGCTCGGCGCGCGGGTGGTGGCCGTACCCGTCACGAAGGTGCTGCACCTCAAGTCCGCGGTGACCGCGCTGCCCGACTCCACGGTCATCGGTTTCGACCCGCTGGTGGACGACTGGTCGCCCTTCCCGCGCCGGCTCTCCGTACCGGAGGAGCCGGGCTCGCACGTCGTCCTGCTCGGCGGCGGGAAGCTGCTGATCGCGGCGAGCGCGCCGCGGACCGCCGAACTGCTGTCGGATCTGGGCCATGAACCGGTGCCGGTCGACATCAGCGAGTTCGAGAAGCTCGAAGGGTGTGTGACCTGCCTTTCCGTGCGGCTGCGGGAGCGGTGAGGGGGCGCGGGAACGTGGACGACCTGAGGTGATCGCGAGGTGATCCAGGGGCCGGGCTTGGCCCCTCGCTTATTCGGGCCTTAACCTACGGTGTCGTAACCTACGAACCCGTAGGTAAAACTCCCGTCCCCCTGGAGCACCCGTGTCGATCACCTCTCCCCACCTCGGCAGTTCGTCGGAAGCGTGGACCGACGCCCGGCTGCTGTACGCGCTGGAAGAGGTGGTGGAGAAGGAACTCAACCGCCATCTCAAGGTCGCCAAGGACTGGATGCCGCACGAGTACGTGCCCTGGTCGGACGGCCGCAACTTCCCCGGCATCTTCGACAACGGGGAGGCGTGGGAGCCGTCGCAGTCGAAGGTCACCGACATCGGCAAGATCGCGCTCGTCGTCAATCTGCTCACCGAGGACAACCTCCCCAGCTACCACCACGAGATCGCCAGCCTCTTCGGCCGCGACGGCGCCTGGGGCACCTGGGTGCACCGCTGGACCGCGGAGGAGGGCCGGCACGGCATCGTGATGCGCGACTACCTGCTCACCTCGCGCGCCGTCGACCCGGACAAGCTGGAGCAGTTCCGGATGGCGCACATGGCGGAGGGCTTCGAGTCCGACAACCGCCACTCGATGCTGCATTCCGTCGCGTACGTCGCCTTCCAGGAGCTGGCGACCCGCGTCTCGCACCGCAACACCGGCCACCAGTCGGGCGATCCGGTCTGTGACCGGATGCTGGCGCGCATCGCCACCGACGAGAACCTGCACATGGTCTTCTACCGGAACCTGCTGGGCGCGGCCTTCGAGATAGCGCCGGATCTGACGATGCAGGCCGTGCGCGACGTGGTCGTCCAGTTCCGGATGCCCGGACACGGCATGCCCGGCTTCGAGCGCGCCGCCGCGCAGATGGCCATCGGCGAGATCTACAACATGCGCATCCACCACGACGACGTGCTCCAGCCCGTGCTGCGCTTCCTGAAGGTCATGGAGATCGGCGGTCTCGGCCCCGAGGGTCTGAAGGCGCAGGAGGAACTGGGCCTGTACATGGGCGGGCTGGACTCCGAGGCGAGCAAGTTCGACGAGAAGCTCGCCGCCCGCAAGGCCCGGATGGCGGCGCGCGCGGCGGGCTGAGGACCCGCGGGCCCTGACCTGACAGCCCGCGGGCGGATACTGCCGCCCGCGGGTATGTGAGGGGGGCGCACGGCGCGCGATGGGGCGTACGGCTGAAGGCGCGCGCCGGTGCGTCGTACCCTGTGCCGGATGAAGCCTGTTACGCGCCTCTTCCTCATAGGCGCCCCTCTCCTGGTGGCCGCCGTCGTGATCTTCGGCGGCGGCGACGGCGGTTCGGCGGTGCTCGCCGACCATCCGCCGGAGTATCCCGAGCGGAGCACCGCCCCCGCCCCGCTCCTCTCGGCCGACGCGGACGAGCTGGAGAAGGCGGAGAAGCAGATCGAGAAGCTGCCGCCGGGCCTCGCCGCTCCCGCGAAGAAGGAGATCGCCGCGCGGCTCGTCGCCAGCGCGGAGAACTCCACGCTCGACTGGCGCGGCCAGTACGGCGCCATCGAGGACATCGGGGACGGCAACGGCTACACGGCCGGGATCATCGGCTTCTGCTCCGGGACCAACGACATGCTGCACCTCGTGGAGTCGTACACGAAGTCCCATCCGGACAATCCGCTCGCCTCCTACCTCCCGGCGCTGCGCGCCGTGGACGGCAGCGACTCGCACGAGGGCCTCGACCCGGGTTTCCGGGACGCCTGGGCCCAGGCCGCGGAGTCGGCGGACTTCCGTGCCGCGCAGGACAGGACCCGCGACACGCTGTACTTCGACCCGGCCGTCCGGCTCGCCAAGATGGACGGGCTCGGCACCCTCGGCCAGTTCATCTACTACGACGCGATGGTCCTGCACGGCCCGGGCCTCGACGCGGAGGGCTTCTACGGCATCCGGGAGGCGGCCCTGAAGAAGGCGCGGACGGCGGCCGAGGGAGGCGACGAGAAGGCGTATCTCTCCGCCTTCCTGGACGCGAGCCGGTCCGTGATCAAGACGAAGTCCGTCACGGCACAGCGCGACTCCTCACGGATCGACACCGCGCAGCGCCTCTTCCTGCGGGACGGCAACATGGAGCTGCGGCTGCCGCTGCGCTGGCAGGTGTACGGGGAGACGTTCCGCATCGACGCGGTGTGAGCGGCCGGGTGAGCGGCCGACGCGCGTTTCAGCCGCTGCGGCGCCGGAGGTTCTGCCGCTCCTTCTCGGAGAGCCCGCCCCAGACCCCGAACCGCTCGTCGTGGTTGAGCGCGTACTGCAGGCAGGCTATCCGCCCCTCGCAGGCGCCGCAGAGCCGCTTGGCCTCACGGGTGGAGGAGCCGGGGGCGGGGAAGAAGAACTCGGGCCCGGTCTGGGCGCACAACGCGCTCTCCTGCCAGGAGAGTTCGTCGGTCGTGGTGGTACTGGTGGTGATATTGATCGGCATGCCGCACAGATTGCCCGCCCGCGATAAACGAATGATTGACGAACCGTCAACGCCCTGACGGACGGGCCCTGTTCATCGGGGTCGGGCACCTCGACGGCGACCGGCCCCGTACGCACCGTGACGCCGGGCCCTCGGCCCGCCGTCACCGTAGGGTGGCATTCGGTGACCGAGAAGTACAGCGGCCGGCACGGCGCGGCGCGCCGTCCGTCCGCCCGGTGACGCGCTCGACGGTGTCGGTGGTGCGGTCCTCCGCCCCCTCGGCGATGGAGAGGTCGAGGCCGGCCGGCAGTGCGGCGAACTCCTCGGGCAGACCGGCGGCCAGGCGGTCGCGCAGCTGGTCGAAACCGAGCGACCCGTGGATCACGGGCCGGCTGCCCGCCGTCGCCGACAGCGGCTTCACCGCGCACGCCCTGCCGGCCGCCACGCGCGCGGATCTCGTGGAACTCCTCGCCGGTCAGGAGGACATGACCGGCGAGGAGATGAGGGAGCGCCTGGCGGCCTACGCCGCACGGGTCCTGGACGGCCTGAGGCGGCGCGCCCCGGAACCGCCGTCAGTGGCCCGAGTGGTCGGCCTTCGCGTCGGCTTTCGTATCGCCCTTCGCGTCGGCCTTCGGATCGGCATCGGTGCCGGCCTTCGCGCCGCTCTTCGGGTCGGCCGACGCGGCCGGATGATGCGGCTCGTACCCCGGGATCGTGCCGTCCGCCTTGGCGACCAGCAGGAGGCCGGCCATGCCCATGTCGGAGTGGCTCTGGACATGGCAGTGGTACATCCAGGCGCCCGCGCCCCCGCGTTCGCCCGCGATGACCTGGAAGCCGAAGGAGTCCGCCGGGCCCGTGATCTTGTTGTCGATCACCCGGCTGGGGTCGTCGGGGCCGGTGAGCAGGCCCGTTCTGTTGTCCGCCCAGCGGTGCCCGTGCATATGGAACGTGTGGTAGAACTCGCCGTGCGTGATCATGATGATCTCGACGCGATCGCCCACCGTCGCCTCGAAGTTGGGGCTCTCCGCGCCGGGCTTGTTGTTGATCGACATGTCGTTGAAGACGATCGTGAACTGCTTGTCCGGCAGGATGTCGCCCTTCCGGCGGACCACGACGGGACCGTACAGCCCCTTGCGGATGCCGCCGGTGCCGTGGTCCGTGCCCACGACATGGTCGTGGTAGTGCCAGTAGCCCGCGCTGCCCTGCTGCCAGGTGCCGTCCTTGCGCCTGCCGGGGGCGTGGGTGCGCCAGGTGTACGTACGGGTGCCGCCGGGCTCGACATGGCTCCGGCTCATCCGGGTGCCGTCGTTGGCGATGTCGTAGTCCACGCCGTGCGGGTGGAGACTGACGTCGACATCGCAGTTGTTCTCGAAGTCGATGTGGAGGGTGTCGCCCTCGTTCAGCTCGATCAGCGGCCCCGGGATGGTGGCCTTGCCCTTCTCGAAGCCGTACCCCATCTGGCCGTTCGGCAGGTTCTCGGCGTACAGGCTGATCCGGCGCACCTGGCCGCCCGCCGGAGCGGTTCCGGGCGGGGTGTCAGCCGCCGAGGCGGCCGGGGCCGAGGCGGCGGCGACCGACAGCGAGGTCGCCCCGGTCGCGGCGACCGCACCTCCCGCCAAAAGCCGCCGGTTGAAGCTCCTTCGGTCCATGGCCATCGTGAACTCCCCAGTGCCGTAAGGACGTTTGCGGGGCACATGAGACCCCGGGGACGGCCACACGGTAGACCAGCGACCGCCGTTTATCCACACTCAGGACAAAGTTGGTGGGATTGCGGTCGTACCTATTGGCGTACCGACGAAAGAGGTCTAGTTTCAGGCGCTGTTGCTGTGCCCACAAGACCGTGTCCGAAGACTGTGTCCAGAGAGGGGTGGGTGAACACATGCAGCCTGCACCGCATCACCGGTCGAGATTCCCGAGAGCCGCGATTCCGAAGGGGTCGAGAAGGGCGAGACGCGGCGTTGCCGCGGCCCTGGCGGCCGGTGCCCTGGCGGCGTCGCTGCTCGGCTCCAACGCCGCGACCGCGAGGCCGTATCCCGAACCGGCGCCGACAACGTTGTCCCTTCCGTCGCCGCCCGGCGGCGAGAACGTGAGGGTGCTCGTCTTCCACGCCTCGGCCACCGAGGAGTCGCCGGTCGTCAACGCCGGTATCGAGGCCATCGAGTCGATCGGCCTGTCGGGGCCCGCGGGCGAGCGGTTCACGACCGTGGCCACGGACGACGCCTCGGTCTTCACCAACGCCACCAGGCTCGGCAGGTTCAACGCGGTCGTCTTCCTCACGGGCGGCGGCGACGTGCTCGACCCCGAGCAGGAGGCGGGCCTCGAATCGTATCTGAACGCGGGCGGCGGCTTCCTCGGGATCCACGACGCGGCCCGTACCGAGCCGTACTCCGACTGGTTCACGGGGCTCATCGGGGCCCGGCCGACGGGCGCCCCGAGCAGCGTGCAGCGGGCCACCGTCGAGGTCGGCGACCGGATCAATCCGGCCACCAAGAACCTTCCGCTGGAGTGGAAGCGGCCCGACAAGTGGTTCAACTGGTCGGCCAACCCGAGCGGCAAGGTGCACACGGTGGCCCGGGTCAGGGAGGCCAGCTTCAAGCCGGCCGCCGGGGCCAACGGCGCCGACCACCCGATCTCCTGGTGCCGTGACTACGCCGGCGGGCGGTCCTTCTACACCGGCATGGGCGGTACGGCCGAGTCGTACGCCGAGACGGACTTCCGCGACCACCTGCGCGGCGCCCTCAACTGGACGACGCGGATCTCCCGCGCCGACTGCAAGGCGACGATCGACTCCAACTACACGGCGGAGCGCGTCACCCAGCCGAACCAGGCCGGTCAGCAGGACCAGATCGGCGAGCCGCACGGCATGGTCACCACGCCCGACGGGCGCGTGCTGTACATCGGCCGCGGCGGCGGCGACAACGCGGCCCCCGTGGTCACCGACTGGAACAACCCGGACATCGGCAAGGGCCTGGGACAGGTCCACGTCTACGACCCGAAGACGAAGAAGGTGACCCTCGCGGGCGCCCTCACCATCTTCGGCAACAAGGGCGGCGGCGACGAGCTGATCAAGGTCGAGGAGGGGCTGCTCGGGATCGAGCTGGACCCCGCCTTCGCGACCAACGGCTGGGTGTATCTGCACTACACACCGCACTCGCAGCTCAACCGTGACACCCGGATGGCCGAACGGCGCGTCTCGCGCTTCACGCTGGACAGCACCACCAACAAGCTGGACCTCGCCTCCGAGAAGGTCCTGCTGAAGTGGCCGGTCCAGGTGAACAGCTGCTGCCACGCCGGCGGCGGGATGGCCTGGGACTCCAAGGGCAACCTGTACATCGCGACCGGGGACAACAACTCCTCGGGCTTCAGCGAGGGTTACTCCGGCAACAACCCGCAGCCCGCGTACAAGGGCGTCTCCTTCGCCGACGCGCGCCGCACCGCGGGCAACACCAACAACCTCAACGGGAAGATCCTGCGGATCCACCCGGAGCCGGACGGCACCTACACCCTGCCCGAGGGCAACCTCTTCACCGGCAAGGAGCAGGCCGAGGGCGGCGGCAAGACCCGTGGCGAGATCTATGTCATGGGCGTGCGCAACCCGTCCCGGATCTCGATCGACCGGAAGACCGACACCCTGTACGCCGGCTGGGTCGGCCCGGACGCCGGTGCGCCGAGCACCACGTGGGGTCCGGCGAAGTACGACACGTTCTCCGCGATCACCAAGGCGGGCAACCACGGCTGGCCGTTCTGCATGGGCAACAACCAGCCCTACCGGGACCGTAACCTGCCCGACCCGTCCAAGCCGCTGGGGTGGTACAACTGCGCCGCCCCGAAGAACGAGTCCCCCAACAACGACGGCCTGGTGAACCTGCCGCCCGTCACCGGCAACACCATCTGGTACTCGCCCCAGGGCGGCGGCCCCGACTTCCCGCGCGACGCCAACGGCATCCCCAGCTACAAGGCGAGCGAGTCCACGTACCTGCTGCCGTGGCTCAAGGGCGGCGGCCAGGCGACCATGAACGGCCCGGTCTACCGGTACGACGCGCAGAGCACGAGCGCGGCGAAGTGGCCGGAGTACTGGGACGGCAAGTGGTTCGTCGGCGACTTCTACGACGCGACGGACAGCCCGCGCCACGCGGTGGTGACCGATCCGAAGACCGTGGGCAAGGGCGGGATCCCGGTGCACGCCGAGACCCTGAAGAAGATCATCCCGGTCGGTCAGGGCGGCATCCGCAACCTGATGGACTGGAAGTTCGCCCCGGACGGCTCGCTCTACGTCCTCGACTACGGGCGCGGCTTCTTCACCTCCGACTCCCAGTCCGCGCTGTGGCGCGTGACGTACAAGGGCGGCGCGCCGACTCCGGCCGCCGGTGACCTGGCCAGGAAGGCGGCGCAGTGAGACGCGAGTTGAGACACCGGCCGGGGCGCCGGGCGGCCCACCGGTCGCCACGGCTGTGGACAGCCCTCCTGGGCGCGTTGCTGATGGTGCTGGGGCTGACCTCGACGGCGGCCGTCGGGCAGCCGTCGAGCGGCGCCGGCGACGACAAGGGCGCGGGCGCGAGCACGGCGGCGGCCCAGGTGCTCACCTGGACCGCCGGCGACCCCATCGACAAGTACCTGAGCTTCCCGACCACCGCGGTGGCCGGGCCGACCACGATCGTCTTCGAGAACAGCGCGGCCACCGGCAACACCACCGGCATGCCGCACACCCTCACCTTCGACGTGTCGGATCCCGAGTACAACAACGACGTACCGCTGAACATCCTGGCCAACCCGAGTGACGCCAACGGCGGCAAGTACACCACCGAGGTCAACCTGACCCCGGGCAAGTACCGCTTCCACTGCGTCATCCCCGGGCACGGCACGATGACCGGCATCCTCACCGTGACCGAGGCGGGCGGCGGTGACGACACCACCGCTCCCACCACCTCGGCCAAGGTCGAGGGCCAGCAGAACGCCGACGGCGCGTACGTCGGTTCGGCGACGGTGTCCGTGACGGCGACCGACGACGGATCCGGGGTGGCGACCACCGAGTACGCGGTCGGCGCGGACGGCCCGTGGCAGCCGTACACCGCCCCGGTGGTGGTCGACCAGGTCGGCGAGCACACCCTCAGGTACCGCGCCACGGACAAGGCGGGCAACGCCTCCGAGGAGAAGTCCGTCGCGTTCACCGTGGTCGCCCCGCCGACCGACGACACCACGGCGCCGGAGACCTCGGCGACCGTGAGCGGTGACCAGGACGAGGCGGGCAGCTACCTGTCGATGGCCACGGTCACCGTCACCGCCTCCGACACCGGTTCGGGCGTCAACACCATCGAGTACGCGCTCGGTGCCGACGGCGCCTGGCAGCCGTACACCGCCCCGGTGATGGTCCACGAGGTCGGGACGCACACGGTCCGCTACCGCGCCACCGACAAGGCGGGCAACGCGGCGGCGGTCAAGTCGGTGTCGTTCACGGTGGTCGAGCCGCCGGTCAAGGACACCACCGCGCCGGTGACCGGAGCGGTGGTGACCGGCGACAAGAACTCCAACGGCGCCTACATCACCAGCGCGAAGGTGACGCTCACGGCGACCGACTCCGAGTCGGGTGTGGACCGGATCGAGTACTCCCTCGACAGCGGCCCCTACCTCGCGTACACCACCCCGGTCATCGTCGACCGGGTCGGCTACCACGCGCTCTCCTACCGGGCGACCGACAAGGCGGGCAACACCGCGCAGGCCAAGCAGGTCTCGTTCACCGTCGCGCAGGGCGGCGGCGTACCGGCCCCCAACTGCCCGGAGTTCGACGAGCGGCTGACGGTCATCGTGGGCACGGTCGACTCGGGCGTGCCGAACCGGCTGACCCGTAACCGGTGCACGATCAACGAGCTGATCGAGGACGAGAAGGAGTGGACCTCTCAGGCCCTCTTCCTCAAGCACGTCGACAGCGTGCTCGACAAGCTCCTGACCGACAACGTCATCGACGCCCGGGAGTTCACGAAGATCACCAGGGCCGCGAAGCAGTCGAAGATCGGCACCCCCGGGCAGACCGAGGGCTACCGTCCGCTCTTCGACGGCACGGCCGAGTCCCTGGCCAAGTGGGAGCAGGTCGGCGGCGGCAAGTTCGCGCTGAGCGGCGACGGTGCCATCACCAGCAGCACCACCGTCGAGGGCATGGGCATGCTGTGGTTCCCGCAGCGCACCTACGGCGACTTCTCGCTGAAGCTCCAGTTCCGTGACGACGCCCCGGGCAACGGCAACGCCAACGGCGGTGTGTTCGTACGGTTCCCGAACGTCCGCAACCACCCGGAGGAGTCCCGCCCCGAGTGGGTCGCCATCAACTACGGGCACGAGATCCAGATCCTGGACCGCCCGGACGGCGACATGTACAAGACCGGCTCGATCTACGGCTTCGACCGCGTGGGTCTGGGCAACGCGGGCGTCACCCCGAAGGGCACCTGGAACGACTACGAGATCCGGGTGGAGGGTCAGCACTACACGATCCTGCGCAACGGGGTGCTGATCAACGAGTTCGACAACGTGGGCGGGCAGACGTTCTACCCCGAACGCGCCGGTGACCCGGGCACGGACGGCCGGCGGTACGCCACCGGTTATGTCGGGCTCCAGGTCCACGGCACGACGGACGTCATCTCGTACCGCGACATCCGCATCAAGGAGCTGTGACCGCCATGGCGGCCCGCTGACGGTGCGCCCCCTCTCGGCAGGCACTTCCGCCCTGCGTGGAGTACCTGCCTCGTGAGGCGGACAACCCCGCCCGATGTGCATCGGGCGGGGTTGTCGCTGCGCGTGGACGATCGTCCGGCACAGGGTGACGGAGGCCATACCCCAAAGGGCAGCGAACAGTACCCTTCGAGCCCTTGCGGTCGAGCACGCTCGCTGCCTACACATGTAGCGTAGATCGCATAGGCTTATCAGAAGGTTTCGTCGCATGCATGCACAGGACTCAGCCAAGGCTCCGGACAGGACGAAACCGCAGCCCCCCGCTTCCCGTACCCCGTCGAGCGCACCGCATCCGGCGGCGTTCTCCCACCGGGCCCCTCTCACGCCGGGCGCGGTGACCGCGCTTCAGCAGAGCGCGGGAAACGCGGCCGCTGCGCTCGCTGTGCAGCGTCAGACACTCGGTGCGGGCCATGGACGATCCGCGCCCACGCGGCGGGCCTTCGGCACCGGCGTGCAGCGCGCCCCGGACCGCGAAGAGCACTCTTCGGAATACACCCATGTCGCCATCGACAAAAAGGACACGGGCCTCGACCAGCTACGCCTCTCGCTCAACACCAACGGCCTGAAGACAGCCGCGAGCCTCGACATAAAGCTCTCCGAGGGCAGCGAGAAAATGGGGCACCACAAGCATGTCTTCATGTGGGATGCCACGGTCAAGGGGCTCAAGGGCGTTACGGGAATCGTCGAGGGCGTCGGACAGAACAGCACCGTCAACGTAAAAATCCGCATGCTGGATCTGAGCGAACCCGGACTGTTCTCGAAGGGCAACTTGAAGGGTGACCAGCCCAAGGGGCTGGGCGGCAAGTCGACCAACGGCGCGTGGGCGCACGAGGGCGACATCCCCCGCAAGTACCTGTTCATCGAAGGACTCGACCAAGCCAATCAATCCGGCTTCAAGGACTGGCTCGCCGGTAAGGGGTGGCCCGACAACCACGCCGAACAGTTCACGAGCGGGTCCAACTGAGCGGCGAACGGGAGGCACCGCGTTCACGGGGGTCCTCGCCGCGTTCACGGGGTCCGCGCCATGTTCATGGACTCTCGCGCCTCGCGCGGCTCGGCTGCACCCGTTTCGGCTCCCCGGGCATCTTGGGGTAGTCCGGCGGGTACGGCATGTCCCCCAGCCCGTGGTCGCGTTCGTACCGGTCGGCCAGTTCGAGCAGCCCGTCGAGCCGGTGCGGCCGGTCCGCCATCTCCGCGTGTACGTCGCCCACTTCGGCGTAGCGCACCGGCATCGTCGCCAGGTCGAAGTCGTCCGGCGCCACGTCGTCCAGCTCCTCCCAGCGCAGCGGCGCGGAGACCGGGGCGTGCGGGCGGGGGCGTACGGAGTAGGCGGAGGCGATGGTGCGGTCGCGCGCGGTCTGGTTGTAGTCGACGAAGATCCGCTCGCCGCGCTCCTCCTTCCACCACGCGGTGGTCACCCGGCCCGGCATCCGCCGCTCCAGCTCGTGGCCGACGGCGATGGCGCACCGCCGTACCTCGGTGAACGTCCAGCGCGGCTCGATCGGCACGAAGACGTGCAGCCCCCGGCCGCCGGAGGTCTTGGGCCAGCCGCGCAACCCCTGCTCCGAGAGGAACGCGTGGAGTTCGTGGGCGGCCCTGACCGCGTCGGCGAAGCCGGTGCCGGGCTGCGGATCGAGGTCGATGCGCAGTTCGTCGGGGTGGTCGGTGGCGTCCCGCCGTACCGGCCAGGGGTGGAAGGTGAGACAGCCCAGATTGGCCGCCCAGAGGACGGCGGCCGGCTCCGTCGGGCAGATCTCGTCGGCCGAGCGCCCGCTGGGGAACTCGATCCGGGCGGTGGGGATCCAGCCGGGGAGGTTCTTCGGGGCGCGCTTCTGGAAGAAGGACTCGCCGTCGACGCCCTCGGGGAAGCGCTGCAGGGTGGTCGGACGGTCGTGGAGCGCGCGGGTGATGCCCGGCGCCACGGCCAGGAAGTAGCGCGCGACGTCCAGCTTGGTGAAGCCGCGCTCGGGGAAGTAGACCTTGCCGGGGCTGGACAGCCGTACGGTCCTGCCGCCCGCCGCCAGCTCCACCGCCGCACCCGCGCCTGCGCCCATGGGGACCACGGTAGGCCGGGCCCGCGCGGAGCGCATCACTGGACGGGGCCCGCGTGCGTGCCGCCGGGGGTCCACACGCCGGGCGGTACGGGCGGTTCTGTCCGACAATCGGTCCATGGACCTGCCGGTGATGCCGCCCGTGAGACCGATGCTCGCCAAGTCCGTGGCCCGTATCCCGCCCGGCATGCTGTACGAGGCCAAATGGGACGGCTTCCGGGCGATCGTGCACCGTGACGGCGCCGAGCTGGTGATCGGGAGCAGGACCGGGAAGTCGCTCACCCGCTACTTCCCCGAGCTGGTCACGGCGCTCCTCGCCGAGCTGCCCGAGCGCTGTGTCGTCGACGGCGAGATCGTGATCGTGCACGGCGACCGGCTCGACTTCGAACTGCTCACGGAGCGGATCCATCCGGCGAAGTCCCGCGTGGACCTGCTCGCCGAGCGCACCCCGGCCAGCTTCGTCGCCTTCGACGTGCTCGCGCTCGGCGACGCCTCGCTGCTCGCCATGGACCAGGCGCGCCGCAGGGAGGCGCTGGAGGCGGCGCTCTCCCCCGCGCGTCCCCCCGTCCATGTCGCGCCCGCCACCACCGATGTCGAGGTGGCGCGGGAGTGGTTCGAACGGTACGAGGGGGCCGGTCTCGACGGGGTGGTGGCCAAGCCGCTCGATCTGCCGTACCGCCCGGACGTCCGGTCCATGTACAAGATCAAGCACGAGCGGACCGCCGACGCCGTCGTGGCCGGCTACCGGGAGCACAAGAGCGGTCCGGTGGTCGGTTCGCTCCTCCTCGGCCTGTACGACACGGCGGGCGTCCTCCAGCACGTCGGGGTCTGCGCCGCGTTCCCCATGCGGCGCCGCGCCGAGCTGGCGGCGGAGCTGGCGCCGCTGCGCATGGCGAGCGCGGAGGGCCATCCGTGGGCGGCCTGGACGGAGGAGGCAGCGCACGAGAGCGCCCGGCTGCCGGGCGGTCCGAGCCGCTGGTCCGGGACGAAGGACCTGTCCTGGCTGCCGCTGCGGCCCGAGCGGGTCTGTGAGGTGGCGTACGACCACATGGAGGGCGACCGGTTCCGGCACACCACGCAGTTCCGCCGGTGGCGGCCGGACCGTACCCCCGCGAGCTGTACGTACGCGCAGCTGGAGGAGCCGGTGCGGTACGACCTGTCGGAGGTGCTGACGGGGCGGTGAGCCCAGCGGTGGGGCCAGGAGCTGCCGTCAGTCCAGGAACGTGCCGTCCACGTAGACCCAGGCTCCGGCGTGCCGGGCGAAGCGGCTGCGCTCGTGCAGCTCGCCGGGGCGGCCGTCGTCGGTGAAGCGGGCGCGGAAGGTGACCGTACCGGTGGTGTGGAAGGCGCTGCCGTCGGTGGTCGCCAGGATCTCCAGCCCCTGCCAGCGCGTTTCGGGGGCGAGGTCCAGGCGGGCCGGCCGGGTCGCCGGATCCCAGGTCCTGAGCAGGTACGCGGCGTCGAGCACGACGAAGGCGCTGTAGCGGGAGCGCATCAGCAGCTCGGCGGTGGGCGGGGTGGCACCGGCGCCCACCGTCTCGGCCCCGGCGTGGAACCGCCCGCAGCACGAGCCGTACGGAGCGCCCCCTCCGCAGGGGCAGGGCGATCCGCCGGTGACGGGCCGCCCCGCCCCCGAGGACCGGCCGGTCCGAACGGTTCGGCCGGGACGGCGGCTGGGCGCGGGGCGTCGGGCCATGGGATCGGCACTCCAGGACGGGTACGGGTTACGGGTACGGGGACGAGCGGAGTCCCAGCCTAGTGCCACGGGTCACCCGGTGCCGGTCCCTGCCTCGGCCTCCGTCCCGGCCTCGGCCGCTTCGGGGAGCTTCGCCACGTCCACCCCGGCGACCTGCGCCAACTCGTGCTTGAGCGCGGCGAGTTCGGCGCCCCCGGCCATGTGGTCGGTGAGGGCTTCCAGGCTGACCTCGTCGCGCGCGGAGCTGAGTTCGAGGGTGCCGAGGCGCAGCACCGTGAAGTGGTCGCCGACCATGTAGGCGTGGTGCGGGTTGTGGGTGATGAAGATGACGCCCAGACCGCGTTCCCGGGCGGCGGCGATGTACTTGAGCACGACCCCGGACTGTTTGACGCCGAGCGCGGCGGTCGGCTCGTCCAGGATCAGCACCCGGGCGCCGAAGTACACCGCGCGGGCGATGGCCACGGACTGCCGCTGGCCGCCGGAGAGCGAGCCGACGGGCTGGTCGAGATCGTCGAGCACGATGCCCATGTTGCGCAGTTCCTGGTCGGTGACGCTCTTCATGCGCGGGATGTCGAGCATCCTGGCCGGCCAGCGGCCCCGGGTCAGCTCGGAGCCGAGGAAGAAGTTCCGCCACACCGGCATCATCGGTACGGTGGCGAGGTCCTGGTAGACGGTGGCGATGCCGTGGCCCAGCGCCTCGCGCGGGGTGGTCAGCCGGACCGGCTCGCCGTCGATGAGGAACTCGCCCTCGGTGTGCTGGTGCAGCCCGGATATGATCTTGATCAGGGTGGACTTGCCCGCGCCGTTGTCGCCCAGCACGCAGCTCACCCGGCCAGGGCTGACGGCCAGGTCGACGCCGTACAGGGCGCGGATGTTGCCGTACCTCTTGCCGACTCCGCGCAGTTCGACGACCGGCGCGTCGCCGCCGCGGCCGGTGCTGCCGCCCTGGGCGGTCGTGGTGGTTGCCATGGGGTTCACCTCCGGGTCGCCTGCTTGCGTACCCACAGATTGAGGAGGACGGCGACGAGCAGCATCGCGCCGAGGAAGAACGTGAACCAGTCGGGGTTCCAGTTGGCGTAGACGATGCCCTGGGTGACCATGCCGAACATGAACGCGCCGACCATCGGGCCGAAGGCCGACCCGTACCCGCCGGTCAGTACGCAACCGCCGATCACCGCGGCGGCGATGTAGAGCAGTTCGTTGCCGATGCCCTCGCCCGACTGGACGGTGTTGAAGGCGAAGAGCTGGTGCATGCCGACGAACCAGGCCGCGAAGCCGACGATCATGAACAGGGAGATCTTGGTGAAGGTCACCGGGACACCGACGGCGCGGGCGCTGTCCTGGTTGCCGCCGACCGCGAAGATCCAGTTGCCGTACTTGGTGCGCAGCAGCACCCAGGTGGCCAGGACGCCGAAGACCACCCACCACACCACGGTGATCCGGACGCCGGTCCCGCCGATCGCGAGTTCGGAGGAGAAGATCGCGCGGGCCTGGTCGAAACCGTCCATGTCACGGATGGAGTCCGTGGCGACGTTGTCGGTGACCAGTTTGGTGACCGCGAGGTTGGCGCCCTGGAGCATCAGGAAGGTGCCGAGGGTGACCAGGAAGCTGGGCAGACCGGTCCTGACGAGCAGGAATCCGTTGAAGGCCCCGACGGCGAGGGAGACCACCAGCGCGAGGACCACGCCCACCCAGACGTTCATGGAGAGCTGGAAGGCGACCATGGAGGCGGTGAGCGCGGAGGTGACCACGGCGACACCGGCCGACAGGTCGAACTCACCGCCGATCATCAGCAGCGCCACGGCCAGCGCCATGATCCCGATGGTCGACGCCTGGTAGAGCATGGTGTTGAGCGAGTCGAACTGCCGGAAGGTGGGCGCGACGGAGAAGAAGAAGACATAGACGGCCACGGCGCCGATCAGCGCGCCGATCTCCGGCCGGGCGAGGAGCCGGTGCACCGGCGAGCGCCGCGCGGTGCGGCCGTCCCGGCCACCGGCCCCGGCGGGTCCCGGCGGCTCCGGCGCCGCCGGGGCGGGACCGGCCGCCGGGCTCACGGCGGACTCCACGCTCATCACCGGGTTCCCTTCTCGGCGAACCGCGCGATCCTGTCGACGTTCGTCTCGTCCACGAACGCCGGGCCGGTCAGGACCGGTTCCGCGCCGCCACCGCTGAAGTTGCCGTTGTTCTTGTACAGCCAGAGGTTGTCGACCGCCAGATAGCCCTGGAGGTACGGCTGCTGGTCCACGGCGAACTTCACGTCGCCGTCCTTGACCGCGCCGGCCAGCTCCTTGTTGAGGTCGAACGTGGCCACCGCCGCCTTGCTGCCGGCGTCCTTCGCGGACTGGACCGCGGTGAGCGCGAACGGGGCGCCTAGGGTGGTGATGTAGTCGATCGAGCTGTCCTGCTGGAGCTTGGCCTCGATGGTCGACTTCACGGACGGCATGTCCTTGCCGTTGACGTAGAGGATCTCGGTCTTGCCCTGGAACGTCTTCTTCACGCCCGCGCAGCGCGCCTCCAGGGCGACATGCCCCTGGTCCTGGATGACGCAGATGGTGTGTTTGGCGCCCACCTCGTCGAGCCGGTCGCCGAACGCCTCGCCGGCCACGCCCTCGTCCTGGCCGAAGTAGGACTGGAGCCCGAGTTCCTTCCAGTCGTCGAGACCGGCGTTGAAGCCGACGACGGGGATGCCGGCCTGCTCCGCCTTGGCGAGCACGGCCTTCATGGCCTCGGGTTTGGCCGCGGTGACCGCGATGCCGTCGACCTTCTGGTCGATGGCGTTCTGGACCAGGTTGGCCTGGTCGGCGGCGCGCTCGTCGCTGGAGTAGACGAGGTCGACGTTGTCCTTGTCCGCCGCGGCCTGGGCGCCCTTGCGGATGATGTCCCAGAAGGTGTCCCCGGGCGGCGCGTGGGTGACCATCGCGATCTTCATGCGCGGGGTGGTCGCCTTGCCGGTCGTCGCGGAGTCCTGGTTCTCCTGGGCCTTCTTGCCACCGGACTCGCTGGAGCAGCCCGCGGCCAGGAGGACCGCCGCCATACCGACGGCCGCGGCGGCGAGGGTTCTGCGGGAGCGGCGGGAGTGAATTGTGCGGTTCATCGTCCTGCACCTCACGGAGTGAGTGGGCGGAGAGGGGGCCTGAGCCCACCGGACCGCAACGGAAGGGACGCGACGTCGCCGTTGCAGGACTGGAGCAAACTCCAGCCGGGGCCCGGTGTCAATGGTTTGTCAGGACAACACTTCATCTGGACGTCACAGCACGATAACGCCGAGGACGTCCGGGAGAGCCGCCGTCCGCACCTGATTCCCCGACGCTCCGGCTCCCTGGCTCCTGGATCGATCCAGCAGTCGGAGCGGTGCCGCTGTGCCACCATCGGTGTCCAGAGCAGGGTGACTGGTGAGAGCGGGAGTCGGGAGGCCGTGTGGAGCGGACCGGGGGCGGCCGGGACAGGCGCGCCACGATGCGGGACGTGGCCGCGCGGGCGGGGGTGTCGCGCTCGCTGGTGTCCCTCGTCTTCCGTGACGAGCCGGGGGCCAGCCCCGAGACCCGGGACAAGGTGCTGCGGGCGGCGGACGAGATCGGCTACCGCCTCGACCCCACCGCGCGCCTGCTCCGCAGCAGCCGCAGCCGGCTGCTCGGCGTCGTCCTGGACACCCGTAACGCCTTCCACGCCGATCTGGTGGACGGGATCTACGCGTCGGCGGAGGAGGCCGGTTACGAGGTCTCGCTCAGCGCCCTGGCCCCCACCCGCGACGAACACAAGGCCGTGGAGCGGCTGATCGCCTACCGGAGCGAGGCGCTCATCCTGCTCGGCCCCGAGTCCACCGCGGAGGAACTGTCGGAGCTCGGCCGGCGGATCCCGGTGGTCACGGTCGGCCGCGGGGCCACCGCGGAGACCGTGGACTCCGTCCACATCGCGGAGGCGGACGGCGCGCGGCAGTCCGTCGACCATCTCGTCGGCCTCGGCCACCGCGCCATCGCCCATGTGGACGGCGGCCGGGCGTCGATGGCCGACGAGCGCCGCAGGGGGTACCGCCAGGCCATGCGGCGGCGCGGGCTGGCCGACGAGATCCGGGTGGTCCCCGGCGACCACGACGAGACCGCGGGCGCCGACGCGGCCCGGGCGCTGCTGGCCGCGGACACCCTGCCCACCGCCGTGATCGCCTACAACGACCGCTGCGCCGCCGGTCTTCTCGACGTCTTCCTGCGGGCGGGCGTACGGGTGCCGGCCGATGTCTCCGTCGTCGGCTGCGACGACAGCTCGCTGGCCCGCCTGGCCCACATCAGCCTCACCACGCTCTCCCAGGACGCCGAGCGGATGGCCGAACTCGCCGTCCAGGCCGCCGTGGAGCGGCTGGACGGCGGACGGAGCAAGCCCAGGGACGTGGTGATCGGTCCGCATCTCGTGGTGCGGGCGAGCACCGCGCACCCCCGTCCGGCCGGCTGACCCGGCGCCGGGCCCCGGACACACTCCGCGCGCGACGGCTTCTTGACAGGGGCCGGGGCACCGCCACATAGTCGCTACTGGATCGATCCAGTGGACCTCGCCACTCCCCCACGTCCGCTCGCTCAACTCCCGTGCTCCGCACCCCTCCACCGATACGGAGACCGCCCATGAAGCTCGGCGCCTACACCGCCTGCCTGCACGACAAGACTCTGGACGAGGCCCTCGAAGTGGTCCGCGAGCTGGGGCTGACCGCCGTCGAGCTGAACGCCGGCGGCTTCCTGCCCGCCCCGCACCTCCCCGTCGACGCCCTGCTCGCGAGCGCGCGGGCCCGTACGGAGTTCCTGGCCGGACTCGACGCGGCGGGCGTGGAACTCACCGCGCTGAACGTCAACGGCAACCCCCTGCACCCCGACCCGGAGGTCGGCGGCAAGCACGCCCGCGATCTGCGCACCGCGATCGAGCTGGCCGGGCTGCTGGGCGTACGTCACGTGATCACCATGTCCGGCCAGCCGCAGGCACACCCGGGCGGGGTCACCCCCGCCTGGACGGTGGAGCCGTGGCACAGCGGGGCCACCGAAGTCCTCGACTACCAGTGGAACGAGGTGGCCGTGCCGTTCTGGAAGGAGATCGAGGAGCTGGCCCGGCGCGCGGACGTACGGGTGGCCATCGAGATGCACCCCCACAACCTGGTCTACAACCCCGTCACCCTGATGCGGCTGATCGAGCGGGTGGGATCCACTCAGATCGGCGCGGAGATGGACCCGAGCCATCTCTTCTGGCAGGGCATGGAGCCGCTGGTCGCCATCGAGTACCTCGGGGACCGTGTCTTCCACGCGGCGGCCAAGGACGTACGGATCAACGAGGACCACGTCAAGCTGCACGGGGTCCTCGACGACCGGTTCCGCACGCCGACGCGGGAGGAGCCCGGAGCGCTCGGCCTGATCGGTCTCGGGGGGCGCTATCTGCTCAACGAGTTCCCCGTGGACGCCCCGTGGCGGTTCGTCGCGGTCGGGCGGGGCCACGACACCGCGTACTGGACGCAGTTCCTCGCCGCCCTGCGCCGGATCGACCCGGACATGGCCGTCAACATCGAGCACGAGGATCTGGAGCTGGGCCAGTTCGAAGGGCTCCGGGCCGCCGCCGACACCCTGCGCGCGGCCGTGGCGGAACTGCCGGCCGGCTGACGCACCGGTCGGCCACCGGTGACCGGTGCCGGTGCCAAGGCGGTCAGGACTGGACGAGGAGCCGGAACTCGAAGGCGTACCGCGAGGCCCGGTAGATGTGGGTGCCGAACTCGACGGTGCGGCCGGTGTCGTCGTACGTCGTGCGCTCCATCGTCAGCAGCGCGGCGCCCTCGGCCTCGTCCAGGCTCGCGCCCTCCCGCGCGGTGGCGTTGCGCGCGCCGACCGTCTGGCGGGCGCTGTGCAGGGTGATCCCGACGTCCCGCATCAGCCGGTAGAGGCCGGTCTCCTCCAACTCCTCGGTGTCCAGGCGCAGCAGGCCCGGCGGCAGGAAGTTGCGCATGTACGCCATCGGTTCCGCGTGGCTCAGCCGCAGCCGCTCCAGGGCGACGACCTCGCTGCCCTCGGCGACCCCGAGCGCGGCGGCCACCTCGGCGGAGGCGGGCTCCACCGTGTTGCGCAGGACGCGGGTGGTGGGGCTCTGTCCGGCCTCCCGCAGGTCGTCGTAGAGGCTGCTCAGCTCCAGCGGGCGCTTGACCTGGCTGTGCACGACCTGGGTCCCGATGCCCCGGCGGCGGACCAGCAGCCCCTTGTCGACCAGCGACTGGATGGCGTGCCGGACGGTGGGGCGCGACAGCCCGAGCCGTCCGGCCAGTTCGATCTCGTTGCCGAGCAGGCTCCCGGGGGCGAGCTGGCCGTGCTCGATGGCGCTCTCCAGCTGCTGGGCGAGCTGGTAGTAGAGCGGCACCGGACTCGACCGGTTCACCGAGAGTTTGAGGGCCGTGGGATCAGGGGTGTTCACGGGGCGAGAATATCCGCCGTAAGGATGACAGGCACCTTCGACGTCAGATTGTTGTGACAATAGGGGATTTCCCCCGTGCTGCCCTCACCCACTGCGCCCCTCCCCCCTCCACATCCCTGGCGCCCTGCCCCCGGGCCCCGCCCTCAGGGCCGGGGGCGGTGTCCGAGGCGTACGGAGAGCGCGCTCGCCCCCTTGACCGCGAGCTGGGACAGCTCCGCCTCGCGTTCGTCGCTCCAGCGGATCATCGGTACGGAGATGGACAGCGCGGCGACGACCCGGCCCGCCCGGTCCCGTACCGGCGCGGCCACACAGCTCACGTCGGGGTTCGACTCGCGGTGCTCGACGGCGACGCCGTGCTCCCTGATCCCCGCCAGCTCCGCGTGCAGCACCTCGGGGTCGGTGATGCTGTCGGGCGTCATCGCGATGAACTCGTGACCGTCGATACGGGCCGCCAGCTCGCCCTCGGAGAGCGAGGCGAGCAGCATCTTGCCGACCGAGGTGCAGTGGGCGGGCAGTCTGCGCCCGGCGGCGGACACCATCCGGACCGCGTGCGTGGAGTCCACCTTCGCGATGTATATGACGTCGGTCCCCTCCAGGATCGCGACATGGACGGTCTCGTCGCAGGTCTCGGCGACCTCGCGGGCGACCTGCCGGCCCTCGGCCGCGAGGTCGAGCTGTTCGGCGTACCGGCTGCCGAGCTGGTAGGAGCGTACGCCGAGCCGGTAGCGGCCGGGCTGTCCGGGCACCGGTGCCAGGTACGAGCGCGCGGCGAGCGTGGTGATCAGCTCATGCACGGTGGTGCGCGGCAGTTGCAGTTTGCGGATGACATCGGGCGCGGAGAGCGTCCCGTCGCCCTCCAGGAACAGTTCGAGAATGTCCAGGGCCCGCGTCACCGCGGGGACGAGCCGTCCCATGGCCGACCACCCACCCGTCTCGTTCGGTACTTCGGCCATCGGCCGGAATGACGAACACAGGCTAACCGCCGCGCTACCCATTGACACCCCTCGGAGCGTCTGAATACCGTCACGCCACGATTTCGAACGTGTGACGAAATACCGAACACACCCTGGGGACCAGTCTTGCGCATCACGGGAATCAGCACACACGTCGTCGGTACGCCCTGGCGTAACCTCACCTACGTCCTCGTCCATACCGACGAAGGCCTCACCGGCGTCGGTGAGACGAGGATGCTCGGCAGGACGGACGCGCTCGTCGGTTATCTGCGCGAAGCCGAGGCCAACCATCTTCGTGGATCGGACCCCTTCGCGGTAGAGGATCTCGTACGCCGGATGAAGTACGGCGACTACGGACGCGCCGGCGAGATCGTCATGTCGGGCATCGCGGTCGTCGAGATGGCCTGCTGGGACATCAAGGGCAAGGCGCTGGGCGTGCCGGTGTGGCAGCTCCTCGGCGGGAAGGTCACCGACCGCGTCAAGGCGTACGCGAACGGCTGGTACACCACCGAGCGCACCCCCGACGCGTACCACAAGGCGGCCCAGGCCGTGATGGCGCGCGGCTACCGGGCCCTGAAGATCGACCCGTTCGGCACCGGCCACTTCGAGCTGGACCGGGCGGCGAGCAACGAGGCCGTGGCGCTGATCGAGGCGGTACGGGACGCGATCGGGCCCGAGTCCGAGCTGATGCTGGAGATGCACGGCCGGTTCAGCCCGTCGACCGCCGTGCGGCTGGCGCGCGAGCTGGCGCCGTTCGCCCCGGCCTGGCTGGAGGAGCCGGTGCCGCCGGAGAACCTGAAGGCGCTGAGCAAGGTCGCCGACAAGGTCGACCTGCCGATCGCGACCGGTGAACGCATCCACGACCGGATCGAGTTCCGGGAGCTCTTCGAGTCGCAGGCCGCCGACATCATCCAGCCGGACGTCGGCCACATCGGCGGCATCCTGGAGACGCGGAAGCTGGCGGCGACCGCCGAGACGCACTACACGCTGATCGCACCGCACAATGTCGGTGGCTCGGTGCTGACCGCCGCGAGCCTCCAAGTCGCCGCCTGCACACCGAACTTCAAGATCCTTGAGCACTTCAACGACTTCGCCGACGCGGAGATCAAGAAGGTGGTCAAGGGCGCTCCGCAGGTCGACCCGGAGACGGGCTGCTTCGAGATCTCGCACGCGCCGGGACTCGGTGTCGAGTTCGACGTGGAGGCGGCGGCGGAATTCCCGCAGCAGCAGGCGCGGTTCGACCTGTGGGCCGAGGGCTGGGAGAAGCGCGACCCGAAGGAGAAGCGATGAGCGACCGGCCCGGTGCGGCGGTGACCGGCAGATCGGTCGTCGTCGAACGGCCCGGCACACACCGCCTGGTGACCGGCGAGGTACCCGCGCCGGGCCCCGGTGAGGTGCGGGTGCGGGTCGCCGCGGCCGGTATCTGCATGAGCGACCGGGAGGTGTACGACGGCCACCGCGACCCGGCCTATGTGCGCTACCCGGTGACGCCGGGCCACGAGTGGTCGGGGACCGTCGAGGCGGCCGGCCCCGGCGTGGCGCCGGAGCTGGTCGGGCGCAGGACCGTCGCCGAGGGGTTCCGCGCCTGCGGGACCTGTGCGCGCTGCCGCACCGGCGAGACCTCGCTGTGCACGGGCGGGTACGAGGAGACGGGCTTCACCGTCCCGGGTGCCTTCGCCGACCATGTCGTGGTGCCCGCACGGTTGTTGCACCTGCTGGACGACGACGCCGATCTGCGGGCCGCCGCGCTGCTGGAGCCGGCCGCGGTGGTCTCCGCGGCGGTACGGGCCGGCCGGCCCGAGCCGGGCGAGCGGATCGCCGTGGTCGGGGCGGGCACGCTGGGGCTGCTCGCGGTCCAGCTGCTGGCCGCCACCTCCCCCGCCGAGCTGACGGTCATCGACCCGCGGGCCGAACGCGGTTCCACGGCAAGGAAGTTCGGGGCGACGGACGCCGGAACCCCGGAGGAGGCCAAGGAGGCACACGGGCGCTACGACCTGGTCGTGGAGACCGCCGGGGCACCGACCAGCGCCGCCGCGGCGTGTCAACTGGCCCGGCGTGGCGGCCGGGTGGTGCTGACCGGTATGTTCGCCCCCGGCGCCACCGGGATCGACCCGGCGGTTCTGACGCTCGGTCAACTTGCCGTGCACGGAGTCTTCGGCGCGCCGTCCGCCGCCTGGGACTTCGCCGTACGGGCCTTCACCTCGGGGGTGCTGAACCCGGGGCCGCTGGTCACCCACGCGTTCCCGCTGGAGCGGTTCGGCGAGGCCGTGGCGCTGGTGGGCGGCGGAGATCCGGGTACGGGAAAGGTGCTGCTGCTCCCGTGACCGCCGCTCCCGGGAGCCGACGTCCGGCACCACCCGCGCACCACCGCCACCACCGCGCCACCGCACCGCACGGAACGCCCGCACCATCCGCACCGCCCGTACTGCCCGCATCGCCCGCACCACCGGGCACACCGCCCACGACCGACGCGTACGACGCCCCGTGCGTAGGACCGAACCGAAGGACTCGTCCGTGACCGACGCATCAGCCCCCGCCCCCCGCCGTCCCGGCGAGCAGGCGCTCGCCACGCTCGGCCTCGCCGCGCCCGCCCTCAGCCCCGCGGACGCCTCCGCCCACTCCTTCCCCGACGGGGGACTGTGGCGGACCGAGATCCCCTCCGTGGAGGGCCCGGAGAGCCTGGCCGAGGTCCTCAAGGAGTCCGCCCGGCTCGATGTGCCCATCCACCGCATCAGCCAGGGCAGCGGCGTGTGGATGCTCTCCGACGCCGACATCACCGAGATGGTCGACGCGTGCGCCTCGCGCGACATCGAACTGTGCCTGTTCACCGGGCCACGCGGCACCTGGGACATCGGCGGCTCGACCCGTACGGACTCCGGGGGCGCGGGACTGCGCGCCCGCGGCCACGACGCGCTGGCCGGCTGTGTCGAGGACGCCCTGCGCGCCACCGCGCTCGGCGTGAAGTGCCTGCTCGTCGCCGACGAGGGCGTGCTGTGGACCCTGCACCGGCTGCGCGCCCAAGGGGTGCTGCCGGCCGACACCACGTTCAAGGTCTCGGCGCTGATCGGCCCCGTCAACCCGGCCTCGTACGCCGTCTTCGAGCACCTCGGCGCCGACTCGATCAACATCCCCTCGGACCTCACGCTCGCGCACTTCACCGAGATCCGCCGGGTCAGTCGCGCCCCCATGGACCTCTACATCGAGGCCCCCGACGACCTCGGCGGCTACATCCGGATGTACGAGGCGGCGGAGCTGATCCGGCGCGGCGCCCCGCTCTACCTCAAGTTCGGACTGTCGAAGTCCCCGGGCATCTACCCTTTCGGTGCCCAACTCCGCGAGACCGCCCTCAGCAGCGCCCGGGAACGGGTGCGACGCGGCAGGCTCGTCCTCGATCTGCTCGGCCGCCACGGCGCCGACGGCGGCATGTCGCCGCTCGGCTCCCGGCTGCCGGGTCCGCTCAGCCGCTTCCCTCTGAACGAAGACAAGGACTGATGTATCCATGCGAACTCGCCGAGCCGCACTCGCCGTTACCTCGCTCTCCCTGGTGCTCTCACTCGCCGCCTGCGGGCAGAGCAGCGAGGGGGGCGGCAAGGACGACACCAAGGGCGGCAAGGGCTCCACGGTCGGCATCGCGATGCCGACGAAGTCGTCCGAGCGCTGGATCGCCGACGGCAACAACGTCGTCTCCGAACTGAAGAAGCTCGGCTACAAGACCGACCTCCAGTACGGCGAAGACAACGTTGCCCAACAGGTCGCACAGATCGAGAACATGATCACCAAGGGCGTGGACGTCCTGATCGTCGCGGCCATCGACGGCAGCGCCCTGAGCGATGTGCTCCAGCAGGCCGCCGACCAGAACATCAAGGTCATCTCGTACGACCGGCTCATCCTCGGCACCAAGAACGTCGACTACTACGCGTCGTTCGACAACGAGAAGGTCGGTGTCCTCCAGGCCACCTACCTGATCGAGAAGCTGGGGCTGAAGGAGGGCGGCAAGGAGGGCCCGTTCAACATCGAGCTGTTCGCCGGCTCCCCCGACGACAACAACACCCAGTACTTCTTCAACGGCGCGATGAAGACCCTCAAGCCGTTCCTCGACGACAAGCAGCTCGTCGTCCGCAGCGGGCAGACCAAGCTGAACCAGGTCACCACCCTGCGCTGGGACGGCGGCACCGCCCAGAAGCGCATGGACGACCTACTCACCAGGGCGTACGGCTCGGAGAACGTGGACGCGGTCCTCTCGCCGTACGACGGGATCTCCATCGGCATCCTGTCGTCGCTCAGGTCCGACGGCTACGGGACGAAGGCGAAGCCGTATCCGCTGGTCACCGGACAGGACGCCGAGGTCGCCTCGGTGAAGTCGATCATCGCCGGCCGGCAGACCATGACCGTCTACAAGGACATCCGCCTGCTGGCCAAGACCGCCGCCCAGATGACGGACGCGATGCTGAACGACAAGAAGGTCGAGGTCAACGACGAGAAGTCGTACAACAACAAGGCCAAGGTCGTCCCGGCGTTCCTGCTGACGCCCGTCGGCGTCGACAAGTCCAACTACCAGAAGGAACTGGTGGACTCCGGCTACCTCAAGGCTGAGGACCTGAAGTGACCCTTCCAGTAGGTACGACGGGGGCCGCCGGTGCGGCGGCCCCCGTCCTGGAGATGCGTTCCATCGTCAAGACCTTCCCCGGGGTCAAGGCACTCTCCGATGTCACCCTGACCGTGGCCCCGGGTGAAGTGCACGCGATCTGCGGCGAGAACGGGGCCGGCAAGTCGACCCTGATGAAGGTGCTCAGCGGGGTCCACCCGCACGGGAGTTACGAGGGCGAGATCCTCTTCGAGGGCGCCGCCTGCGCCTTCAAGGACATCCGGGCCAGCGAGGCCCAGGGCATCGTCATCATCCACCAGGAACTCGCCCTCATCCCCTATCTGTCGATCGCCGAGAACATCTTCCTGGGCAACGAGCACGCCAACCGGGGCTTCATCAGCTGGAACGACACGCTCCGGCACGCCGCCGAGCTGCTCAAGCGGGTGGGTCTGGACGAGCATCCCGGGACCCGGGTCGCCGACATCGGCGTGGGCAAACAGCAGCTCGTGGAGATCGCCAAGGCGCTCGCCAAGCGGGTCAAGCTGCTGATCCTGGACGAGCCGACGGCCGCGCTCAACGACAGCGACAGCGCCCAGCTCCTGCGGCTCATCAAGGAGTTGAGGGATCAGGGCATCACCTCGATCATCATCTCGCACAAGCTGAACGAGATCTCGGAGGTGGCGGACTCCGTCACCATCCTGCGGGACGGCAGGACCATCGAGACGCTCGACGTGCGCGCGGAGTCGACCACCGAGGACCGGATCATCCGGGGCATGGTCGGCCGCGATCTCGACCACCGCTTCCCCGAACGCACCCCGTACGAGGGCGATCCGGCGGCCCGGCCCGCGCTGGAGGTGCGGGACTGGACCGTGCACCACCCCATCGACCAGCAGCGCAAGGTCGTGGACGGGGTCTCCGTCGAGGTCCGCAGGGGCGAGATCGTCGGGATCGCGGGGCTGATGGGCGCCGGCCGCACCGAGCTGGCGATGAGCGTGTTCGGCCGCAGTTACGGCCGCAACATCAGCGGGACGGTCCTCAAGGACGGCACGGAGATCCGGACCAGGACGGTGCCGGAGGCCGTCGGCCACGGGATCGCGTACGTCACCGAGGACCGCAAGCAGTACGGGCTCAACCTCATCGACACCGTCGGCCGCAACATCACCCTGGGCGCGCTGTCCCGGGTGGCCAGGCGCGGGATCGTCGACGAGCACGAGGAGAGCCGGGTCGCCGAGTCGTACCGCAAGAGCATGAACATCAAGACGCCGACGGTGTTCGAGCAGGTCGGACGGCTCTCCGGCGGCAACCAGCAGAAGGTCGTGCTCAGCAAATGGATCTTCGCGGGTCCCGATGTGCTGATCCTCGACGAGCCCACCCGCGGGATCGACGTCGGCGCCAAGTACGAGATCTACACCGTCATCGACCAGCTCGCCGCGGAGGGCAAGGCGGTCGTCTTCATCTCCTCGGAACTCCCCGAACTGCTCGGCATGTGCGACCGCATCTACACGATGGCGGCCGGCCGGCTCACCGGTGAGATCCCGCGGGCGGAAGCGACCCAGGAAGTACTGATGCGCCACATGACCAAGAACACGAGGTAGTCGCCATGGGTCCCGTCACCACCGACACGCCGAAGGGCGACACACCGAAGGGCGCCCCACCGGCACCTCCGTCCGGGCGCTCCTCCACGGGGGCGCTGCTCATGGAGGCCGCGCGCCGCAACATGCGGCAGTACGGCATGCTCGTCGCGCTGGGCCTGATCGTCGTCCTGTTCCAGATATGGACGGACGGCGTCCTCCTCAAGCCGAACAACGTCACCAACCTGGTCCTCCAGAACAGCTACATCCTGGTCCTGGCCATCGGCATGATGATCGTGATCATCGCGGGCCATATCGACCTGTCGGTCGGCTCGCTCGCCGCGTTCGTCTCCGCGGCCTGCGCGGTGATGATGGTCGAACACGACATGCCCTGGGTCCCCGCGCTGATCCTGGGGCTGCTGATCGGCGCGGTCGCCGGGGCCTGGCAGGGCTTCTGGATCGCGTACGTCGGCATCCCGTCGTTCATCGTCACCCTCGCCGGGATGCTGATCTTCCGCGGGGCCACGCAGATCTTCCTGGGGTCGCGCTCGCTCGGCCCGTTCCCGGAGGGCTTCCAGAAGATCTCGACCGGCTACCTCCCGGAGATCGGCCCCTCCACCAACTACCACAACCTGACGCTGCTGCTGGGGCTCGCGCTGCTGGCGTTCGCGCTCTTCCAGGAGTTCCGCGACCGGCGCCGGCAGCAGGCGTACGACCTGGAGGTCCTGCCGCTCAACCTGTTCGTCGTCAAGTGCGTGGCGCTGGCGGCCGCGGTGCTGGCCTTCACGATGACGCTGGCCAGCTACCGGGGTGTGCCGGTCGTCCTGCTGCTGCTGGCGGCGCTGCTGATCGGCTTCGGCTACGTCATGCGCAACGCCGTCGTCGGGCGCCACGTGTACGCGCTCGGCGGCAACCAGGCGGCGGCGAAGCTGTCCGGCGTCAAGGACAAGCGGGTCACCTTCCTGGTCTTCGTCAACATGGGCGTCCTGGCGGCGCTCGCCGGTGTCGTCTACGCGGCGCGGCTCAACGCGGGTGTGCCGCAGGCCGGTATCAACTTCGAACTGGAGGCCATCGCCGCGGCGTTCATCGGCGGCGCGTCGATGAGCGGCGGGGTCGGCACGGTCTTCGGCGCGATCATCGGCGGTCTGGTGCTGGGCGTGCTGAACAACGGGATGTCGCTGGTCGGCATCGGCACCGACTACCAGCAGGTCATCAAGGGGCTGGTGCTGCTGGCCGCGGTGGGCTTCGACGTCTGGAACAAGCGCAGGGTGGGCGCCTGACCGGCGGGGCACAGCCGTACGGCCCTCCAGCCGCACAACGCACGGCGCGGCGCCGCAGCGCACCTGAAAGTGCTGCGACGCCGCGTTCCCCGTGATTCAGTTACAGCTTGCGTACCGCCCCCGTGCCTCTCCCGGTACCGGGGCGGATCAGGTGAGCAGGAAGTCCGCCTGTCCCGACTTGGCGCCCTGGATGAAAGCGGCGATCTCACTCATGGTGTAGATCAGCGCCGGCCCGCCGGGGTCGGCGGACTGGCGCACGGCGACCCTGCCGTCGGCCAGCTTCATGGCCTCGACGCAGTTGCCGCCGTTGCCGCCACTCCACGGCTTGTGCCAGCCTTCCGTGCCGAGGTCGGCGGCGGGCATGCCGTTGTATATGGGGTCCATTCACAGCTCCTTGCGGACATCCTTGAGGATCTCCTTCGTGCGTTGTGCAGTTGCGGCCTGGGCCGCCATCCGGTCCATGACCTCAAGGTGGGTGGCCACTTCTGGACGTGCGTCAAGGTAGACGGCACCGGTCAGGTACTCGCTGTAAACCATGTCGGGCAGCTCAGGTACGGCAAAGCGGAAGAGGACGAACGGCCCGTAGGTACCCGGGTGATGTCCACTGGAGAACTCCGCGATCTGGATGGTCACGTTGGTCAGCTCGGAGGCTTCGAGAAGCCTGTCGATCTGTGCCCGCATGACCTGCGGGTCCTCCCCGACCGGGCGTCTCAGCACGGTCTCGTCCATGATCACCCAGAATCTGGGTGCGTCGGCACGCGTCAGGAGCGACTGTCTTTCCATGCGGAGCGCCACATGGCGTTCGATCTCCTCCGGCTGGGCCTGTCCCACGGCCCCCGCGTGCATGACCGCACGGGCGTACTCCTCGGTCTGGAGCAGCCCTGGCACGAAATGCGGCTCGTACGCCCTCAGGAGGGCCGCCGCGCCTTCCAGGGAGACGTACATGCTGAACCAGTCCGGCAGGATGTCGTGGAACCGCTGCCACCAGCCGGGCTTGTTCGCCTCCTCCGTCAGTTCGACGAAGGCGTCCGCCTCCTCCTCGGGCACGCCGTACGCCCTGAGCAGTAACTGTACGTAAGGAATCTTGAGCGCGACTTCGGCCGTCTCCATCCGGCGGATCGTGGCCGGAGCCACCCGCAGGAGCTTGGCGGCCTCCTCCCGTCTCAGGCCACGGCGCTCGCGCAGATCCTGCAAGCGTCTGCCGAGTACGACCTGGCCCACGGTCGGGGCGGACCGCGGTTCGCTCACTTTTTGGGTCCTTCCCACGCACGGTTACCAGCAGTCTGCCACGCCGCCCCGGCGAAGAACATGCCACTCTGAATTTTTCAGAGTGCCACTTGCCAAGTGTCCTCGGCGGGTGGAGAGTGATGCGGTGAACCAGTTCACGCGGTTGTCGCGCTCTGCCATGGGAGAGGTCTTGCTCGCATCCGCTGCTCCCCCACCGTTAGGAATCGGTCGTGGCACCTGGTAACGCGCTCACCCCCCAGCTCAAAGCCCTGTGCCCTGGCAACGCCGTCCGCCGCTACGGGTTCCAGTTGCCGGCCCACGCGGAGTCCGTCGGACGCGCCAGACAGCTCACGCGGGACCGCCTGGACCTCTGGGGCCTGGACGAGGAGATCCGCGACACCGCGGTCCTCGTCGTCTCCGAACTCGTGACCAACGCGATCGTGCACGCCGCGGGAAACCGCGTCATCTGCGAGATACGCGAAGGCGGCGGACGTCTGCGGATAGCGGTGGAGGACCAGGGATACGGGCCGACGGGGCCCCAGCTCCACCGCACGGCCGAAGGGGAGACGGAGGGCGAGGGCGGGCGTGGCCTCTTCCTCGTCGACTCGATGTGCAGCGGCTGGGGAGCCCACGACACATCGGGTTACGGTCCCGGGCGTGTCGTGTGGGCCGAACTGCCGCACCCGGCGACGGCCCCGCACGGCGCCGGTCTGCCCCTGCCGGGCGCCGCGCAACGCCCGTACGGGGCCGAGCTGCCGCGCGGAGCGGTGGCACCGCGGGGAACGGAGCCGCCGTGCTGAGGACGGCGTTCCAGCGGCTGGCCCGCGGCCTGCGTGACGACACCCCGCGCGGGACCGAGCTGCCCCTGCCGGCCACCCTGCCGGCCGTCCTGGGGTGCGACGCGGTGGGCGTGCCGGCGGAGCACGGATTCCGGCTGATGGCCCGGCTGCCGAGGACGGGCTGTGTCTTCGCGGACGCCGACTGGTGGTGGTGGATCGTCCCGGCGGGCTCCGACCTCGATCTGACCTGGCCGTCCCCGGCGCGGTACGTCGCCGGTACGACGGTGCCCGCGCGCCACCCCAAGCTGATCCACTGGCCGCAGTCGGCCACGCCGTACACGCCGCCGATCCCCTTCTACCTGATGGTCTGCCAGCTCAGCGGGACGGCCCCGGCCTGGGCCGACGACGGCACCGGATCGTTCCCGGGAACCGGCGGAACAGCAACGGGTACGGGTAGGGGTACGGGTACGGTGCCCGCGCAGCGCCCGGCGCGGCAGCGCGGGTAGCGCCGGGAGCCGGGGCCGACGGGCCGGGACGCCTCGGGCCGCCACCCGAAGCTCCCTCAGCGCGTGCCGCCGTCCGGGGCGCGGCCCACCCGGTCCAGGTCCCGTACCGACTGGTCGAGGAGGGCGCGCATCGCCCGCTCGGCCGCGTCCCGGTCCCGCGCCCGTACGGCGTCGAGGACGGCCCGGTGGCTGGGCACCGGGTCGACGGGGTGCGGGGAGCTGTGCACGATCGTGTCGCGGTGGGCGAGACCCGGCTCGATGACCACCTCCATCCGCTCCAGCAGCTCGTTGTGGGCGGCCGCGAGGAGCCCCCGGTGGAACGCCAGGTCGGCCGCGACGGCGCGGGCCGGGCCCTCGGGGTCGCCCGCGCCGCCGGGGCTCGCCGCCATCGCGGCGAGCGCGGTCTCCAGCACGGCGAGGTCGGCTTCCGTACGGCGCTCGGCGGCCAGCCGCGCCGCGGCCGGCTCGACGATGACCCGGACCTCGCCCAGGTCGCGCAGCAGGGCGAGGTCGGCCGGTGTGCCGGCGCCGGCCGCGAGCCGCCAGCGCAGCACGTCCGCGTCGAGCAGGTGCCAGTCGGCGCGGGGCCGGACGAAGGTGCCGCGTTTCTGCCGGGCGTCGACCATGCCCTTGGCCGCGAGCACCTTCAGCGACTCGCGCAGGGCGGTCAGACTGACGTCCAACTCCCGCCGCAGCGCCGCGAGATCGAGCGTGGCGCCCTCGGGGATCTCTCCGCCGAGCACCCGGCGCGCCAGCGTCTCCACCGTCCGGCCGTGCACTCCGCGGCGTGCGTAGGGCGCCATATACGGTTCAGCCTCTCTCCTCAGGCGGATGCCTTCATGACTCAGGCGGATGCCTTCACGACGCTCCAGCCGCCGTCCACGACGAGGCTCGCCCCGGTGATGTACGAGGCCTCGGGGGCCGCGAGGAAGGCGATGGCCGCGGCGGCCTCCGCCGGGGTGCCGAAGCGGCGCGCGGCGGTCCCGGCGACGCTGCGCGCCCGCTCCTCCTCCGGGATCCGGTCCCAGGCGGCGGTGCGGATCGGCCCCGGCAGGACCGCGTTGACCCGTACCTCAGGACCGTACTCCACGGCGAGTTGGGCGCAGAGCGAGAGCAGGGCGCCCTTGGCGGCGGCGTAGGCGGGGTGGCCCGGGATGCCGTGGTGCGCGTGGACGGACGAGGTGAGCACCACGGCGCCGTGCCGGGCACGCAGGTCGGGCAGGACGGCCTTGAAGCCGAGGAATCCGCCGGTGAGGTTGACGGCGAGCTGCCGTTCCCAGGAGGCGAGGGTCGTCTCGTGCGCCGGGGCGACCTCCACGGTGTACGCGTTGGAGACCAGGACGTCCACCGGGCCGAAGGTGTGGGCGGCGGTGACGATACGGTCCCAGCCGTCCTCCTCGGAGACGTCCGCCAGGACGAACGCGGCCCGCCCGCCGTCCTCGCGGATCCGGGCGGCGGTGGGCACGCCGCGCTCCGCGTCGGTGTCGGCGATCACCACCGAGGCGCCCTCGGCGGCGAGGCGCTCCGCCGTGGCGGCGCCGATGCCCGAGGCGGCGCCGGTGACGACGGCGACCCGGTCGGTGAAGCGGGCGGTTCCGTTCATGGGACGCATGGGACGGTACGACTCCTTGGCCTTCGAGGACGTGCGCGGTTGACTGAGCACCGAGGTTACGACCTGGTGTCGGGTGCCCGGTGCCTCCCGGCCGCCTACTGCCGTACCAGCACGACGAGTTCGGCGTCGTACTCCGCGCTCCACGCGAACGGCAGCCCGTAGTGCGTCAGATGGGCCCCGCTGTACGTCTCGCCCGACGCGGCGTCGGTGTACCGGGCCGCCGGGTCCACGCCGCGCAGCCGGAGCCTGGCCGGGCGGCCGGGGACCAGCGGCGCCCCGTCGAGCCGGCCGGTGCTGAGGGCGGTGACGACGATCCGGCCGCCGCCGGGCTCCTCGTACTGGACCCCGCAGGTGGCGTCGGCGGGGGTGTTCAGCAGCCGTGCCTCGCCGTGGTGGACGACCTCGCGGACCTCCTTGTAGCGGGCGACCCAGCGGGCGGCCTCGGCGCGCCGCTCCGCGCTCCAGGTGCGGATGTCGGCGCCGATCCCGAGGACACCGGCGCTCGCGTTGACGAAGCGGAAGCCGAGCGAGCGGGGGCGCGGGTCGAAGAGGCCGGGCGAGTCGGTGACCCAGGAGCTCATGGTGTGCGGGGCGTGGGCGTGCAGATAGCCGTACTGGATGGCGAGCCGGTCGAGCGGGGCGGTGTTGTCGCTGGGCCACACCACGTCCGTACGGGCGAGGGTGGCGTGCTCGATCCGGCCGCCGCCCGCCGAGCAGCCCTCCACGGTGACGTGCGGGTGGCGGGCGCGGAGGTGGTCGAGGACGCGCAGATAGCCGGCGACGTGCGCGGCGTCGAGGTCGAGGTGCTCGGCGGGGCCGGCGCCCGGCCGGCCGCGTTCGGTCGGCGGGCGGTTCATGTCCCACTTGAGGTAGCTGATCGCGTGGTCGCCGAGGAGCCGGTCGAAGGTGGCGAGCACGAACTCCTGGACGTCCGCGCGGCCGAGGTCGAGCAGGAGCTGGTTGCGGACGAGCCGGGCGGGCCGGCCCTCGACCCGGTAGACCCACTCGGGGTGCCGGGCGTACAGCTCGGACCGGGGGCTGACGCACTCGGGCTCCACCCAGAGGCCGAAGTCCATCCCGAGGGCGCGGACCTGTCCGACGAAGTCGTCGAACCCGGCGGGGAAGGACACCGGGTCGGGGTGCCAGTCGCCGAGGCCGCCGGTGTCGTCGGCCCGGCCGGGGAACCAGCCGTCGTCGACGACGAAGAGCTCGGCGCCCATGTCCGCGGCGATCCGGGCCAGTTGGAGCTGGCTCTCGGCGTCGACGTCGAACCCGGTGGCCTCCCACGAGTTGTAGAGGACCTTGCGGGTGCGGTGCATCCGCTCGCCGGTGAGCCCGCGCTCGTAGCGGTGCCAGACCCGGGCTAGGCCGTCGAGGCCGTCCGGGCTGAAGGCGCAGGCGAGCTTCGGGGTGGTGAGGGAGGCGCCGGGGGCGAGCCGTACCGCGCCCTCGTGGGGCAGCCGTCCGGCGCGGACGCGGACCGCGCCGCCGGGCTCGGCGTCGGTGGTGATGTGCCAGTTCCCCGGCCACTCCAGGGCCACGCCGTACGTGGGGACGCCGGTGGTCCCGTCGGGCAGTGCGGCGTCCTGGACGGCGAGCCAGGGCGCGTACGCGTGGCCGGGGACGGCCTGGGTGCTGCCCATCTCGAAGCGGCCGCGGGTCAGTTCGAGCTGGGTGCGCTGGAACTCCTGGGCCCACTGGCCGGTGAGGAAGGTGAGCCGGGCGCCGCCCGTCACGGGGATGTTCACGGCGGCGGAGTCGAAGCGCTCCAGGCGCAGCTCGTCCTCGCCGGTGCAGACCAGTTCGGCCCAGCGCAGGATGACGTCCGTGCCGGGGACGCTCTCGTAGTGGAGCGTCACCGCCAGCCCCAGGGTCTCGTCCGCGAAGCCGAGCCGCAGCGCCCGGTCCCCGTCCTGGGCGGCCCCGGTGAAGCGCCACCACACGCCGCGGTCCTCGCCGGGGCGCTGGGCGATCAGGTCGGCGCCGGTGAACGGCCGCAGCCCGGACGGGATGTACTCGGCGGGCGCCAGGTCGGCCGGGGTGACGAAGTGCGTACGGCGCGACCAGTCGAGCGGCGAGGGGCCGCTCTCGACGCCGTGCGGCCCCCAGGCCGCCAGCTCGGCCCACTGTCCCTCCGGGGCGAGCGCGACGGCGTAGACCGTGTGCTCCGTCCGCAGGATCCACCGGCCGGACGGGGTACGGTCGGGCTCGCTCGTGGTGTCGGGCTCGTGCGGGGTGTCGGGCGCGTGCGTGGTCACGTGGCTGCTCCTCTTTCGGCCGCCCCAGCGTGCCGGGAGACCGGAAAATCGTCAAGATTAATTACTAATTAATCGCACCGTCGACCGGAATGAGCCATACCGCTTGTCCGGTGACCCGTTCCGGCCGATTCCGATCACATAGGCTCGTCGGCGAGATGAACAGCAATCACACCCCACTCGGGCCCAAAGCCGACAAAGAATCGGTTCGCCGGCACAATCTGAGCCTTGTGCTGAGGGCGGTACGGGACGAGGGCGAGACGACCCGGGCGGGGGTGGCGGCGCGGGTGGGGCTGACCCGGGCGGCGGTCTCCTCACTCGTCGAGCAGTTGCTGGAGAACGGATTCCTCTCCGAATCCGGCAAAACCTTCAGCGGACAGGCGGGGCGGCCTGGCACCGTACTGAAGGTGACGCGTTCGGGACCCGCCGGCATCGGCGTGGAGATCAATATCGACTATGTGTCGGTGTGCGTGGTCGATCTGTCCGGCACCGACCGGGTACGGCTGACCGAGCACCTCGACAACCGGGGCACGGAGCCCGCCGAGGTGCTGGCCCGCGGCGCGCGGATAGCCGCGCGCACCCTGGAATCCGCGGCCGAGCAGGAGTTGCACCCCGTCGGCGTCCAACTCGCCCTGCCGGGGCTGGTGTCGGGGGGCACGGTGCGCCAGGCGCCGAACCTCGGCTGGAACCGGGTGCCGGCGCGGGCGCTGTTCGCGCGCGCCCTGGCCGGGCTGCGCCCCACGGCGCCCGGGCTGCCGGTGAGTTCGGAGAACGAGGCCAATCTGGCGGCGCTGGCCGAGCTGTGGTTCGGCGGCCCCGGACCGCTCCGTACGTTCCTCTACCTGACCGGCGAGATCGGTGTCGGCGGCGCCCTGGTGCTCGACGGTGAACTGCTGCGCGGGGCGCACGGGTTCGCCGGGGAGATCGGCCATGTGGTGGCCGACGCGGACGGACCGCTGTGCCGGTGCGGCGCCCGGGGGTGCCTGGAGCAGTACGCGGGCCAGTCGGCGCTGCTGCGGGCCGCGGGCATCGACGAGGACGCCGGGGTGCCGGGCGTGGCGGAGCTGGAGCGCCGGGCGCGCCACGGCGACGCGACGGCCGTGGCGGCGGTCGAGCGGGCCGGCACGATGCTCGGCCGGGTGCTGTCGGGCGCGGTGAACCTCGTCGACCCGGACGCGGTCGTGCTCGGCGGGATCTACCGCGAGCTGATGCCCTGGCTCTCCCCCGCGGCGGACCGGGAACTGACGGCCCGCGTGGTGTCGGGCCTGTGGCCGCCCGGCAGCGGACGGCTGCGCGCGTCCTCCTCGGCGGGCGACGCGGCGCGCGGCGGGGCGGCCCTGGTGGTACGGGAGGTCCTGGCCGACCCGGTGGCGTACGTACGGCGCGACCGGCCGGGCGGCACGGGGCAGGGCGGGACGGCCGGGGCGGGCGGGACGGCCGGGGCGGCCGACGCGGGCCGGGCACCGCGAACGCCCCACGGAACCGACGGGGCCCACGAGACCGACGGGGCCGACGGGGCCATCAACGACCCCGGGCACGGCTGACGCCGGACGGTCCCCGCGGGGATCCGCCCGGCGTCCGCGCGACCCGGTCGTCCTCCGGGTCCGCGGACCCTGGTCCTCCGGGTCCGCGCGCATCGGTCCCTCGGGTCAGCGCGCCCCGAGCAGGTGGTCCATGGCGAGCTGGTCCAGGTGCTCGAACGCCATCCCGCGCGCCGCGGCCGCATCGACGTCGAACTCCTCGTACGCGGCGCGGTCCGCCAGCAGTCCGGCCACCCCGTCGGCGGCCGACGGCTGCGCCAGTTCGTCCACGCGCGAGGCGCGCAGCGCCTCCTGGACCAGCGGGTCGGCGCGGAAGGCGGAGGCGCGCTCCTTGAGGATCAGGTAGTTGCGCATGCAGCCCGCGGCGGAGGCCCAGACCCCGTCGAAGTCCTCGGTGCGCGGCGGCTTGAAGTCGAAGTGCCGGGTGCCGTCCCAGCCCGCGCTCTCCAGCAGGTCCACCAGCCAGAAGGCGGCTCGCACATCACCGGCGCCGAAGCGCAGGTCCTGGTCGTACTTGATGCCGTTCTGGCCGTTGAGGTCGATGTGGTAGAGCTTGTCCGCCCACAGCGCCTGGGCGATGGAGTGCGGGAAGTTCAGCCCCGCCATCTGCTCGTGGCCGACCTCCGGGTTCACCCCGAACAGCTCGGGGCGCTCCAGCTGTTCGATGAAGGCCAGGGCGTGGCCGACGGTGGGCAGCAGGATGTCGCCGCGCGGCTCGTTCGGCTTGGGCTCGATGGCGAAGCGCAGGTCGTAGCCCTGCTCCGTGACGTACGCGCCGAACAGGTCGAAGGCCTCCTTCATCCGGTCGAGCGCGGCCCGTACGTCCTTGGCGCCGCCCGACTCGGCGCCCTCACGGCCGCCCCAGGCCACGAAGGTCCTGGCCCCCAGCTCGGCGGCGAGGTCGATGTTGCGCAGGGTCTTGCGCAGCGCGTAGCGGCGGACGTCGCGGTCGTTCGCGGTGAAGGCGCCGTCCTTGAAGACGGGGTGGGTGAAGAGGTTGGTGGTGACCATGGAGGTCACGATCCCGGTGGCGTCCAGCGCCTGCCGGAAGCGCTTGACGTGCGCCTCGCGCTTCGTCTCGGAAGAGCCGAACGGGATCAGGTCGTCGTCGTGGAACGTCACGCCGTACGCGCCGAGATCGGCCAGGCGCTGGACCGACTCGACGGGGTCGAGGGCCGGGCGCGTCGCCTCCCCGAACGGGTCCCTGCCCTGCCAGCCCACCGTCCAGAGGCCGAAGCTGAACTTGTCCTCGGGGGTGGGGGTGAAGCGTTCCGTCATGCTCTGGCCGCCTTCGATACCTCAGGTCCGGCGCGCGCCGTAACCTTTTTGTTTCCTGACATGACTAATAATGCATGCCGGTCGCCGCGCGGAGAACCCCCACGCCCCAACCCGGCCGACTCCCCGTCGGAGGCGGTGATCGGCGGGACGGTTCCCGTGCGCGGCGCCATCGCGTAATTTGTTCTCCCGACGTCCAAAACCGCTGCTCGGAAGAGGTACGCCCATGTCGCAGAGCCCGGTCGTGATCGGCGTGGACAGCTCCACCCAGTCCACGAAAGCGGCCTTCACCGACGCCGCCACCGGCCGGCTGCTCGCCGTGGGCCGCGCCCCGCACCGGGTGACCGGCGAGGGCGGGGCGCGCGAGAGCGACCCCGAGGTGTGGTGGGACGCACTGCGCGAGGCGGTCGCGGCCGGGCTGAAGGAGTCCGGTACGGACCCGGCGGCCGTGACCGGGATCGCGGTCGCGGGACAGCAGCACGGCCTGGTGGTGCTGGACCGCGGGGGCCGGCCGCTGCGCCCGGCGCTGCTGTGGAACGACACCCGCTCGGCCCCGCAGGCCGCCGCGCTCACCGAGACGCTGGGCGGCCCGGACGCCTGGACGGCGCGTACGGGCTCGGTGCCGGTGGCCTCGATGACGGCCTCGAAGTGGCAGTGGCTGCGGGAGAACGACGCCGCGGTCGCCCGGGCCGCCGCGGCCGTCAGGCTCCCCCACGACTTCCTCACCGAGCGCCTCTCGGGGACCGCGGCGACGGATCCGGGCGACGCCTCGGGGACCTGCTGGTACTCGACGGCCACCGGCGGGTACGACGAGGAGCTGCTGGCGCTGCTCGGTCTCGATCCCGCCCTGCTGCCCGCCGTCGCGCCCACCGGGGCCACCCGGGTCGGCTCGCTGACGGCCGGGGCGGCGGCCGAACTCGGCCTGCCCGCCGGGGTCGCGGTCGCCGCGGGTACCGGCGACAACATGAGCGCGGCCGTCGGTCTGGGCCTCGGGGGCGCGGGCCTGCTCGACCACCCGGTGCTCTCCCTGGGCACCTCGGGCACGGTCTTCGCCGCCACCCGCACCCGCCCCGCCTCCCCCGCGCTCGCGGGGTTCGCCGCGGCCGACGGCACGTATCTGCCGCTGGCCTGCACCCTCAACTGCACCCTGGCCGTGGACAAGATGGCCGCGCTGTTCCGGCTCGACCGGGAGGACGCGGTGCCGGGCGGCGAGGCCGTCGTCCTGCCGTACCTCGACGGGGAGCGCACCCCGGACCTGCCGAACGCGTCGGGGCTGCTGACCGGGATCCGCCACGACACCACGCCGCAGCAGCTCCTGGGCGCCGCGTACGAGGGCGCGGCCGTCACGGTGCTGCGCGCGCTGGACGAGGTGCTGCGCGCGTGCGGGCTCGATCCGGCGGACCCGGCGGTGGCGGGCCGCCCGATGCGGCTGGTCGGCGGCGGCGCGCAGGGCCGGATGTGGGTGGAGACCGTACGGCGCCTCTCGGGCCGGCCGCTGATCGTGCCGGCCGACGGCGAACTCGTCGCGCTCGGCGCCGCGGCGCTGGCGGCGGGCGCGGCGACGGGCGAGGACCCGGTGGCGGTCGCGACCTCCTGGACCTCCGGCGGGGGGACCGAACTGGAGCCGGTGGAGCGGGACATGGAGACCTGGGAGCGGGTGGGAGCGGTGCTGGACAAGGCGGCGTCGAGCCTGCTGTCCTGAGGGCCCGTCGGGAGAGGCCCGTGTCCCGCCCCCGTCCGACATGCCCCGTCCCACCTGCGTACGGCAGGCACGCCACGCCCCGGTGCGCGCCGACGAGCGCCCCCGCACGCCCCTTGAGGGGGCCTCGGCCGCCCCTCTACGCTGCGGTCTGTGCGGGCGTGGCCCGCGTCGGGGAGGGGGACCGGCCATGTCCGACGCACCGTCCGGGGAAGGGCCGTACGAGAAGGCGGCGGCCGGCGCCGAGCCGCCGCGCTCCGCCGGGGAACCGTCCGAGGAAGCGCTCCTCGAAGCCGTCCTCGCGTACGGCGGCGGCAACCGCCGGACGCGCCATCCGCACCGCGAACTGGCCGAGCGCGTCCGGAAGATCGACCGTCACCAGCTGCTGCGCGTCCGGACCGTCCGGTGCGTCGAGACCCGCGAGCAGGAGGACGCCGAGCACCACGGACCGCTCGATCTGTCCGACCGCCCCCGCTACCAGGACGATGTGCGGAGCTATGTCCTCGCGCCGCCGGCGGACGCCCACGAGACGCTGACGCTGGAGCTGGTGCGCGAGGGCTCCGACAAGGAGATCATCTGCAGCTGCGACAACGGCCGCATCACCTGCCCCGGCTGCCAGGGCAGGGGCAGGCGACCGTGCCCCGATCCGGAGACGGTCATCTGCCCGGACTGCCTGGGGGTCGGCTCGTGCCTGCACTGTCCGGACCCGCCGCGCCGCGAGAGCCCCGCACGGCGCGCGGGCACCGGGAGGCCCGCGACGGGCGGGAAGCCAGCAACGGGTGGAAAGTCCGCGACGGGTGGGAAGCCTCCGGCGGGCGGGAAGTCCCCCGCGGACACCGCGGCGCGGCCCCGCCGGAGCGAACGGAGCGAGGCACCGCCCAGGACCACCTGCGCCCGCTGCCGCAACAAGGACGCGGCCTGCGCCGGCTGCGCGGGCCGGGGCGTCGTCACCTGCGCCACATGCGGCGGCAGCAACGTCGTACGCTGCGAGGAGTGCGACGGCTCCCGCCGTATCGACCACGCGCAGTGCGGCGGCAAGGGCAGCCTCGTGCGCTGGGTCCGGGGGGTCGTCCGGCGCAGGCCGTCCGTCCGCACCCTGACGCTGCCGAAGCAGAGCTGGCCCCGCGCGGTCCGTCACCGGCTGGACGCGCGCACGGCCGGCTGGACCGAACTGACCACCGCCGGGAGCGACCCGTTCGCCGTGCCGGAAGGCGTCGACCGGATCCACCGCCGCTCCCTCGAAGGCCATCTCGCCCGCGAGCCCCGGGAGATCGCGCGCGAGGTGAGCGTCCGGAGCCTGCGCCTGACCCGGCTGAAGCTGCTGAACCAGCCGAACTGGGTCTTCTACGTACTCCCCGGTGAGCGTGGCCTCACCGTCACCCGCGTACCGTCCCGGCTGTTGCTGCTGCGCGCGTCGGGGGCCACGGCGGGCGCCCTGACCGTCCTGGTGCTCCTGCTGATCCTGCTCGGCTGAACCCCCGCGAGCCGACCGCCCCTCACCCCGTCGCCACCCCGGCCGCCGCCAGCGACAGCGCCGCCAGCACCGGCCGGATCAGCGGATGCTCCTCCGCTCCCCGGCGTACGGCGGCGAAGACGCGGCGCGTCGCGGCCGGTCCCACCACGGGGCGTACGACCGTGCCCTTCAGCTCCATGCCGCGCAGCGCCGAGCGCGGCACCAGCGCGACCCCGGCGCCCGCGCCCGCGAGCGCGACCACCGCGCGGAAGTCGTCCGAGGAGTGCGCCAGACGGGGCTGGAAGCCGGCCAGTTCGCAGGCGAGCTGTATGACGTCGTGGCAGGGGTTGCCCGGGTAGGGGCCGATCCAGTCGCTGTCGGCGAGACCTTCGAGGGTGACCTCCGCGCCGAGGCTCAGCGGATGCGCGGCGGGGAGCACCGCGTCGAAGGGCTCCGCGTACAGCGCCACGCGCGAGAGCCGCAGATCGTCCTCGCGCGGGGCGCCCCGGTACTCGACCGCCACGGCGACGTCCGCCTCCCCGTCGAGCACCAGCGGCAGGCTCTCGTCGCCCTCGGCGTCCCGTACCCGGACCCGGATGTCGGGATGGGCCCCGGCGAGCTGCCGCAGCGCCGGGGCGAGCACCTCCGCGATGCCGGTGGCGAACGCGGCGACCGTGACCTCCCCGGCCGTGCCGCCCGCGTACGCGGCCAGTTCCGCCTCGGCGCGTTCGAGCTGCGCGAGGACCTGATGGGCGTGGGCGAGCAGGATGTCCCCGGCGGCGGTCAGCCGCACGCCCCGGCCGCTGCGGGTCAGCAGGGCGTGGCCGGTCTCCTGCTCCAGCGCGGCGAGCTGCTGGGAGACGGCCGAGGGGGTGAGGTAGAGGGCGGCGGCCGCGGCGGTCACCGTACGGTGCTCCGCGACGGCCCGCAGGACGCGCAGCCGGCGGGGGTCGATCACCCGCGCCATCCTGCCAGGTCGCCCAGGCACCGTCAGTCCTTGTTCCCCGTCTCGTTCTCCGCTTCGTTCCCCGTCTCGTTCTCCATGGCCTCCCGCGCGTCCACGAACGCGCGGACCGCCCGCTCCACGTCCTCGGTGGAGTGCGCGGCGGAGAGCTGCACCCTGATCCTGGCACGGTCCATCGGCACCACGGGGTACGAGAAGCCGATCACGTACACGCCGCGCTCCAGCAGCAGCTCCGCCATCCGGCCGGCCGCCGCGGCGTCGCCGATCATGACCGGGGCGATGGCGTGGTCGCCGGGCAGTACCTCGAAACCGGCCTCGGTCATCTTCGCGCGGAAGAGCCGGGTGTTGGCGTTCAGCCGCTCCCGCAGCCCGTCCGCGCTCTCCAGCAGGTCGAGCACCTTGACGGAGGCGGCGGCGATCACCGGGGCGAGGGAGTTGGAGAAGAGATACGGCCGGGAGCGCTGGCGCAGCAGCGCGACGATCTCGGCGCGCGCGGCGACATAGCCGCCGGAGGCGCCGCCGAGCGCCTTGCCGAGCGTGCCGGTGAGGATGTCGACGCGGTCCAGCACGCCGTGCAGCTCGGGCGTGCCGCGGCCACCGGGGCCGACGAAGCCCACGGCGTGCGAGTCGTCGACCATGACCAGCGCGTCGTAGCGGTCGGCGAGGTCGCAGATCTCGTCGAGCGGGGCGACGTACCCGTCCATGGAGAAGACGCCGTCCGTGACGATCAGCCGACGCCGGGCGTCCTGCGTCTCCTTGAGCCGGGTCTCCAGCTCGGCGAGGTCGCGGTTGGCGTAGCGCAGTCGGCGGGCCTTGGAGAGCCGGATGCCGTCGATGATGCTGGCGTGGTTGAGGGCGTCGGAGATGACGGCGTCCTCCGGGCCGAGCAGGGTCTCGAAGACACCGCCGTTGGCGTCGAAGCAGGAGGAGTAGAGGATCGTGTCCTCCTGGCCGAGGAACGCGGACAGCCGCCGCTCCAGCTCCTTGTGGATCTCCTGGGTGCCGCAGATGAACCGTACGGAGGCCATGCCGTAGCCCCAGCGGTCGAGCGCGTCCTTGGCGGCGGCGACGACCTCGGGGTGGTCGGCGAGGCCGAGGTAGTTGTTGGCGCAGAAGTTGAGTACGCCGCCGGGCGCGCCGCCCTCGGCGACGGCGACGGAGGCGCTCTGCGGGGTGGAGATCACACGCTCGGGCTTGAAGAGGCCGGCGGCGCGGATGTCGTCGAGGGTGGCGGACAGATCGTCCCGGACAGACCCGTACATGGGGGCTCCCTGTGCGTTCGTTCTGTGGGCTTCTGCGGGCGGGGCACGCTTCCGCGTGGTTCCGTGTGCTTCCGGCCCGTGGGCGGGGCGAGGACCGCGGTTCAGCGGGTCCAGTCGAGAATGATCTTGCCACTGCGGGCGGTCGCCGCCTCGTCGAACGCGGCGTCGAACTCCTCGTATCCGTAGCTGCCGGTGATGACGGGGGTGAGGTCGAGCCCGCCTTCGAGCAGCACGGTCATCGCGTACCAGGTCTCGAACATCTCGCGGCCGTAGATGCCCTTGACCGTGATCATCGAGGTGACGATCTTCGACCAGTCGATCGCGAACTCCTCGGCGGGCAGGCCCAGCATCGCGATCCGGCCGCCGTGCGTCATGTTGTCGACCATGTCGCGCAGCGCCTCGGGCCGGCCGGACATCTCCAGGCCGATGTCGAAGCCCTCCTTGAGGCCGAGACGGCGCTGCGCCTCGGCGATGCCGGTGCCGGGGTCGGAGACGTCGAGGGCGAGGGTGGCGCCGGCCTTGCGGGCCAGTTCGAGGCGGTACGGGCTGACGTCGGTGATGGCGACATTGCGCGCCCCGGCGTGCCGGGCGACCGCGGCGGCCATGATCCCGATGGGGCCCGCGCCGGTGATGAGCACGTCCTCGCCGACGAGCGGGAAGGAGAGCGCGGTGTGCACGGCGTTGCCGAAGGGGTCGAAGATCGCGGCGATGTCGAGGTCCACGTCGGAGCGGTGGACCCAGACGTTCGAGGCGGGCAGCGCGACGTACTCCGCGAACGCGCCGTCCCGGCCGACGCCGAGGCCGACCGTGCTGCGGCAGAGGTGGCGCCGGCCCGCGAGGCAGTTGCGGCAGGTGCCGCAGACCAGGTGGCCCTCGCCGCTGACAAGATCTCCGACGGCGATCTCCCGTACGGCGGCGCCGACGGCGACCACCTCACCGACGAACTCGTGGCCGAGGACGCGGGGCGCCGTGACGGCCCCGCGGGCCCAGCCGTCCCAGGACCGGATGTGCAGATCGGTGCCGCAGATGCCGGTACGGGCGACCTTGATCAGCACATCCCCGTCGCCGGTCTCCGGCTCGGGTACGTCCATGAGCCACAACCCCGGCTCGGCCTTCTGTTTCACAAGTGCCTTCATGGGGCGCCGCTCCCGGGGGTGATGGTGCTGAAACGGTGATCGACTCCAATGTGCCGACCCCGGCCGCTCCGGTCCATCGAGGATTTCTTAAGCGGGCCCACAGCGCAGCTTCACACGGACGTCACGCGGCGGCCCGGGAGCGCCGCAGCAGCCGACGCTGGCGTGGCACGCGCCCGTCGGACGCGCTGACCTCGGCTTCTTCCAGGCCGTCCGGCGCGGGGGCATGCGCGGCGTACGGCTCGGAGCACGGGGGCGTGCGCGGGGGTACGGGGCAGACCGCGCGCCGGGACACGGCCGTTCGGGTGGCGCCTCCCCTCCGGCCCTGGCGGACGGCGTCCTCCGAAGCACGGACGTCCGGTGCGAGAGCTCCCGGTACGAGGGCATCCGATGCGAGAGCGCCGGATTCGAGGGCATGCGGTTCGAGGGCGTCCGGTTCGAGAGTGTCCGCCGTGGGTCCGCCCACCGCGGCCGTCCGCGTGAGCAGGACCACTCCGCGCGCCGCGACCACGGCGCCCACGAGCGCCGCGGCGATCCCGGGCGTGCCGCCCTGGAGCCCTTCGCCCAGCAGCACCAGACCTATGACGGAGGCGGCGACCGGATTGGCCAGGGTCAGCACCGCGAGCGGCGCGCCCAGGCCACCCCGGTAGGCCGTCTGCGAGAGCAGCAGCCCGGCCGAGGCGAAGGCCGCGACGACCAGGGCCACCGCGCCCACCTGCCAGAGCGGCAGCGCACCGGTGGCCTCGTCACGCTCCGTGGCGGCGACGGTGACCGTCTGGGTGAGGGCGGAGGCGACGCCGGAGATGATCCCGGAGGCCGCCGCGTGACGGAGCCCCGGCCGGGCTCCCGGCCTGGTCAACAGGGCGACCAGGGCCATCGCCACGCCCGCGACCCCCAGCGCCTGCGGCAGGGTCAGCGTCCGCTCGGGGGCCGCGCCCGCGGCCGTCAGCAGGATGACCGCGAGGCCGGCCAGGGTGAGCGCCGTACCGCGCCACTCGCCCCGGCTGACCTGCCGCCCCGCGCGGCGGGCGCCCAGCGGTACGGCGGCGACGAGGGTGAGCGCGCCCAGCGGCTGGACCACCGTGAGCGGGCCGTACGTCAGCGCCACGACATGAAGCAGCGCGCCGGTCGCGTTCAGCCCGACCGCCGTCCACCAGGCGCCCCGGCGCAACAGCGTGAACAGGGGTGTCCCCGGCTCCGTACGGGCGGCGAGTCGTTCCTGTGCGACGGCGGCGCAGGCGTACGCGACGGCGGAGACGAGGGAGAGCGCCACCGCGACGGTCAACTCGGCGCTCATCGGGCCCCCTTGCGTGGACGGCACGGCGCCCTGGGACGACGTGGTGGCAGGCGGCGAGGTCGGCACCCCGCCGTATCGATACGCCAGTGTACCGATACGCATCCGTTTCGGTACACTGGCGTATCGGTACACTGCGGTACCGATGCCGAGCGTGAGAGCCGAGGAGAGACGATGACGACGCCGCAGCGCCGCTCCAAAATCACCCCGGAACGCGAACGGGAGTTGTACGAGGCGGCTCTCGACGTCCTCAGGGAGAGCGGCTACGACGCACTGACCATGGAGGGCGTCGCCGCCCGCTCCCGCTGCGGCAAGTCCACGCTCTACCGGCAGTGGCGCACCAAGCCGCAGCTCGTCGCCGCCGCGCTGCGCGGTACGCGCTGCGTCAAGCTCGCCGATGTCGACACCGGTACGCTGGAGGGGGACTTGAGGGCGGCGGTCCGCGTGGTGGCGGTCGGCGCGGGACGCGACACGGCGCTGCTGCACGCACTGAGCCATGCCGCGTCCCAGAATCCGGAACTGCTGCTGGCGCTGCGGGAAGCCCTCATCGAACCGGAGATCGCGGCCATCGACGCCATGCTGGAGCGCTCCGTGGCCCGGGGTGAGCTGGCTGCGGACCACCCCGCCGCCGAGTTCGTGGCCGCCCAGCTCATCGGCGTGACGCGCGCGCGGCCGACTATGGAGGGGCGGTACGCGGATGAGGCGTATCTCACGCGCTTCCTGGAGGCCTCGGTCCTTCCGGCGCTCGGTCTGCGGACCGGCGCACACCCCTGACCGGCGGACCGTCGTTCCGAGCGGATGACGACGGTCCGCCCGCGCCGCACCGTGGGGACGGGCGCGGCGCACCCTAGGACGGTGGGCCCCTCTCACAAGAGGGGCCCACCGTCATATCCGGACCCTTTGTCTCCGACCACCGGCACGGTGTGCCCTTGCGCAGACACGCCGTCAAGAAGCCTTGACGTCAAGCTGTCCTGACGGAAGACTCGCCCCATGTCCACCCCGGAGGAGCTGGAGCGCCGCTTCACCCTGCGCACCGCCGTCGCACGCTACGACGAGCTGCGCACCCGCGAGTCGCTGTACATCCCCGCCACAGCTGACATCGCCGACATGGATGACACCGCCGCGCTGACCCGCGACGAGACGCTGGAGCTGCTGGCGCTGAGCGAGCTGATCGCCCGCAAGGCAGCGTACGGACGCCAGCTCTCCGTCCGGTCGGCGCGCCGCGCCGGCGCGTCCTGGTCCCGGATCGGAGCGGCTCTGGGCACCAGCAAGCAGGCCGCCTGGGAGGCGCACAGCCGCTGGATCGACGAGCAGGACGGCCGTCGGCACAACGTCCAGGACACCGCCCGGGACACCGCCCGGGACGACGACGGGAAGCGCGCATGACCGCCCCCGCACCCGCCTCCCCCGGTCCCGGGGCGCTCACCCCCTTCACCCTCGCCGTACCGCAGCGGGAGCTGGACGATCTCGCCGCCCGGCTGGCGGCGACCCGCTGGCCCGCCGCGGCCACCGGTGCCGGCTGGTCCCAGGGCGTCCCGCTCCCCTACCTCCGGGAACTGGCCGCGTACTGGGCCGACGGCTACGACTGGCGCGCCCAGGAGGCCGAGCTCAACGGCTTCCCGCAGTTCACCACCACGATCGACGGCGCCACGATCCACTTCCTGCACATCCGCTCGCCCCGGCCCGACGCGCTCCCGCTGCTGCTCACCCACGGCTGGCCGGGCTCCGTCGTCGAGTTCCTCGATGTGATCGGCCCGCTGACCGACCCGCCGGCGTCGGCCCGCGGCGACGCCTTCCATCTCGTGATCCCCTCCCTCCCCGGCTACGGGCTGTCCGGTCCGACCACCGGCCCCGGATGGGAGGTACGCCGCATCGCCCGGGCCTGGGCCGAGCTGATGCGGCGGCTCGGTCATGACCGGTACGGCGCGCAGGGCGGTGACTGGGGGCATGCGATCACCCTCGAACTGGGCCGTGCCGACGCGGACCATGTGGTCGGCGTCCACGTCAACACCCTGCTGACCCCGCCGCCCGACGACCCGGCCGTGGCCGCCGCGCTCGGCGACGACGACCGGGAACGACTGCGCCGTACGTCCGCCGCGTACGCCGAGATGTCGGGGTACGCACAGCTCCAGAGCACCCGGCCACAGACCCTCGGTTACGCGCTCACCGACTCGCCGGTCGGCCAGCTCGCCTGGATCGTGGAGAAGTTCGGGGAGTGGACGGACTCGGCGGAGGTGCCGGAGGAGGCGGTGCCGCGCGACCGGCTGCTGACCAATGTGATGCTCTACTGGCTGTCCCGTACGGCGGGTTCATCGGCGCGGCTGTACTGGGAACACGCCCACGCCCCGCACACCCGGCCCCCGTCCGGTTCCGCGCGCGAGCCGTATCCCACGCCGACCGGGGTCGCGGTCTTCGGCGGGGATCTCGCGCGTCCGGTCCGGCGGCTCGCCGAGCGGGACCACCCCGTCGTCCACTGGACGGAGTTCGACCGCGGCGGCCACTTCGCCGCCCTGGAGCAGCCCGGGCTCTTCGTCGACGACATCCGGTCCTTTTTCCGCCGCTTCCGCCCGCGGTGCTGAGCCCGGCCCAGGGGTGCGGAGACGGATCGAGGGCGTTCGTCTCTTCGCAGGACCGTTCATTGACGTACTGTCCCCGATCCGGAAGCCTCCGGATTCCGTACGCTCCGGACACGGGCCGTGACGAAATCACCGCCGGGGACCCCGCCACGGACGCCGATCGGGGTGGAGTGAGGAGGCGGGCGAAGGCGCGTGGCGGCGCGGGGAAGTCCGTATCAGGGGGGCGTGAACCGTCTCCCCGACGGGCTTACCGGAACCCGGACCAGCTTGATCAGGACAGCTCACAATCAGTCAATTTCAGCCAGGCGCCGGATACATGCGCCGCTGTTGACGATCCGACATGGCCATATACGCTCCCCTACGCCCCCGTCCCCACGGCATCCCGCCTCGTCAGCGCACCGCGCTCCGCCCGTCCCGCATCTGGAGGCCGATCGTGACCTGTGTCTCGGAACAGCACCTGACCCAGCAGCTTCCGGCCGTACCGTTCTACTGTCCGGTTCCGCCCGCCCGGCACCGCGCGGGCGGGGTACTCAACGACCGGACCGTGCGGTGGATGCGCAATCGGCGGCTCGACGAGGACGAGCGGCAGCTCAAACGTCTCGCCGTCTGCGACTTCGGCGGTCTCGCAGCGGCGACGATGCCGTACGGACAGCTCGGTCCCCTCGCTCTGATGGCCAAACTGCACGCCGTGCTCTTCTCCCTGGACGACGCGGTGTGCGACGAGTCCGGGGCGACGGCGGACCGGCTGGCCCAGGAGACCTCGCGCATCATGCGCGCGCTGGAGGCACCGGACACCGGTTCCGCGGGCGACTCGCCGCACACCGCCGCACTGCGCCTGCTCCGGCTGGAGTTGGAGGAGTACGCCTCGGCCCGCCAGCTCCGCCGGTTCACGGAGGCGATGCGCGTCTACACCTCGGGGCTGGTGTGGGAGGCGTCCTGGCGGAGCGATGCCCGGCTGCCGTCGCTCGACGACTACGTCACGCTGTGGATGCGGGCCATCGGCATGGCGCCGTCCACCGCCATGATCGAGATCGTCGGCGGTTTCTCCGTGCCGGACGAGGACCTTCAGGACGCGCGCGTACGGGCCCTCACCGAGATCACCTGGACGCTGGTGAGCTGGGACAACGACCTCTACTCCCGCAACAAGGAGCTGGAGCGGGTGGGCGACGACCTCAATCTGATCGATGTGGTCTGCCAGGAACAGGGGTGCGATCCGCAGCGCGCGCTCGTCCGGGTGGTGGCGATGCGGGACCGGATGATGGTCCTCTTCGACCGGCTGGCCGCGCAGGTCGCCGAGGAGGCGGACGACGGCCTGCGGCGCTACGTACGGGGGCTCGCCCAGTTCGTCCGGGGCCACCTCGACTGGGCGTCGCTCTGCCCCCGTTACGCCGTGGTCTCGGGCCCGCGGACCCCGACCGGCGGATGGTGGAAGCAGCAACCGGCCGACAACAGCCCGGAGCCGCTGCCGATCCCGACGATCGCCTGGTGGTGGGATCAGCTCGCTCCGGCGCACTGACCCCTCCCTCCCCCTCCGCTCCCCTTCTCTCCTTCTCCACGGCCCGGCAGCCCGCTCGTGCCCGCGCGGCCGTCCGGTCAGTACCCGCGCCACCAGCGGGCGACGGCCTGCCAGGCCCGCCGGGGCGCGCTGGTGCCCGGGCGCTGCTCCGGAACGGCAACCGCTACCGGAGCGGGAGACGGAGCCGAAGCGGAAGCCGAAGCCGGAGCCGGCATCACCGGGCCACCGTCCGGGTTTCCGCCCCCCGGAGCCGCCGACGGCGCGGGCGAGTCGACCTGCCACCGCGGACGCGGTACGGAGGCCGTCGCACTCGGCGGTCCGGTGACGTCCTGGGGCGGCCGGGGCGCGAACGTCACCGGCAGCTCCTGAAGCTGACGCGACATCAACGCGGCCGACCAGCGCAGTTCGTGCTCCTCCACGGCGAGCTGCAGATCCGGCAGGCGCAGCAGCAGCGCGTCGATCCCGGTGTCGGCGATCGCGCGGCCGATGTCCTGGCCCGGGCACTCGTGCGGGCCGCCGCTGAAGGCGAGATGCGCGCGGTTGCCCCGCATGGAGGCGTTGACGTCGGGCCGTACCACCGGGTCCACATTGGCCGCGGCGATCCCGACGACCAGTGCGTCGCCCGCCTTGATGGACTGCCCGCCGAGTTCGGTGTCGCCGACCGCCCAGCGGCCGAAGATGGTGGTGAACGGCGGCTCGTCCCAGAGCGTCTGCTCGACCGCCTCCGGCAGGGTCATGTGGCCGCCGCTCAACTGGGCGCGGAACCGTGGGTCGGTGAGCACCATCCGCAGCGCATTGGCGATCAGGTTGGCGGTGGTCTCGTACGCGGCGATGAGCACGAGCCGCAGATGCTGGCTCACCTCGTCGTCGGTCAGCCCCGCCGGATGCTGGGTGAGCCAGGTCGCGAAGTCCTCCTCCGGCGCGGTCCGGCGCCGCTTGACCAGCCGGGTCAGGGCGGCCATCACGTACGTGTTGCTCTCGTTGGCGGTGGCGGTGCCCTTGATCATGTCGCGGGCCGCCTGCACCAGCCGCTCGTCGTACTCCTCCGGCATCCCGATGATCTGTGCCATCACCATCATGGGCAGGTGCTCGGCGAAACTGCTGACGAGATCGGCCTGCCCGGCCTGGCAGAAATCGTTGACCAGCCGGTTGCTGTAGCGGTTGATGTAGCGGCGTACGCCCCGGTGGTCGATGCGCGCGATCGAGTCGGTGACCGCGCCCCGCAGCCTCTCGTGGTCCGCGCCGTCGGCGAAGACGCAGATGGGCTGCCAGGTGAAGATCGGCGCGAGCGGGTGGTCGGGGGGCGCGCTGCCGTCGTGGAGCGCGCGCCAGCGCCGGGAGTCCCGGGAGAACTGCGAGGGCGTGCGCGTCATGTGGAGGTTCTCGCTGTGGCCGAGGACCAGCCAGGCGGGGACGTCCCCCTGGAGGAGCACGGGCGCCACGGATCCGTGTTCGGCTCGCAGTTTCTCGTACAGGCCCATCGGGTCGTTCTCGGCCTCGGGCCCGTACAGCCGGCGCGGTCCGGCCGGGGCGGGACCGTGCGGGGCGGGACCGTGCGGGGCGGGACCGTGCGGGGCGAAGCCGTCGGGGCCGAAGCCGTCCGGGGACGGGGCCACGCCGTTCACCGGCCCGGCGGGCAGGCCGGTGGGGAGCAGGCCGCCGGCGTTCAGACCGTGGGCCGGGCAGCCGGGGGGCGGCACGGCATGGCCGTCGGGACCGGGTCGCTGGGGGAAGGGGGTGGTCACGGTCGCTCCAGAGTCGGGGAAAGTACGGGACGGAGAGAGGGAGGGAGGAAGGAAGGGCGAGGGGAGTACTGGAGGAGTACGGAGGGGCCGCCGTGCCGGTCACCCGGGTGGCGCGGAGAGCGTGTGCAGGTAGCTCATCAGCGTGAGCAGCACATCGCGGCTCGACGCCCGCAGCCGCGCGTCGCAGTCGACCATCGGCACCTCCTCCGGCAGGTCGAGCGCGGCCCGCAGCGCCTCGACGGGGTGGTACGGGGCGTCCGGGAAGGTGTTGACGGCGACGACGAACGGTACGCCGCGTTCCTCCAGGCGTCCGATCACGTCGAAGCTGACTTCGAGGCGGCGGGTGTCGACCAGGACCACCGCGCCCAGCGCGCCTTCGAAGAGGCCGTTCCACAGGAACCAGAAGCGTTCCTGGCCGGGGGTGCCGAAGAGGTAGAGCACCAGCTGTTCGGTGAGGGTGATCCGGCCGAAGTCCATGGCGACGGTGGTGGCGGTCTTGCTCTCCACCCCGCGGTTGTCGTCCACCCCCACCCCGGCCTGCGTCATGGTCTCCTCGGTGGTGAGGGGCCTGATCTCGCTGACCGAGCCGACCATGGTCGTCTTGCCGACCCCGAAACCGCCCACGATCACGATCTTCACCGCCGAGGTGGCCGTGGTGGGGAGGATGTCCTCGGCCCGCGGGCCGGTGATCGTGTCAGAGTTTCTGGAGTCCATGCATCACCGCTTCGAGAAGGGACCGGTCGGGAAGCGCGGCGCGGACGACGGGTGCGCGCGATTCGACCAGCTCGGTCGCGAGGAGTTCGGTCAGCAGCGCGGTCACCACGCTGAAGGGGAGGCTGAGATACGCGGAGATCTCGGCGACGGAGAGCGGCCGGTGACAGAGCCGCAGGATGGCGGCCTGTTCCGGCTGGACGGTCGGTGACGGCTCCACCTGTGCGACGATCATGGTGACCAGGTCGAGCGGTGCCCGTTCGGCGCCGTCCGGGCCGCCGGTGATCACATAGAGCCGTTCCGGGTCTCCCACGTCCACTTCCGGCGCTTCCGGCTGCCGGCGTTCACGTCGGGGAGGCGGGGTCATCCGGCCTGCCCGTCATGGCGCGGCGGACTGGTGAGATGGGCTCCGATCCGGACCACCATGTCCCGCATCCGGGCGCCGACGAGCCCCGCGTCCACCGTGTCGTCGGCGAGGACCGCGAGATACGCGCCCGCGCCGGCCTCCATCAGATAGAAGAAGCCGCCCCCGACCTCGATGACGACGAGCCGCATCCGGCCGTCGCTCAGCGGGATCTCGGCGGCGACGGCGGCGGCCAGGCTCTGGAGCCCGGCGCAGGCCGCCGCGAGCCGGTCGGCCACATCCGGGTCGCCGCCGTGCCGGGCGATCCTGAGCCCGTCGGCGGAGAGCACCACGATCTGCTGGATCTGCGGCACGCCGTCGGCGAGTTCCTTGAGCATCCAGTCCATGTTCGCCCGCTGCTGGATCACTTCAGATCTCCCTTGCCCCGCACATCGTCGGATTCACCGTGGTCGCCGGTCCGGCCCGGCGACTCGCCTGTTCCGGCCGCGGGCTCCCCGGGGGTGCCGTTGACCGCTTTCGTGAACGCTTCGAGCCAGATGCCGGGTCCGGGCTTCTGCTCCGGCGTAAGGCCACCGGCTCCACCGGCTCCGGCGGCTCCGACTCCCGGGCCGTTCGCGGCTCCAGGGCCGAACCCGTTTCCGGGGCCGATTCCGTTTCCGATCCCGCCGTGGTCGTGGGTGCGGCCGTGCGCGGCACCGTTCGCCGTACCGTTGGCGCCGCCGTTCGGCGGGCCGTACGGCTGGCCGCCCGCCCGGCCGGCGCCTCCGTAACCGGCCCCCTGGAGACCGAGGTTGTGCGAGCCGAGCGGGGCGCGGCCCCGGCTGCGGCGCTGGGGCAGTCCGTTCTCCGTCCACTCCGTCACCACCGGCACGTCGTCCTCCCCCACCGCCGCGACCGGGGCCGGGCGCCGGGGGCCGGTGACCGGTCGCGGCACCCGGTTGGCGGGGCGCAGCACATCCGTCGTGGGCAGGTCCGACACGCTGCCGCGGGGCAGCGCCGAGGCGCCGATGCCGTGGGCGATCCCGGGTGCGGGCCCGGTGGTCACGATGGAGCGCGGCACGATGAGGACGGCGCGGACGCCGCCGTACGCCGACTGCCGCAGCGAGACCTGGAGGTGGTACATCTGGCAGAGCCGCCCGACCACGGCCATGCCGAGCCGGGGGGTCTCGCCGAGGTCATTGAGGTCGATACCGGCCTGGGCGCGCGCGAGCATGCGCTCGGCGCGGGCCCGCGCCTCCTCGCTGAGGCTGACGCCGCCGTCCTCGATCTCGATGGCGATCCCCGTCTGCACCTCGACCGCGGTGACATGGACGCGGGTCTGCGGCGGTGAGTAGCGGGTGGCGTTGTCGAGGAGTTCGGCGCAGGCGTGGATGAGCGGTTCGACGGCGGTGCCGATGATCGCGACCTTGGAGATCGAGTGCAGGTCGACGCGCTGGTACTCCAGGATCCGGGACATCGCCCCGCGCAACACGCTGAACAGCGGTACGGGGCGGGGCCATTGGCGTCCGGGCCGGGCCTTGCCGAGCACGGTGATGGAGTCGGCGAGCCGGCCGATCAGCGCGGTGCCGTGGTCGATCCGCAGCAGGTCGTCGAAGACCTCGGGGTTGCGGCCGTGCGCGTCCTCCATCTCCCGCAGCTCACTGGCCTGTTGGTGTACGAGCGACTGGACGCGGCGCGCGATGTTCACGAAGGAGCGCTGCGCGGACTCGCGCATGGCCTCCTCGTCGTCGACGATCTGGAGCACGTACTTGAGCAAGGCCCGCTGGGCTGCGGGCAGTTCGCGGTAGCGCTCGTCGCCGTCGACGACGACGCGGATCACCTCGTCGGGTGATTCGCCCTGGCGGAGCCGGTGGACCGCGGCGGGCACCAGCTCCTTGCCGAGCCGGACGCTCTCCTCGTCGTGCTGGGCGAGACGTCCCTCCAGCAGGGAGATCCGGTACGCGTAGTGCTCGTGGAGCACGCTCACCGCCCGCCGCCTGCGCGCCAGTTCCCCCGCGCACCAGCCGATGACGACCAGGGCCCCGGCTCCGTACAGCGCGAGCGGTATCCGGGCGGCGTCCTCGACGAGGACCACCATGAGGGTGGTCGCCGCGGTGACGAGGAGGACGGGGAGGACCAGCGCGCGGAATCCCGGTGAGGTCTGTTCCTTGGGTGGTGACTGTTCCTTGGGTGGTGCTTCAAGACGAACCATGTAAGCCCTCTGGCGGTCGATTCAGGTCGGGTTTCGAACAATCAAGGAACCTGGGAACAAGTGCCTGATTACGTATCAACTCGGCGCGTAACGCGAGAGCCTAACCCGGCCCGTTCGGCACTTCGGCGTATTCACGCAACCTCATGCACAGGCGCCCCACGGAGGCATAGACTGCGCCGATTTGCACGCTGCGCAGTCCCGGCGGCACAAAGGGTGACCACATCAGTGCGCGCGACGAACAGCCGCCCGAAGGCGGTGCGGACAGGCGTCCCGTCAGAGGGCCCCGTCGCCGCGCTTGGCGAGCTGGATCTGCTCGTACACCCGTGTGCGCAACTCCGCGAAGCGCGGGGCGACCCGTGTCCGGAGCTGGTCCCGCTCCGCCGGAAGGTCGATCTTCACCTGTTCCTGTACGACGGTCGGCGAGGCGGAGAGGATCAGCACCCGCTCCCCCAGATAGACGGCCTCGTCGATGTCGTGGGTGACGAACAGGATGGTCATGCCGCGCTCCCGCCAGAGCCCGCGCACCAGGTCCTCCAGCTCGGCCCGGGTCTGCGCGTCCACCGCCGCGAACGGCTCGTCCATCAGCAGCACTTCGGGCCCGTACGCCACGGCGCGGGCGATGGCCACCCGCTGCTGCATGCCGCCGGAGAGCTGCCACGGGTAGGCGCCGCCCGCGTCGGCCAGGCCGACGGCGGCGAGGGCGTCCTCGACGAGTTCGCCGCGCCGCTTCCGGTCGAGCGACCTCCGTCGGCGCAGGGGCAGTTCGACGTTCTCGCGCACCCGCATCCAGGGGAAGAGGCTGCGCCCGTACTCCTGGAAGACGACGGCCATGCCGGGCGGCGGCGCGGTGATCCGCCGCCCCGCCAGCCGGACTTCACCGTCGGTCGGGGCGAGCAGCCCGGCGACACACTTGAGCAGGGTCGTCTTGCCGCACCCCGAGGGGCCGACCAGGCAGGCCAGTTCGCCGGCGCCGAGGGTGAAGGTGAGGTCGCGGACGGCCTCGACCCGGCGGCCCTTCCCCTCGTACACCTTCCGCAGCCCCCGTACGTCGAGCATCCCGCCCCCTTCCGTGACGTCGACGGTCATGACGACCGCCTCGCCCTGCGCAGACCGTGGTACCAGCCGAGAGCCCGGCGCTCGGCCGCGCGGAACAGCACCGAGAGCAGGAAGCCGAGGACGCCGAGCAGCAGGATGCCGCTCCACATCTCGGGGATGGCGAAGCCCCGCTGGAACTGGACGATGGCGAAGCCGAGGCCGTTGCCGGCCGCGAACATCTCGCTGATGACCATCAGGATGATGCCGATCGACAGGGCCTGGCGCAGCCCCGCGAAGATCTGCGGGCTCGCCGAGCGCAGCACCAGATGGCGCAGCCGCGCGGTGCCGCCGATGCCGTACGACCGCGCGGTCTCGGCCAGTACGGGGTCCACGGCCCGTACGCCCTCCACGGTGTTGAGGAGTACGGGCCACACGCAGCCGGTGGCGATGACCACGATCTTCATGGTGTCCCCGATGCCCGCGAAGAGCATGATGACGGGCACGAGCACGGGCGGCGGCACCGCCCGCAGGAACTCCAGGACGGGCTCGGTCGCGGCGCGCACCCGGCGGTACGAGCCGATGACGACGCCGAGCGCCACTCCGGCGACGGCGGCCAGGGCGTATCCGGCCGTGAGGCGCAGCAGGCTCGGCAGTACGTCGTCCACCAGCCGCCCGCCCGTCCACACCTCGCCGAAGGCGCCGACGACGGTGCGCAGCGGCGGCGCGTAGACACTCGTGCTGGAGTCCGAGGCGATCCACCAGCCGGCCACGAGCAGCGCGGGCAGCGCGAGGACGAAGAACACCCGGCGCAGCGCGCGGAGGGGCGCGGTGGGCGCTCGGGTCGCGTGCGCGTCGTTGGCGGGCGTTTCGGTGGCCCGGGCCTCGGGCGTCTCCTTCACGGGGCCACCTCCCCGCGTACGGACTGGTGCCAGGCGAGCGCGCGCCGTTCGACGGCCCGGACGCCGGTGTTGATGAGCAGGCCGAGCCCTCCGGTGACCACCACCAGCGCGTACATCTCCGGCACCGCCTGCGAGGTCTGGGCGACCGCGATCCGGGCGCCGATCCCCGGTGCCCCGATGACGAGTTCGGCGGTGATCGCGAGGACGAGCGCGACGGCGGCGGCCAGGCGTACGCCGGTCATGATGTACGGGAGGGCGGTCGGCCAGAGTACGTAGCGGATCCGGGCCCAGGCGCCGAGTCCGTACGAGCGCGCTGTCTCGTCCGCGACCGGGTCGACGTCACCGACTCCGTACAGCACCTGTACGAGAACCTGCCAGAAAGCCGCGTAGACGACGAGCAGCAGCGTGGAGCGCAGGTCGGTGCCGTAGAGCAGGACGGCGAGCGGGATGAGCGCCACCGAGGGGATGGGGCGCAGGAATTCGACGGTGGAGGCGGTCGCCTCGCGCAGATACGGCACGACGGTGAGGACGATCCCCACGGTGACGCCCGCGACGACGGCGATCAGCAGGCCGAGCGCCCAGCCCGTGAGGGTGTCGCCGAGCGCCGTCCAGAACGCGGCGTCGGACAGCTCGGTGCCGAGGGCGGCAGCCACCCGGCCGACGGGCGGGAGGTAGTCGGCGGAGACCAGTCCGGTACGCGGGACCAGCTCCCACAGGGCGAGGAACGCGGCCAGACCTCCGGCCCCCAGTGCGGCGTCGACCAGCCCGTTTCCGCCTCCGCGGGTCATGGGAGGAGCTTGTCCAGATCGGGTGCGGAGCGGAAGATGCCGTCCTGCTCGCCGAGTTTCGCCAGCGTCTCGATCGATGCCCGGTCGGGCTGGGCCGGCCAGCGGGGCAGGATCAGGTCCGGCAGTATCGCCACGGGGATCTTGGTGTAGGTGGTGAGGATCCGGCGGACCTCGTCGGGGTGGCTGTTGGCGTACTCCAGCGACTCGGCGGTGGCCTCCTGGAACTTCTTCACCGTCTCCGGATTCCGCTCCGCGAATTGGGTGGAGGTGAAGTACATCGCGACGGTGAGATCGGGCGACACGTCGGCGTACTGGGAGGCGATGACGGTGCCGCCCTGGCTCTTGACCGTGGCCAGCGCGGGTTCGACCACCAGGGCCGCGTCGACCCGGCCGCCGGCCAGGGCCGCGGGCATCTGGTCGAAGGGCAGCTCGACGAAGTCGACCTCGGCCGGGTCGCCGCCCGCCTTGCGCACCGATTCCCGTACGGACGTGTCGCCGATGTTCTTCAGCGTGTTGATCGCGACCTTCTTGCCCGCCAGGTCCTTGGCGGAGGTGATCGGGCTGCCCTTCTTCACGGCGATGCCGCCGAAGTCGGCGCCCTGTTCACCGGTGGTCGCGACGCCGTTGGCCACCGCCTTCACGGGGATGTCGTTGGTCTGGGCGATCATCAGGGAGGTCATGTTGGAGAAGCCGAACTGGAACTGCCCGCTGATCACGGCGGGGACGATCGCGGCGCCGCCCTGGCCGGTCTCCAGGGTGAGTTCGAGGCCGCGCGAGGAGTAGAACCCCTTCTCCTTGCCCAGATATATGGGGGCGACATCCACGATGGGGATGACCCCGACCTTGACGCGGGCCGTGCCGCCCGAGGCTCCAGCGCCCGAGCCGTCCGAACCGTTCGCATCGCTCCCGCCGCAGGCGGTGGCGGTGACCAGGAACGCGGCCGCGATGACCGCGATCGACAGTCGGCGCATGAACCCTCCTTCGACGGACGGCACTTCCGGCGGACTGTGCGCAGCCCGCACAACAATTCCCAGCGGGAACATAGGGGCAGCCGCCGTCACGGGTCAACGGTCGTGCAGCGTCCTCACCGACTGTGGCGTACAAGGGAGTTGGGGCTCAGAGATGGCAACGGCCGGTCGACCGGGGCGTTGTTGACAGCCGTCGGACCCGGCTCCTAGCGTGCGCATCACGCACACAGATACGCGGATCACCCATGCCACACATCAGGGTCGACGGAGGCAACTGATGAGTGCTGCCCAGGCACGTGAACCCCACTTCGTCCAGTCCTTCGAACGGGGGCTGTCGGTGATCCGCGCCTTCGACGCGCACCATCCGGAGCTGACGCTCAGCGAGGTGGCCCGCCTCTGCGGCCTCACCCGGGCCGCCGCGCGCCGGTTCCTGCTGACGCTCGCCGATCTCGGCTATGTCCACACGGACGGGCGGCTGTTCCGGCTCAGCCCCCGCGTCCTCGAACTGGGGTACTCCTACCTCTCCAGCTTCTCCCTGCCCGAGATCGCCGAGCCGCACCTCGAACGGCTGGTCGCCGAGGTACGCGAGTCGTCCTCGCTCTGTGTGCTGGACGGCGACGCCATCGTCTACGTGGCCCGGGTCCCGGTGAGCCGGATCATCACGGCGTCGATCACCGTCGGCACCCGCCTGCCCGCCCATGCCACCTCGGTCGGGCGGGTGTTGGTCGCCTTCCTCCCCGAGGAGGAGCGCGACTTCCGGCTCAAGGGCGCCGAGCCGGCCGCCCTCACCCCGTACACCATCGTCTCCGTCGATCTGCTGCGCGCGGAACTGGAGCGGGTACGGCGCCAGGGGTACGCCATCGTCGACCAGGAGCTGGAGGAGGGCCTGCGCTCGGTCGCCGTGCCCGTACGGGACCGGACGGGCACGGTGGTCGCCGCGGTCAACGTCCCGGTCCACGCGAGCCGGCACTCGGCCGAGTCGGTACGCCGCGACCTGCTGCCCCCGCTCCTCGCCACGGTGGCCCGGATCGAGGCCGACCTGCGGGTGGTGGCACCGCGGAGATGAGCGGGGTGGCGCCGGGCGCGGACGGGGTCAGGCGGGCACATCCCCTTCAAGGAGCTTGACCAGCTCCTCCACGAGGGCCGGAGCCTCCCGCTTCAGCGCGACGATGTCCATCCCCTCGTCGCCGAGGATCGAGAGCAGCGCCCGGTCCCCCACCGCGAGGACGATGATCTGCCCGGCCGCGCAGCGGATGACCACGTCACGGAGCGCGCCCGCGTCGGCCTGCTGCGCCATGCGCTGCCCGAGCCCGAGGGTGGCGGCGGCGAGGGCGGCCACGGACTCCGGCTGGAGTGTGTCGGTGTCGGCGGCGACCATCAGGCCGTCGGCGGTGGACAGAACGCTCTCCGACGCTCCCATCACCCGCTCACGGAGCGAGGCAAGAACATCGACGAGTGACGTGACGGACGAGTCTGCGTGCATGGTTTTCGCTCCTTGGTGATGATCCGGCAGCGGTCCTGCCGTGGGGCGTGCGTACGAGGCTCGGACTGCGTCCCGCGGCGACAGGTACTAGCCGTCCGACTGTCCGAAGAGTTCCTGGTGTGCCGAGGGCTCCGCTTCCTCCGCTCCGCCGAGGGAAGCCGGCACAGCGCCCGGCTTTCCGCCCGGGGTCCAGCGGGGGCGGGGGCCCGGGACCCGGCGCGGGAGGGAGCCGGCCGGGGGCGGCGCCGCCGCGCCGGACGGTCCGCCGGCTCCCGCGCCCGGGACGCGGGGCGCTGTGCTCGGCCGGCCCGCCGGGCGCCGGCCGCCTTCCCACTGGATGAGCTTGAGGTCGTCCATCCGGATCAGGTCCACCATCACGGCGAACAGCCCCCGGCCCAGGAAGAAGGCGAGGTCGCGCGGTGTGCGGCGGCCGTTGGCGACGGCGAGGAGCGCGGTGTGCCGGGGCGCCAGCCGGCCGGCCACCCGCTCCGCGCTCGCCGAGGGCCGCAGCCGTGTCCTGGCCAGTTCGCCCGGCGATCCCCAGCGGCCGGTGACGAACGCCAGCCGCCGCGCGGTCTCCTCCGCGACGCTCTGCGGCTGCGCGGGGTACCCCGCGAGTACCGTCCGGGTGGGCCCGCCCACCTCCCAGCCGTCCGGCCGGGTCAGCGCCAGCGCGAAGGCGCCCTCGTGGATCGTCGCGGTGCAGAGGACCTCCAACTCGGTCTCACCCACCAGCCCCTGGGCGACGAGGGCCGCCCCGAGACCGTCCACGTCCCGAGTCGCCGCGAGACCGGCCGCCCACCCCTCGTCGGTGATCCGGCCCGACTTCAGAAGGGCGGACTCGACCGAGGGGGTGCCCGGGGTCTCCACGGCGCTGATCAGGCCGTTCCTGAGGTGAATCGTTCCTCCAGGTGACCCGGAGACCGACACCGTACCGCTGTACTTCTCCTGTTGCAGCCGTACCAGCAACGCCGTGACATTGCGCGGCGCGGAACCGTGCGCGGGCGCCACGGCCGGAGCCTGCGGGGGACTCGTCCACAACGGGACCGGCTGCGCGGCCTCCGGGATGCCCGACCCATCGCTCATGCGAGCACACCTTCCGCGTGTTCCGTGAGCCGGCGCATCGCCAGGGCGAGATTGGTCCGGTCGCGGTCCAGCGCCGCGACCAGCAGCACGGGGTCGCCCGCGCGCCGTACCGTCTGCACCACGTGGTAGCGGCGCGCACTCGTCACGATCACGCTCTCCAGCTCACTGTCGCCCCCGGCCCGGTCCGACTGGCCCGAGATCACCGCGGTGAGTTCGGCCGTCTCCACGCCGTCCCCGACCTCCAGGACATCGCCGACCACGCAGTACGTGAGGCCGGTGACCGCGTCCACCAGAGCGGCCCCGGTGATTCCTGGCATCTCCATGAGCCGGGCGAGGGACGATTCGATCGCTGACACGTACATCCCTTCGAGTTACGGCTGATTTCACAGTACTCTAGCCTTCAACTAGTACCCTGGTGACCAGGTTTGACATTATTTCGACCGCAAAGTTTCGGCTCGTAGAACAGGACCACAGCGATGAACCTTGAGACCGCGCTCAAAGAAGCCATGGCGATCGAAGGCGCCCTCGGTGTGGCCGTGGTCGACTACGAGAGCGGGCTGTCCCTCGGAACGCTGGGCGGGGGCCAGGGACTTGACCTGGAGGTCGCGGCGGCGGGGAACACCGAGGTCGTCCGGGCCAAGATCCGCACCCTCGCCACACTGGACATCGAGGACAGCGTGGTCGACATCCTGATCACCCTCGGCAAGCAGTACCACCTGATCCGGCCGCTCATCTCCAGCCACGGATCACTCTTCCTCTACCTCGCGCTCGACCGCACCCGCGCCAACCTCGCGCTGGCCCGCCACAACCTCAAGCGGATCGAGTCCGAACTCGCGATCTGAGGTCGCGGCGGCGTGGACGAGTGGATACGGGTGCCGGTGGGCACCGGTTCGGCGCGGTGGACGACGCGCGGACGGTGCCGGCGGGTGCTGTTCGTCGTGCACAACGTGACCTCGGCGACCCGGCTGCTGGACGTTCTCCCGCTGTTCCGGGACGACCTGCGCGTCCAACTGCTCGCCACGTGCACGGGTTCGTCACCGTTCCAGGCCGGGGTGGCCGAACTGCTGGCGGAGACGGGGGTACCGGTACTTCCGTGGGAGCAGGCGGCCTCCCTCCCGGTGGACCTGGCGATCTCGGCGAGCTTCGGCGGCCAACTCCACGCGATAAAGGGAAAGTTGACCGTCCTCTCGCACGGCGTTGGCTACAATAAGAGGCTGGCAACACCGGACACCGGACACCGGACACCGGACACCGGGCGCCTTTCGGCCGAGGCCGCCCCACCCGTCTTCGGGCTCTCCCCCGAGTGGCTGCTCGCCGACGGGGCACCGGTCGCGGACGCGATGGTCCTCTCCCACCCCGAACAGGCGGCGCGGCTGCGCGCCGCCTGTCCCGAGGCCGCTCCCACCGCCGTCCTCGCCGGCGACCCCTGTTTCGACCGCCTGCTGGCCGCCGTCCCGTACCGCGAGCGCTTCCGCCGGGCCCTCGGCGTCCGTGAGGGCCAGCGGCTCGTGCTGCTCAGCTCGACCTGGAACCCGGATTCCCTCTTCGGGGACGGCGGGGCCGAGGACGTACTGCCCGCACTGCTGCCGCGCCTGACGGCCGAGCTGCCCGCCGACGAGTACCGCTCGGCCGCCGTACTGCACCCCAACATCTGGCACGGTCACGGCCCCGGGCAGATCCGCGCCTGGCTGGACCGGGCCCGCCGGGGCGGTCTGGCGCTGGTGGACCCCCTGGAGGGGTGGCGCCAGGCGCTGATCGCGGCCGATGTGATCATCGGGGACGCCGGTTCCGTGACGTACTACGGGGCCGCCCTGCGCACCCCCGTCCTGCTGGGCGCGGCCTCGGTGGACGGTCTCGACGCCGGGTCGCCGGTGGCCGCGTTCGTACGGCAGGCACCCCGGCTCTCGCCCCACGCGCCGCTCCGGTCACAGCTGGAGGCGCTGCTCGGCGGAGGAGAGCGCCGGCCGCCGGTCCCGGCGCCGGAACCGGGCCCCGCGGAGCTGGTCTCGTCGGTCCCCGGTGCGGCGGCGGCTCTGCTGCGGCGCCACTTCTACCGGGTCATCGGCATCCCCGAGCCCGTGGAGCCCGCGCTGCTCGACCCGCTGCCGCTGCCGCCCTGCGAACGGGTCACCCGGACGGCCCCGCTGAGGGTGGTGACCCGGCTGACCGGGGCGTACGAGGTCGAGGTGGACCGCTACGCGGATCCGCGCTCCGAGCCCGCGGCGGACGGGGACACCCACCTCGCCGTGCACGAGGACACCCTGGACCCCGGGCGTCTCGCCCTGGCGGATGTGATCTTCCGGTACGGCGCCGCGGACGACCCCCGGTTCGGCGGGCCGGCGCGGTGGACCGACGAGGTGCTGGCGCGCCATCCGCACAGTGCCCTGGCGGCGTTCGTCACCGAGGACGGGGCGTGCACGGTCCGTACCCGCGCGGGCGTGCTGGTGCGGCTCTCCGACGGTGTCCCGGAGGGTCTCCCGGGCGGTCCCCTGTCCGGGGCCGACCCCGCCGCCTACGCCTCCGCCCTCCACGCCTGGCTGGCCTCGGGGAAGGCTCCGGCGGAGCTGACGGCGGCCGGGATGACGGTACGGACCGGCGCGGGCGCCTGCCGGGTGTCAGTCACGCCGCTCGTCCCCGACGCACCGGCCGTCCCCCACGCACCGGCCGTTCCCGCCGCGCCGGTCCTCCCCGTCACGCCGGTCCTCCCCGTCACACCGATCAGTCCCGGGCAAGGGCGCTGAGGCAGCGCTCGCGCAGGGCCCGCAGATGCGCGAGGTGGTGGGCGGCCTTCTCCTTGTCGAGGGTGACCGCCGCCTCGTCGATCAGCGGCAGCGCTCCCTCCGGGTTGCCCTCGGCGAGATGTGTCTCGGCCAGATCGGTGAGCGTCCGCGCCGTGTTGTACGGATCGGCGCCGGTCCCGAAGAAGCCGAGCGCCGTCTCCAGCCGCTCCCGGGCCTCGGCGAACCTGCCGAGTCCGCGCAGGGCCCGGCCCCGGTGCCGCTCCAGCAGGGCGCGGGCGCGCGGCAGATCACGGGCGCCCTCGCCGTCGGTCCCCGCCCCGTCCAGGACCGCCGACGCCTCGTCGAAGCACGCGTACGCCTCCTGGAAGCGCCACTGGCGCAGCCGCAGCAGGCCCAGGGACTCGACGGCGGTCGCCTGCCCGCGCCGGTGCCCGGCCGCCTCCTCGGCCCGTACGGCGGCGGTCAGATGAGACTCGGCCTCTTCGTCCTCCCGCAGCTCCAGCAGGTTCAGCGCCAGCAGCACATGCATCCGCCCGGCCAGCCGGGATCCGGGGTGGTGGGCGTCCACCACCCGGGCCCCCGCCCTGAGCGCCGGCAGGATCTCGTCGTGGTGGCCCGCCTTGAGCTGGAGCGGCCAGAGCGCCTGGCAGAGCTGGTGGACGGAGTCGGGATCGCCGAACTCCTCGGCGGCGAGGACGGCCTGGACGAGGTTGCCCAGCTCGGCACGGAGGACGGTGAGCGCCTCGCCCGCGTCGCGGTACGGGCCGGGGCTCGCCGCCAGTTCGTCGTAGAGCCGGCCGATCGCCCACGCCTGGGGCAGGGCGGCGAGCCGGGCCCGTACGGCGAGGCGCAGATACCACCGCACCGTGCCGGTCAGGGCCGCCGAGCAGGCCGCGATGCCGTCCGTGCGGAAGGCGGTCTCCTCCGCGTGGGCGCGGACCGCGGGACGGTAGCGGAAGCGGCCGGAGTCCGTGAGCTCCAGCAACTGCCCGTCCGCCAGGGCTCCGAGGATCCGGTCCGCCTCGGCCTCGGACAGCCCCGCGACGTCCGCGACGACGGCCGGTCCGAGCGCGGGCCATTCCCGCAGCGACATCAGCCGGTAGACCCTGGCCGCACCGGGCTCCAGCCCGCGGTACGTCCTTTCCGCCGCGGCACGGACCGGGTCGGCGGCGGGCAGGGCGGGGCCCTCCTCCGTACGGTGCCGGGGCTCACCCGGGCCGGAGAGCGGCGCATGCTCCGGCTCCGACAGCAGGGGCGCGGCGGCCCGCAGCGCGTAGGGCGAGCCGCCGCACCGCTCCAGCACCCGCGGCAGTACGTCCCGGGCGCCGGCCACGGTGTCGCCGCCCGCGAGATCCGTGAGCAGCCGGCGCGCGTCCTTGTCGGACAGCGGTCCGACCGGGACGGGTACGGCGTCGAGGCCGGGCAGCGGCCGACGCGCGACCACCACCGTGAACACCTCGGGCGCGGCGGTCAGCAACGGCCGGACCTGCGCGGACGAGTGGGCGTGGTCGAGCACGACGAGCAGTCGCCGGTCGGCCACACAGCGGCGGAAGGCAGCCTGCCGGTCCGCCGCGCCCGGCGGTACGTCGTCCTGGTCCATGCCGAGCTGGACCAGCAGGCTGCGCAGCACCACGGTGCTGTCGACGGCGGTGCCCGCGGAGGCGCCGCGCAGATCGGCGTAGAGCTGTCCGCCGGGGAACCGGGCGGCTTCCTTGCACCCCCAGTGGACGGCGAGGGCGCTGGTGCCGATGCCTTCGGGGCCGTGGACCAGCGCGAGCCGGGGGCGCCCGTCGGCCTTGCGCGAGGCCTCGCGTTCCAGCAGCCGCATCGGTCCCTGACGGTCCGTGAAGAACCGTACGGACGGCGGAAGCGCGGGGACGCCGTCCGCGGTCGCCCGGAGCGGGGCCGTACGGGCGAAGGCCGCCCAGGCGCGGGCGAGCGCGGGGTCGTGGCGTACGCCCTCGTGGACGAGGCGGGCCACGGCGGACAGCTCGGCCGGTCCGGTGGGCGCGGCCACCTCCTGCCCGGCGATCCGCCGCACCAGGCCGCCGGCCGATTCCCAGGCCCACTTCCCCGCCTCGTTGGCCAGCCCCGCGCCCACGGCGCCCAGCACCGCGGTGATCGCCGCCAGTGACATGGGATCCAGCATGTCCCGCTCCCCCGCTCCCCTGATCTGCGGCCCGGCCGGTCCGCAGTCCGGCAGGTCTGTGGCCCGGCACGTCCATGGACCGGCCGGTCCACGGCCGTCGTCCGAGGACGCCCGGCGCCACGGTTCCGGATCAACGGTAGTCCCGATCACCGGCGTTCGGGCAGAGTTGGCGGCTACTCGCGGCACTCCGCGCGGATCGCCGCGTCCGGGAACCCGCGCCCCGGCGACGGGGCGGAGCGCCCGGGAACGGGCCCGGCCCTCTCCGGGTACCGGCCGGTATCAGGCGGGGGCAGCCGTACGCGCTGATACTGACCCCATGACCCGACACGGAGAGCTGGGCACGGCCCTGCACCGCTGGCGCGACCGGCTCGCCCCGGCCGAGGCCGGGCTGCCCTCGGACGAGCCCGCCAGGACGGGCGGGCTGCGCCACGAGGAACTGGCGCGGCTGACCGGGCTGTCCGTGGACTATCTCGTCCGGCTGGAGGAGGGACGGGCCACCTCTCCGTCGGCACAGGTCCTCACGTCGCTGGCGTGCGCCCTGCGGCTCTCCGACGACGAGCGCCGGCATCTCTTCCTGCTCGCCGGGCAGTCCCCGCCCGCCGTGGGCCGGGTCCCCGACCGTGTTCCGGCGGGCGTACGGCGGCTGCTCGGGCGCCTCGCGGGGACCCCGATCGGGGTGTACGACGCGTCCTGGAACCTGATCACCTGGAATCCCCTGTGGGCCGCGCTGGTCGGTGACCCCGCGCAGGTCCCGCCGCGCGGGCGCAACGCCGCCTGGCAGCACTTCACCGGCCGGCCGAGCCGGATCGTCCACACCCCGGAGCAGGAGGCCCGGTTCGAGGCGGCGCTCGTCGCCGACCTGCGCGCGGCCACCCTCCGCTATCCGACCGATGTACGGCTGCGCTTCCTCATCGGTGAGCTGCGGCGCGCCAGCAGCCGGTTCGCGGTGCTCTGGAACTCCCGGATCGCCGGTGTGCACGACAGCGCGACCCGTACCGTCCATCACCCGGATGTCGGACCGGTGACGGTCGACTGCGACACGTTCACCGTGCCCGGGTGCGATCTGCGGATCGCCGCGTACTCGGCGGCATCCGGCACCGACGCCGCCGACAAGCTCGCCCTGCTCGACGTGATCGGCACCGAGGTCATCGGCGTCGCGACGGGGCCCGTACGGGGCCCCGGGGACGGCCTCGTACAGGAGCCGGGGGACGGCCTCGCGCGGTGGCCCGGCGACGGTCCCGCGCCGGAGCCCGGCGACGGCGGGGAGCCGGGCTCCGGCACGGATCCCGCCGCCGACCCCGCGCCCGCCGGAACCTGACGGGGCGGCCCCGCCTCGGTCGGCCCCTCCCCGACGGCGCCCCGCCCCGGTGGCGCCCCGCCCTGTCACCCGATCGGGTGCCCGCCCCGGAGGGGCCGACCGGGGCGGTGATACATCCGGTCGGCCCACGCGAGGGGCGCGCGGCGCGGTCCGTTCCTACCGTGGCGGGATGATCATCAGACCCGTGACGCGCTCCGCGCTCTCCGGCACCGTCGCCCTCGCCGCCGGCCTGCTGGTCCTCCTGCCGGTGTCCCCGCCGGCCGCAGCGGATTCCCGTACCGATCCGGCCGTACGCGCCCCCGGTCTGCCCGCGGGCGCCGTGATCGCGGGCTTCCCCGGCGCCGGCGCCCCGCCCGGCGCGCCGGGCGCACCCGCCCCGAGCGGCTCGGCCGCCGCGTCCCGCCCGGCCGCCCCGACGCCGCCGGGCCGGGCGGCCGGCTCCCTCGACGACGCCGCCGCCCGGGACGGTTCACTGCTGCGCCGCTCCGGGGTACAGGCCAGGCCCGCGCGCGGCACCCCCGCGCCGCCGGAACTCTCCGCCCTCTCCTGGCTGGTCGCGGACGCCCGTACGGGAGAGGTGCTCGCCGCGCGGGACGCGCACCGTCCGCTGCCGCCCGCCTCCACCCTCAAGACGCTCTTCGCCATCACCACACTGCCGCGGGTCTCCGAGCACGCCGAGCGCCTGGTGACGGACGAGGAACTGGACGACATCGGTCCGGGCAGCAGCACGGTGGGGGTCGTCCCCGGGGTGCGGTACGAGGCCGCCGATCTGTGGCGGGGTGTCTTCCTCAGCTCCGGCAACGACGCGGTGCGGGTCCTCTCCGAGATGAACGGCGGCCTGGACGCGACCGTCAAGCAGATGCGGGACAAGGCGAAGCTGCTGGGCGCGCGCGACACCCATGTGGTCTCGCCCGACGGCTACGACGCCCCGGGCCAGGTCTCCTCCGCGTACGACCTGGCGGTCTTCGGCCGTACGGGGCTGGCCTCGCCGGACTTCGTCCGCTACAGCTCGACCGTCGACGCCGAGTTCCCCGGCTACGGCGGCAACTTCGGCATCATGAACACCAACCGGCTGCTGACCGGGGCCGACGGGGTCGAGGCGTATCCGGGGCTGATCGGTGTGAAGAACGGCTACACCACGGAGGCCGGCTACACCCTGATCGCCGCCGCCCGGCACGGCGACCGCACCCTGCTGGTGACGGTGATGAACCCGCAGTGGGGCGGCGTCCACGCCGTGTACGAGGAGGCCAGGGAACTCCTGGACTGGGGGTTCAAGGCTCAGGGCCGGGTGACCCCGGTCGGATCGCTCCAGCCGCCTCCGGCGCCGCTGCCGCCGCGTCCCACGGTGGAGGCGGCGGGTCCCGAGCCCGGGGTGGTCGAGAAGGCGGTACGGGCCCACCCGCCGACGCCGACGCCGGCTCCCGCGGCCCACGCGGCGGCGGCCGGGCCGGTGACCGGGACCGTACTGCCGGTGGCGTTCATCGGCGCGGCCGCGCTCGCGGCGCTCGCGCTCTTCCTCGTACGGCGCGGACGCGGCGGGGGCGCCGGGGACGGCCACTGAGCGCGGGGACGGGGCGGCCCCCCGGCCGGCCGCGGCGGCTACCAGTGGGCGGGGCGCGCGAGGGACGGCGGCAGCCGGGTGTCCGCGTCGCCCCGCGCCGCGTTGACCTGGGTCTGGACGAGGAAGATGCTGCCGGTGAGATCGGCGCCGCGCAGATCGGCGTCCCGGAGGTCGGCCCCGATCAGATCGGCCAGCCGCAGGTCGGCGCCCCGCAGATCGGCGGCGATCAGATACGCCCCGCGCAGGTCCGCGCCGCGCAGATCGGCGGCCCTGAGCCGGGCGCCGAGGAGGTCGGCGCCCCTGCGGTTCTTCTTCCTGCCCTTGACCTGGGCCCGGACGAGTTCGCTGGTCCGCAGCAGCAGGGGGTTGACGGCGGCGCGGCGGGCCGCGACGTCCAGGGCCAGCAGGGTGGCGGGGTCGGCGAGGGTGAGGCGTTCCAACTCCTCCAGCGCGGCGCGGAGTTCGCCGTGGAGTGCGCGGGCCGGCTCCAGGGTGAGCGCCTCGGTGAGATACCGGAGGAGCTCCTGGAGCTGGCGCACCACCGGGAGGAGCGCGAACATCTCGTCGGCGGTGCCCGGGGCCTGCCGCCAGTCCTGTCCCCCGTAGGTGATTTGGGAGATCTTCTGTCCGGCGCCGAAGCAGTCGTAGACCGTGCAGCCCCGGAAGCCGCGCTGCCGCAGCTCGCGGTGGACGGAGCAGCGGAAGTCGGTGCGGAGATGGGAGCAGGGTTTCCCGGCGGCCTTGTGCTCGGGGAAGTCCGCGGAGGGGGCGAAGGTCAGGGCGACGCAGCACAGTCCGAAGCAGTTCGCGCAGTCGGCCCGCAGCCCGGGGTCGTCGAGCGCGGGGCCGTCCTGGGCATGGCCGGGGTCGGTGCGGTGGTCGGGCTGGTGGGGCAAGGGGGCCGGTCTCCTGTCACGGATGGGCGTCCCGCCCGAGCCTACCGGCCGTCCTCCCCGGGCCTACCGCCCGTCCTCCCCGAGCCCCTGCCCCGTGCTTCCCTCGCCCCTGCCCCGTGCTTCCCTCGCCCCTCCCCCGTCCGCGTCTCAGCGCTGGGCGTGGTGGGAGTCCATCGCGCGGCGCGCCCGGGCGGCGAGACCGTCGGCGCCGCAGCTCTCGGCGAGTTCGAGCCCACAGGACAGTTCGGCGTGGAACCCCGCGGCGATGCCGTACTCGACCCGGGCGACGGCCCGTTCGTACGCGCACGGCGACGCTTCGAGATGCGCCACGGCCTGGGCGAGCAGCTCGACCCGTTCCGGGCCGTCCTTCAGGGACGCCGTGCAGCAGAGCGCCACCCCGATGGCGGTGTGCGTGCCGAAGCGTTCGGCCCGGTCCCTGGCGTACGCGGCGAGCTGGGCCGCGCGGCGCGGATCGTCGTCGGCGAGGGCCCGCGCGAGGTCGATCGCCCAGGGGGCCATGACAACGCTGTGCCGACCCCGGGCCAGCAACGCCTGCCCGGCCGCCTCCAGTTCGGCGACGGCCTCGTCCTTCCTGCCGAGGGCCAGCAGCAGCCTGCCGCGGACCGAGGGGGCGTCGGGGATGACGATCGTGGAGGAGTACGGCGGCGCGAACGCGTACCGCTCGGCGGCCTCCTCCGCTTCGTCGACATGGCCGCGCGCGAGCAGCGTGTCGATGAGCATGCAGACGGCGTCCCAGTTCATCGGGAGGCCGTTGCCGACCCGGTCGGCCAGGCGCAGGCTCTCACGCAGATACTTCTCGGCGTCCGCGAGCCGGCCGCGCCTGCGGTGGACGTAGCCGACCAGCGCGTGGGCGAAGGCGAGGTGGCCGCCGCTCCAGCCGGAGATCTCGAAGGCGCGCAGCGCCTCGCTGAACAGGCTCTCGGCGCGGTCGAGCCGGTCGGCGAAGGCGTACGAGAGCGCGAGGAGGGCCGGGGGTTCGAAGCCCCATCCCGGGTCGGCCCAGCCGACGCCGGGCGGCAGGGCGCCGTCCTTCAGGGCCCGTTCGCCGATCTGGACGATCTCCTCGGCGCTCTCGCCGCGGGCCGTCCCGTCGAAGGCGCGCAGCATGAGCAGGACGCGTTCGGTGTTGTCCCGCCCGGTGAGCGGGGCCGCGGTGCGGGCGAGGCGGCGCGACCGGTCCGGGCCGTCCTCCTCGATGGCCTGGACTCCCTCCCAGAGGAAGTGCGCGGCCTGGAGCCGCATTCTGACGGGCCCGTCCGGGGTGCGGGCGGCCTCGGTGGCCACGACATGGGCGGCGTCGCCGGTCTGGTTGTTGTGGGTCAGCGCCTGCGCGAGCCGGAAGACCACGTCCACGCGCAGGGCGTCGTCGAGATGCGGGGTGTCGAGCGCGGCGCGCAGATGTCCGACCGTGGTGGCGGGCGAGGTCAGCAGGGTGGCACAGCCCAGCTCGTACAGCAGCGGTCCCCGTACGCTGGACAACGGCGGTTCCGCCAGGGCCCGTTCGAGGCAGCGGCGTGCCGCGTCGGGGGCGCCGACCGCGAGGTGTTCGGCGGCGGCCTCCCGTAGCTGTTCGACCAGTTCGGGGTCGCCGTCGGGGTGGACTTCGAGGAGGTGCGGCGCCGCGGCGGCGGCTCCCCGGCCGCTGCGGGAGACCGCCCAGGCGGCGAGTCCGTGCATCGCGGCGCGCACGCCCGCCGGGATGGCGCGGTAGACGGCCCCGGCGATCAGCGGATGGACGAACTCCAGCGGGTCGGTGCCGACGAGGATCCGCGCGGCGCGCAGCCGCTCCGCGCACTCGGCGGCCTCCTCGTCGCTCATGCCCGCGAGCGAGACGGTCAGGTCGAGGGAGATGTCCGTGCCGAGGATCGCGGCGGCCCAGGCGAACCGGGTGGTGGCCGTGCCCAGTTCCTCCAGCCGCGCGATGAGGCCGGTGCCGCGCGCCGAGGCGCCGAGGGCGCGCAGTTCGCCGGCATTGGTCCCCACGGGGTCGAGCGTGCTGTCCCGTACCTTGGCGAGGAGTTCGACGGTCTCGTAGGCGTTGCCGCCGGTCACCGCCCACACCTCGCGGCAGAACGGGTCGTCCGCCCGCTCCCCGAGCGCGGCGCGGGTGAGCCCGGCCGTGGCATCGGGGGTGAGTTCCCGGAGGGTGACCAGCAGTCTGGCCGCCGCGCCGAGCGTCCTGAGGTGTTCCTCGGCCTCGCCGACGGCCTCCTCGGTGCGGTAGCCGACGACCACGAGGACGGGCACGGAGCGCCCCGGGCTGCGCGCGAAGGAGGCGAGCCAGGCCAGGGTCTCCAGGTCGGCCCACTGGGCGTCGTCCACGGTGAGCAGGAGCGGGCCGTGGACCTTCGCGAGCCGTTCGACGAGCGCGTCCAGGCCGTCCCTGACGCCCTGCGGATCGGCGGGCTGGTCACCGGGCGGCAGTATCCCGAGCGCGGGGCCGACTATCTCGTACCGCTCGCCGAGGAGACCGGAAGCCGCCCCGTACGTGTCGTGCTCACCGCGGTCGGCGTGACCGGCCCGATCACCCTGCTCGGTCCGGGCGTCGGCGACCACGAGCGCGGGCTGCAGGAGCTGCCGTACGACATGGAACGGTACGGAGGTCAGCCCCTCGCCGCCGCGCGCCGCCCACACGGCGCAGCGCCCGGCGGCGAGCCGGCGCACCTCGGAGAGCAGCGCGGTCTTGCCGAGCCCGGCCGCGCCCCGGTAGACGAGCACCCCGCCGGTGGGCACGGTCGCGCACAGGGCGTCCACGGCGCGGGCCGCGGCGGCCAGTTCGGGTTCACGCTCCAGCAGCGGGAGAGCGACCATCTGCTCCGGCCGGTGCACCGGCATCCCTCCCCCTCTCGGGCAGCGCCCAGGTCACGTGACGAGCCTAGACCCGCAGCACGCCGAGTGGACCCGAATATGCACGAATTCGACCGTTCGACTGCGTGGCCGCGCGGAAGGGTGTAGAGGATCCGCGGCCCCCGGGAACCGGCCGAGACGCACGATCCGTTCACAGGGCGTCAACAGGGCCTCCTCACCCCGGTACCGCTGTGGCAGACTCGCCGGTATGGCGCACCGGTTCTCGGGGGTGGAGTGTGAGTGAGCCTCGGTCGGCCCCGACCATCGGGCAACTCGTTCTCGGCAGACAGCTCCAGACGCTCCGTGAGAAGGCCGGACTCAGCCGGGACCAGTCGGCGAGGCTGCTCCATGTCACCGCCGCCACCGTCCGCCGGATGGAGACCGCCGAGGTCTCCCTCAAGATCCCCTATCTCCAGTTCCTGCTGCCCGAGTACGGGGTCGGCCCCCAGGACACCGAGGTCTTCCTCCGGCTGGCCGAGGAGGCCAACAAGCCGGGCTGGTGGCAGCGGTTCCACGACATACTCCCGGACTGGTTCAGCGGGTACGTCAGCCTCGAAGAGGCCGCGAAGACCATCCGCTCGTACGAGCCGCACTTCGTGCCGGGGCTGCTCCAGACCGAGGAGTACGCGCACGCGGTCCTGTCCACGGGGGCGGTCGGCCGGACCGCCGACCCGCTCCGGATCGAGCGCCATGTCGCCCTGCGGATGGAGAGACAGGCGCTGCTCACCCGCGCCGACGCCCCGGCGTTCTGGGCCGTTCTGGACGAGACGGTGCTCCGCCGGGCCGTGGGCTCGAAGGCCGTGATGCGCGCCCAGATCGACCGGCTGATCGAGGCGGTCGAGATGCCGAACGTGACGCTCCAGATAGCCGAGTTCGGCGCGGGGCCGCACCCCGGTGCGTACAGCCCGTTCGTCCTCTTCCGCTTCGGCATCCCCGAGGTGCCCGACATGGTGTACATCGAGTATCTGACCGGGGCGCTCTATCTGGACGAGGCCCACGAGGTGTCCGCGCACATGCAGGCGATGGACCGGATGGTCACCCTCGCGGAGCCGGCGAACCATACGCGGCAGCTCCTGACGGCCTTCCGCCGGGAACTCTGACCGCCGGACCGCCGCACGGCGTCACCGCCGCACGGCGTCACCGCTCCGTACCCCTTCAGGACTTCGTCGCTCCGCCGTCCGCCAGCAGAGCGTCGATCGCGGTCAGTTCGGGCTCCGTCAGGGGCGCGGCGTCCAGGACGGCGAGGTTCTGGTCGAGTTGGGCGACGCTGCTCGCGCCGATCAGGACCGAGGTGACCCGCGCGTCGCGCAGCACCCAGCCCAGCGCGAGCTGGGCCAGGGTCTGGCCCCGGTCCCCCGCGACCTTGTCGAGCGCGTGCAGCAGGGTCAGCTTCTCCTCGCTGAGCGCGTCCCGCTTCAGGAAGTGGCCGACGGCCATCCGCGAGTCGGCGGGCACCCCGTTGAGATAGCGGTCGGTGAGCTGCCCCTGGGCGAGCGGCGAGAAGGCGATGACCCCGGCCCCGACCTCGTCGGACGCGGCGATCAGCCCGTTGCGCTCGATGCCCCGGTCGAGCATGTTGTACGCGTGCTGGTTGATCAGCAGCGGGGTGCCCAGCTCCTTGAGGAGTTCGGACGCGCGCCGCATCTGCTCGGGCGGATAGTTGGACAGCCCGGCGTACAGGGCCTTGCCCTGCCGTACGGCGGAGGCCAGCGCCCCGACCGTCTCCTCCAGCGGTGTGTCCGGGTCGAAGCGGTGCGAGTAGAAGAGGTCGACGTACTCGACGCGCATCCGGCTCAGCGACTGGTCGAGGCTGGAGAGCAGGTGCTTGCGCGAACCGAACTCACCGTAGGGGCCCGGCCACATGTCGTAGCCGGCCTTGGTGGAGAGGAACAGCTCGTCGCGGTAGGGCCGGAAGTCCTGCGCGTAGACCGTCCCGAAGTTCGCCTCGGCGCTGCCGTACGGCGGGCCGTAGTTGTTCGCCAGGTCGAAGTGGGTGACACCGCGGTCGAAGGCGCGGCGCAGCACGGCGCGCTGCTTCTCCAGCGGGGCCGTGTCACCGAAGTTGTGCCACAGCCCGAGGGAGACCTGCGGCAGCCGTACGCCGCTGAGACCGCTGCGCTGGAACCGCATGCCGGCGTAGCGGTCGGCGGCGGCGAGGTAGGGCGGTCGTTTCAAAGGACTCTCCTGTGAGGTCGAGCGGGTCGCGGAGGCCGGTCCACCAGCGGATCGGCGGCTGTGACCTGCCGTTCCGCCGTCATTCCGGCGGGCCCCTAGACGCTACACACGACTCCGCCCGTTGGGAACGCCCGGCCATGATCCGGCCGGAGCGGTGGGCGGGCTCCCACAGGGCCCGCCCACCGCTCCGGTCAGGGCGGACGGATCAGCCGATCGGCGCCGGCATGCGCACCACGTCGTACGCGAGCCCGATCGTGTCGCCCGTGGCCGGGTCGGCCAGCTCCACCCGCCAGCGGTCGGCGAACTGGTCGACGCCCTCGACCATGGGGATCGTGCCGGAGATCAGCACCGTGCCGGGCACGAGGTCGCCGCGCTCCCGCAGCACCTCGGCCCAGTATGCGGGGGTGAGCAGTTCGGCGAGCGTGCCGTCCTGGATGAGCGATTCCCGGCCCGCGGCGCCCACCCAGGCCCGCAGGGTGATGCTGTCGAGCCGGTCCTCCACGTCGGCCAGCAGCCAGGCGCGGCGGGCGAGCACGTCCGGGCCCGCGTTCTTGCTCCACGCCACCCCGTGCACCTCCAGCTCACGGTCGGTGTGGTCACAGGCCGCGGTCAGCAGCAGCTCACCCTCCGTGTCCACGACCAGGGCCCACTCCGCCTCGCCGGAGGTGCGGCCGTGCTGGGCGCTGACCCGTTCGGTGTGCTGGGCGAGGTACGGGGAAACCGGGTAGAGGGCGGGGGTGACGGACGGCGCGGGCACGCCGAGCTCGGCGAGTTCGGCCACGTGCGCGGCCACGTCGTCCTGGCTGCGGCCCGCATAGCCGGCGTTGAGCACCTGGACGACATCGGCCTGCCGAGTGGTGCCGTCGGGCAGTTCGAAGGTGAGCAGCGCCATGGGGGTTCTCCACATCGTTCGCGGTATCGGCGAGGTTAACTTTGCGCGGAAGGCTTGCGCATACCACCTGTATACAAGAAGTATGCCGGAAGGTCGACAGTGCGCCCTCCCCCGATGGCGGCGCGCCCCACCCAAGGACGGATGTCGTGAACCACACCAGTACGCGTACGGATCAGCCCCCGCCCGGCGGCTCGGCGGTCCGCCGCGCCTTCTTCGCCAGCCTCACCGGAACCGCCCTGGAGTGGTACGACTTCGCCATCTACTCCGTGGCCGCCGCCCTCGTCTTCGGCGAGGTGTTCTTCCCCTCCGAGGACCCGGCCACCGGCACGCTCCTGGCCTTCTCCACGTATGCCGTGGGCTATGTGTCCCGCCCGCTGGGCGGCTTCGTCTTCGGCCGCCTCGGTGACCGGATCGGCCGCAAGAAAGTGCTCATCGCGACGCTCGTCCTGATCGGCGTCGCGACCCTCTTCATCGGTCTGCTCCCGTCGTACGCGACGATCGGGGTGACCGCCCCGATCGTGCTGGTGATCCTCCGCTTCGCGCAGGGCGTCGGCGTCGGCGGCGAGTGGGGCGGCGCCGTACTGCTGTCCAGCGAGTTCGGCGATCCCCGGCGGCGCGGCTTCTACGCCTCGGCCGCGCAGGTCGGGCCGCCGGCCGGCAATCTGCTGGCCAACGGCGTCCTCGCGGCCCTGGGCCTGCTGCTCACCGAGGACCAGTTCATGAGCTGGGGCTGGCGGGTGGCGTTCCTGCTCTCCGGGGTCCTGGTCGTCTTCGGGCTGTGGATCCGTACGAAGCTGGAGGAGACCCCGGTCTTCCTCGCCATGGAGGCGGCGGAGAAGCGCCCCGAGGCGCCGATCAGGGAGGTCTTCACCACCCATCCGCGGGCGCTGGCCGCCGCGATCCTCAGCAGGATCGCCCCCGATGTGCTGTACGCGCTGTTCACCGTCTTCGTGCTGACGTACGCGACCACCGAACTCGACATGTCCCGCGGTTCGGCGCTGGCCGCCGTCCTGATCGGCTCCACCTTCCAGCTCTTCCTCATCCCGCTGGCGGGGGCCCTCTCCGACCGGGTCAACCGGCGTCTGCTGTACGGGCTCTCCGCGGCCGCGGCCGGGGTGTGGCCGTTCGTGTTCTTCCCGCTGACCTCCGGCGGGAGCTGGCCGCTGCTCACTCTCGGCGTGGTGGTCGCGCTCGCCATCCACTCGCTGATGTACGGGCCGCAGGCGGCCTTCATCTCCGAGCAGTTCTCCCCGCGGCTGCGCTACACCGGCTCCTCGCTCGCCTACACCCTGGCCGGGGTCGTGGGCGGGGCGGTGGCGCCGCTGCTGTTCACGGCGCTGCTCGACGCCTACCACTCGTGGATCCCGCTGGCGCTCTACATCGTGATCACCGCGGTGGTCACGATCGCCGGCGTGTGGCTGGGCCGCGACGGATCGGCCACCGACGAGGAGGACCCGCTGGGCCCGCCGGCCGCCCCGGCCGACGCCGCGGACGGGTCCGTACGACCGGACGGCGCGGCCACCCGCTGACCGCACCACAGCACCACGCACCACAGCACCCGCACACTCATGGCATCCGCCCGTCCGCCCCGTACACCCGGAAGGAACCGCCCATGCGCATCGCGCTGAGCCAGCTCACCACCGGCCCCGACCCCGAGTCGAACCTCGGGCTGCTCCGCGAAGAGGCCCGTCGCGCGGCGGACGGCGGCGCCCGCGCCGTCGTCTTCCCCGAAGCCTCGATGGCCTGCTTCGGCACCCCGCTCGCCCCGGTGGCCGAGCCGCTCGACGGCCCCTGGGCCGAGGAGGTCCGCAGGATCGCCAAGGACACCGGGCTCGTGGTGGTCGCGGGGATGTTCACCCCCGCGCCCGACGGCAAGGTGGCCAACACACTGCTGGCCACCGGTCCCGGGGTGGAGGCGTCGTACGACAAGATCCACCTCTACGACGCCTTCGGCTACGCCGAGTCCGACAGCGTGGCGCCCGGCTCCGAGGTCGTCACCATCGACGTGGACGGTGTCCGGATCGGCCTCGCGACCTGTTACGACGTCCGCTTCCCCGAGCTGTTCCGGGCCCACGCGGACGCGGGCGCGGTCGTTTCGCTGCTCCTCGCGTCCTGGGGGGCGGGGCCCGGCAAGCGTGAGCAGTGGGAGCTGCTGACGCGGGCCCGCGCGCTCGACGCGACCCTCTGGCTCGCCGCCGTGGGCCAGGCCGACCCGGCGGCGTCCGCCACGGCGGCCGCCGGCGCGGCGGGGGCGTCGAACGCGCCCACCGGCATCGGCCACAGCGCGGTCATCGGCCCCGACGGGACCGTACGGCAGTCACTCGGCGCGGCACCGGGGATGCTGCTGGCCGACCTCGACCCGGAGGAGGTCGCGGCCGTCCGCCGGGCCGTTCCCGTACTGGCCAACCGGCGTCTGGCCGGGCGGGGCTGAGGCACCGGTCCGGGGCCTGTCCGCCGAGCGGAACAGGCCCCGGACCCCGATGCGCGCCTGGACCCGGATGCGGGCCCGCGTCCGGATCAGGTGCTAGCCGGCGAGCAGGACCTTGAGGGTCGTCTCCAGATGGCTGTCGATCGCGGTGCACGCGGCCCCCGCGTCACCCTCGGCGATCGCGGCCAGGATCGCCCGGTGTTCGCGCAGCACGGCCTCCTGCCGGCCCTGCCGGTTGTAGAGCGCCACCACTCCGGCCCTGATCTGCCGGCTGCGCAGCCCGTCGTAGTGGCGGGCGAGCAGTTCGTTGCCCACGGCGGCGACCATCGTCGCGTGGAACTGGTGGTCCACGGCGATGAATTCCTTGGCGTGCTCGGGACCGCTCAGCGTGCGCTGGCGCTCCAGCAGCGCGGTCAGCTCCGCCACGGGGGCCTGTCCGTCCGGGACGACGCGCTCGGCCGCGTACCGCTCGACGATGCCGCGCAGCTCCATCAGTTCGGTGATCTCCCGTCCGGAGAGCGGCACGATCTGCGCGCCGCGCTTGGGGACCAGCCGGACCAGGTCCTCGGCGGCGAGCAGCAGCAGGGCCTCGCGGATGGGCGTGCGGGAGACACCGATACGGTCCGCGATCTCCTGCTCGGAGAGGAACTCGCCCTGGAGATCGGGGTCGGTGAGGACTTCCTCCTTGAGGAACGCGTACGCCTTCTCGCGGCCTGACGTCACGGCTTCCCCCACGGTTGCATACAATGAGTATACAAAATCTACCACGCGCGTCCGCGTACCCGCGTCGCGGCACACCCGTGCGCGTGGAGCTCCGCGCACGGGTGGGGTGGCGAGCACCACGAGCACGCCAATTGGGCACATTCACCGCACCCCTCGCCCGTTATGTTCTTCTCTTTCCTTTCTTCCGAAGCCGTTTCAACAGTGCGGGTCAACTCTGTTGAATTTCAGCCGACGGAACTCCCTTGAACCGGCCCGAGAAAATAGGCCAGAGTTCCCAACGCGGTAACCAAGCAACCTGGTTGCCGCCGGACACACGGCTCCCCCCTCTGTGAAACCGGCTTCCCCACGCCGGTTTCCTCCCCCCATGCACGGCCGTGTGTTCCGTGAACCGGAAGGAATGACTGTGCGAGTCTCCCGGAACATTCTCGCGGCCGTGGCCGCGGGCGCGCTGCTCTCCGTCACCGTCGTGACCGGAGCCCAGGCGGGCGAACAGACCGCCGAGCGCTACGACCCGGCGATGGTCAAGGCCCTGGCCACCTCGCTCGGAGTCAGCGAGACGGCGGCCGTCGACCGGCTGGACCGTCAGGCGGACCAGCAGGCCGAGCTCTCGGAGCTGGACCGGCAGGGGGTCGCGACGGACGGCGCCTTCTTCGACAGAGCCGGCACCCTCGTCGTCAACGCCGCCGACGCCCGCGCCGGACAGCGCATCGAGGACGCGGGCCTGACCCCGCGGGTGGCCGAGCACGGCCGGGCCGCGCTGGACCGTATCAAGGCCGAGCTGGACTCCAAGGCTCTGCGGCAGACCCCGGCCGGCGTCACCGCCTGGTCGGTGGATCTCGCCTCCGACACCGTCACCGTCGAGGTCAACAGCGCGAAGAGCGCGGCGGCGAAGTCCTTCCTCAAGGCCGCGCGGGCCCACGGCGACGCCGTCCGCGTGATCGAGGGCAAGGAGAAGCTGTCCACGCAGGCCGTCGTCACCCCGGGCGACGAGATGTCCTTCAACGGCTATGTCTGCTCGGTCGGATACGGCGCCCGGGACGCGTCGGGACGCCAGTACCTCGTCACCGCGGGCCACTGCATCGAGGACCTGCCCGTCCTGTCGTACAAGGGCACGCGCTTCGCCAAGGGAACCAGCACCCGCTTCGCGGTCGGCAGCCGCAGCGTCGACATGGGCATCGCGGCCGTGGACTCGGGCAACTCCATAGCCACGCAGGTCGGCACGTACGGCAGCGCGGGCACCGTCGCCGTCCAGGGCAGCAAGCGGGCCTCCTCCGGCGCGGCCCTGTGCAAGTCGGGCCGTACGACCTTCTGGACCTGCGGCAAGGTCAACTCGTACAACGTGACCGTCACCTACAGCGACGCCAACGGCGGCCCCGACACCGTCGTCACCGGGCTCGGCAGTTCCTCCGTCTGCACCCAGGGCGGCGACAGCGGCGGCGCGTACATCTCCGGCAACCAGGCCCAGGGCATGACCTCGGGCGGCCCGTCGGCGCAGCGCTGCACCGGCAGCGTCAACTCGCCGGGGTCCTCCTACTTCCAGCCCCTGGACGACGCGCTCTCGTACTACGGCCTCACGCTGAACACCAACTGAGCGCCGGCACCCGCTGAGCATCGGCACCGACTGAGGGCCGGCATCAACTGAGCGCGGCACCGACCGACCGCCGGCACCGGCCGGCCGCCGGCACCCGCTGACCGCCCCGGTGCGCACGCCCGGCCCGGTCGCGCACCGCCGGTCGGCCCCCGCCGGCTCCCAGGACCGCCCATCGGATACGGTGGGCGGTCCTGCCCGTGCGGGCACGGCGCGGCACCACCGCACGACCGGGAGGGGAATCCAGTGCACCAGGACCCGGATCCCTCCCCGTCCGGCTTCGCCCCGGATCCCTCCCCTCTCTCCCCCTCCGGCTTCGCCGAGGTCTTCCAGCAGGCCATCAAGAGACGCGGCCTGTCCCTGGAGCGGGTCCGCAGCCGGCTCGCCGAGCAGGGAATCACGATCAGCCTGACCACCCTCAGCTACTGGCAGCGCGGCCGCAGCGAGCCCGAACGGGCGGATTCGCTGCGCGCCGTGGACGCGCTGGAGACCATCCTCGACCTGCCGCCGGGGACGCTGCGCGCGCTGATCGGCCCGTACCGGCCCCGGGGCCGGGTCGCGCCGCCCGCCCACGACCTCAGCTCCTCCCACCGCGTGTTCGGCGAGAACTCCCTGGCGGAGCAGATCCTCGGCCCCGACTTCGCGCGGCTCAACGAGGCCATCACCACGCTGAGCATCCGGGAGACCGTCACCATCGACGAGCACCGGCGCCTGTGCTCCATCGCCATCCAGCAGGTGCTGCGCGCGGCCCGCGACGGCGCGGACCGGCTCACCGCCGTCCACACGGTCGACAGCGGGGCACGCGCGGTCAGCACCACGGTACGGTGCGGAATTCCCGGACCCGTCCGCTTTCTGCCCGAAGTGAGCACGGTCGTCCTCGACATACAGTTCGGCCGGAAACTCGCGAAGAACGAGACGGTCGTCATCGACTACACCCTTTCCGTCGATCCCGGGGACGGCACGGACGACCATTACGAACGCCGCACCCGCGTCCGGCTGCGCGATTACCTCCTCCACGTCTATTTCCATCCGGCGGCCCTGCCGGTGGTCAGCCACCGCTATTACCGGGAGCACTCGGGGGCGGAGATGAGCTACAACCACCGGGTCGCCCTGGACGCCTCGCACACGGTCCACTCGGCGCCGGGCCGCTGCCCGGCGGGCATCCACGGCATCTCCTGGGAGTGGCCCGAACAGGAGTCCGGTGGGCCTGGCCGGGATTGGTGAGGTGGACACCCCGCCGACTAGGCTGGACCGCTTCGTGCGCGGTCGCGCGCGGGAGCGGCGCTGCCGGAGAGTTCGGAGAGTGAGGGGACGTTCCGTGACGGGGGCACAGGTGGCGGGGGCACGCGTTCCGCTGTACCAGGCGAAGGCGGAGTTCTTCCGGATGCTGGGGCACCCGGTGCGCATCCGGGTGCTGGAACTGCTCCAGGACGGGCCGATGCCGGTACGGGATCTGCTCGCCGCGATCGAGATCGAGCCGTCCAGTCTCTCCCAGCAGCTCGCGGTGTTGCGCCGCGCCGGGATCGTGACCGCGACCCGGAGCAGTTCGACCGTCGTGTACGAGCTGGCCGGCGGGGACGTGGCGGAGCTGCTCCGGTCGGCGCGGCGGATCCTGGTCGAGCTGCTGGCCGGCCAGGAGGATCTGCTCACCGAACTGCGTGACAAGCCGCGTTCGCCGGCGCCGGTGGACGTTCCGGAGGAAGTCTCGTAGGACGCCGGGCCCGGCCCGGACGGGCGACAGAAGCGGAATCACGTCTTCTAGTTGAAGATATCTTCAATTCGCCATCCCGTACAAGTCGTTACTCGATAAACTCGTCATACGGAGAGTCATCAGGCCGAGAGGACCGGGGTACATGGCAAGCGCGGACGTGGCACTGAAGGACGCGATGATGATCGAGGGCGCCCAGGGCGCCGCTCTGGTCGACTACACCAGCGGCATGGCGCTGGGCACGCTGGGCGGAAGCAAGGACCTGGACCTCGCCGTCGCGGCGGCGGGGAACACCGATGTCGTACGGGCCAAGATGCGCACCCTGGAGACGCTGGGCATCCGGGACGCCATCGAGGACATCCTGATCACGCTGGGCTCCCAGTACCACGTGATACGGCCGCTGTCCGGCTCGGCCGGCCAGGGGCTGTTCCTGTATCTCGTGCTGGACCGGGCGCGCGCCAATCTGGCCATGGCGCGCCACCAGTTGAAGCGGATCGAGAACGAGGTGGACGTATAGGCGACGGCGTGGGCGAGAGTCCCCGGTTCCCGGTGCTCCCGGAGGTCCCGCAGCTCCCGCAGGTCCGCACGGACTAGGACGGTCCGCCCTGCGGGGGTGTGGCCCCCGAGTCCGCGGCCCGCAGGTCGGCGAGGAGTTCGGCCTGGCCCGCCAGCACCCCGGAGAGGATCGCCCGCGCGACGCTCAGCAGTTCCGCGAGATAGGGATGGGCGAGCGCGTAGTGGACGGCGGAGCCCTCCCGGCGCGTGACCACCAGATTGGCACGGCGCAGCACGGCCAACTGCTGGGAGAGCTGGGCGGGCTCGACACCGACCTCCGGAAGCATCTCGGAGACCGCGTGCTCCCGCTCGCTGAGCAGTTCGAGCACCCGTATACGGACGGGGTGGCCCAGCGTCTTGAAGAACTCGGCCTTCAGTTGGTACAGCGGCGTACTCACCGGCCTTGCCTCATTTCCCGCGCGTACCCCGCGTGCCGCGCCTCTACCCGGAAGTCCCTGTCCCGGGGCCGTCCTCGATGTGCTGTCACCCGCACATGCTGCCACCCCCGCCTGCCGTCACTCCCGCGTGGTGATCTCGGGGAAACGCCCACATTACCGGCCGGGCTCCCGGGGTCCGTACGCCCCATGGCCGACCGGCTCCGCTCCGCCGCGGAGGGCTACGCCACGGTGACGCTCCTGCCGTCCGCGTGCGCGGCGGCCACGACCGCGTCGAGGATCCGCAGATTGTGCAGCCCGTGGGCGAGCGGCGGACAGGGCGGCAGCCGGTCGAGACCGGCGATCTGGTCGAGGAACGCCCGCGCCTGGAAGGCGAAGAACTCGTTCTGCCCATGGCCCACGCTGGGGAAGTCCATGGGCAGCCCCTGGGCGACGTACGGGTGGTCGGGGCCGATCAGGACCTGCCGGTAGCCGTTGACAGGGCCGGCCGGGGTGGCATCCGCGAGGGTGAACTCGCCGGGGCGCACCAGGTCGAACGCGGCGGCCCCGTTGTCGCAGAAGACCTCGAAACCGAGGGAGTTGGCGAGACCGTAGGCGACCCGCGACACGGAGAACGTACCGACGGCGCCGCTCCGGAAGGTGAGGGTGAAGGTCGCGATGTCCTCGTTCTCGACCGGCGCCCGCTCGTCGCCGACCGGGACGGCGGCGGAGTGGCCGACGGCGGTGCCCAGCGGGACCGGCCGGTCCCCCACCACGGTGGTCAGGACCGTACCGCGGACGCTCTCGACGGGTCCGCACAGGTACTCGCCGAGGTCCACGAGGTGGCTGCCGATGTCGGCGAGCGCGCCGGAGCCGGGGCCGCCGCGGTAGCGCCAGCTCATGGGCGCGTCGGGGTGGTGCCCGTAGTCGCACCAGTAGTGGCCGTTGAAGTGGCGCACCTGGCCGAGGCCGCCGTCGGTGATCTGCTCCCGGATCGCGTTGATCGCGGGCGAGCGGCGGAAGGTGAAGCCGACCGCGGCCACCCGGTCCGTCCTCGCCGCGGCGTCGGTCATGGCCTGCGCGTCGGCCGTGGACGGTGCCAGCGGTTTCTCGCACAGCACGTGCTTCCCGGCCGCGAGCAGCCCCTCGACGATCTCGCGGTGCAGCGGGTTGGCGACCACGACACTCACCGCGTCGATGTCGGGCGCGGCGGCGATCGCCCGCCAGTCGGTCTCGGCGCGCCGGTAGCCGTACCGGCGGGCGGCGTCACGGGCGAAGGGCTCATGGGCGTCGGCGACGGCGACGAGCCGCACCTCGGGCAGACCGGGATCGAAGAGGGTCGACGCGGTGCGGTATCCGCTGAGGTGCGCCCGGCCGGCCATCCCGGCTCCGACGACTGCTACCCCGATCGACGCTGTGGGCATGGGAAACCTCTTCCGTCACTCGTTCTCCGCGCGCTTTTAAAGCGCTTTAAGACGCTGGTACTATCAGTCCGCCCGCCGCGAGGTGTCAAGGGCCCGGTGCGGCGCCGCGGACCGTATGCATGAGGGACGTACGAGGGAACGGCCATGGAGGATCAGCCGGTGAGGAGAGCGGACTCCGGCGGCCACGGAGGCGCGGAGGCCGACGGGGACACCGGCGCGCGGGGCCGCAGGCCGCGGCTGGAGGATGTCGCCGAGCTGGTCGGGCTCTCCCCCGCGTCGGTCTCCCTCGTCCTCAGGAACGCCCCGGGGCCCAGCGCGCAGACCCGCGAACGGGTCCTCGAAGCCGCGGCCCGGATCGGCTACCGCCCTGACCGTACGGCGAGTCTGCTGGCGCGCCGGCGCAGCCGCGTACTCGGCGTCACCTTCGACATCCGCAACAGCTTCCACGCCGAACTGGTCGAGAACCTGTACGTCGCGGCCGAGGCGGTGGGGTACGACCTCGCGCTCTCCACGCTGACGCGCGTCCGCGACGAGGGCCAGGCCGTGGAGACCCTGCTCGACTTCCGCGCCGAGGCGCTGATCCTGCTCGGCACCGAGCTGCCCGCCGCCCGGCTGGCCTCGCTCGACCGCGGGCTGCCGGTGATCTCCGTCGGGCGGCGGATCGCGGCGGCCGGCCTGGATGTCGTACGCGCCTCGGACGACGAGGGGCTGGGCCGGGCGGTGGCCCACCTGGTGGAGCTGGGCCACCGCGACATCGCCTTCATCGACGGGGGCAGCGGCGGCATCGCGGCGGACCGGCGCCGCGGCTACCGCACCGCCCTGCGCGCCCACCGGCTCGCCGACCGGATCAGGGTGGTCCCCGGCGCCCACACCGAGGAGGCCGGGGCGCGGGCCGCGGAGCGGCTGCTCGCGGAGGGCGCGCTGCCGAGCGCGGTCATCGCGTGCAACGACCGGTGCGCGGTGGGCGTGTTGAGCGCGCTCGGCCAGGCGGGGGTCTCCGTACCGGACACCCTCTCGGTCGTCGGCTACGACGACAGCGTCCTGTCCCGGCTGGCCAGTTTCGACCTCACCACCGTCAGCCAGAACCCGGAGGAACAGGCGCGCCACGCGGTGGCGGCGGCCGTCGAACGGCTCGACGGGGGGCGCTCGGCCCCGCGCGAGATCGTCCTGACACCGCGCCTGGTGGTCCGCGGCACGACGGCGGCGCCCCGCGCGGACAGCCGCTGACGGCTACCGGGGCCGCTCGGCCCGGCCCCGGCGGCAAGCCGGCCGCCTGGATTCCGGCCGCCGGGCCGTGAGGCGAGTGACGAGCGATGTCGGGCCATCGTGGCCACCGCGATCGGACTCCGACCGCGCACGCGCCGGCATCGGCTGAGCCCCTGGCGCCCGAGGCCGCGTTGCAAGCGGCACGCGACGGTTACGCCGCGCTCGTCGCGGACCGGACCATCCTGCGTTTCCTCATGCACGCGAACTGCGCCGCCGGCGAACCGCTGGTCGGACAGGCGGTACGTAGCTGCTACGCCAAGCAGGTCGCCACCGTTCAGCGACTGCTGGGCAACGGCGACGCCGTACGGAGCTGGTTCGGCGCCGGAATGCTCGACAACGTGGCCGCCGTGCTGGGACCGGCCGACATCGACGAGCCGTGGGCGCACGTCCTCACCGCTCGGTAGGTGACGTCCGGGAGACGAATGCGTCCGCGATCGCTCACTGGATCAGCTCGATGTGCGGATGATCCGGGGATGCCGGGCAGACGTGGAGTTGCAGGTCGTAGCCGCCGGCGATGTCGAGGTGGGTGAAGTGTCCGGCCCGGGTGCCCAAGAGACGCGGGGTCGGGTTGATCCGTTCCTCCTCGGTGATCCAGGTCTTGCTCCCGGAGTCCCATTCCGAGGAGGCGATGGTGAGGAGCGGGACCGCCTCGGTGCCGCACTCGGGGCAGGGACGGGGGATGGGGTCGGTGAGGCCCCAGCGGGTCCAGCCGCCGGTCTTCCAGCCGGGGGCGTGGCAGAGGTTGTTCAGGTAGAGCTCGCCCGGGTCGTCCGCGTACGTGTTGTACAGCGCGGGGTCGATCGTCTCCCAGCGGCTGATGTCGGCCATCTGGTCCCGGAGTTCTTTGTCCAGCTCCATGGGGTTGGGGAGATCGGTGACCTGCTCCGGTGAGAACAGGCACGGCTCCGGTAGGTAGCAGTCCAGCTGGACGATGGGCGGCTCGGGTGGTGCGTCGAGGACATCGGTGATGGTGGCGGAGGACCGCCAGAAGAGGGCAGTTCGGGGGTGGGCGGCTTCCTCGTGGTCGAAGGGGCACCAGAGGACCTGGAGGAGGTCCGCGTCGGGCGGCCGCGTGAAGGCGGTGTCACGGGCGTAGAGCTGGGCGACGGGGAGGAGGGGGATCGGGCCGTCGAACCATGGGCGGCCCGCGTTGAGCCGCTCCCAGGTCGCCAGTTCCTCGGGGGTCCACTCGGGAGCGTCGGGGTCGAGGCGCAGCCGATCGGACGCCGCGGCGCGGTCACGGCGGAGGAGCCTGACGTCGTCGGGTGAATGGACGACCAGCGCCGCGCGGCTGTCGTGCGGCTCGTTGCAGTGTGGCCACGGGTCGTCGGCGGGCCACAGGAGCGGCCCGCCGACAGCGCTGTCGTGCACGGACGGGGACCCGGGGCGTGGGTGCAGCCGGGTCGCTGTGCGCGCCAGCGGGGCCAGCTGAGGGAAGAGCGCGGTGATGTCGAACGGCCGCGGTGGGGTGGTGAATCTCATGCCGGCTCCCGTTGGCGCGGACTGGGCGGGATCAGTTACCGAGGTTGAGCAACCCGGTGTTCCCTTGGGTGTTGGTGACGTAGACGTTGGGGAACAGTTCCTCGGTTGTCCCGTTGGCCCTTTGGATGGTGGCGTTCATCGTGACGCCCACCGGGATGGTGCTGTTCGCGTTCTTGTAGACGGGTGTCACCTGGTAGAAGATTGCGTCGTTCATTCCGAGACCGGAGACAGTACCCTTGACGAGATTCTCCGCCATGGTCTCGTAGGTCCGCATGCTGGGTGTGCCCGTGTTCATCCCGGAGTGCCAGCAGGGGACGAGGTTGAACCGAGTGAGCTCACTCGTGCCCCTTCCGCCCAGGACTCTCGCGATGAGATGACACCGGTCCAGCCCGAAAGTGACTCCCTTCTCCTTCTTGAACTCCTCCGCGTCCTTCCAGCCGGTGATGTAATTGCTGGTTCCGGTCCCCTCTTCGGTGTTCCGCCCGACGCATGCCTGCGCCCGGGTCGGCCGATCTCCGGCCCCGTCCGCCGGGACTTTCTGGTTGATGAGAGGAACCGGCTCGGTGGTGTTCTTGAACCATCCGTCGCCGTTGAGAAGCGAGCCGGCCGGCGGAGGGTCGTTCAGGCAGCTGGCCTGCGGGCCGGTGTCCGGCGTCGAGAGAGGCAGCTCGAACTGGTCGCCGTCGATCACCCGCTGGTCCGTGAAACCGTCGGCGAGCTGCGTGTCGGCGAACTGCTTCTCGGCGGGCGTGACATGGGCCTGCACGCAGGGCGAGGCGGGGTCCACGACACGGGCGTCGTTCAGGATGTACGTGTTCCATTCGCCGCTGCCGAGGTTGGGGATCACCTCCACGCACCGGTCGCCGGGGGCACCGCCCTCCTTCGCCTCGCCGAACGGGAAGTCACCGCAGCTGTCGGCGTCGACGAGTTCCGTCTGCGCCGTGAAGCCCCCGCATGTGCTGGCGGTGCGGGCGGCCACGCCGCTCGTCGACCGGGTCAGGGGACTGCCCTTCTTGCCCCAGGCGCCGTTGAGGTTCTTCTGCGCCCAGTCGTAGGCGGCGACGGCGCCGCCCGGGTCGGAGCTCGTTGCCTTCATCGGCACGAGGGGCATGACCGAGGGGACGGCACAGCCCGCCGACGAGGTGCCCCCGACCACGTCGTCGCAGCGGATCCTTTCGGGGTTGTCCCACGAGGCGTTCGGATCGACGGCCGTGGCGCCCGGGGAGGTCACGTACATCTTGTACCCGGTGGTGAACTCCGCCTTGGCGCCCGGGGCGGGAGTCGAGGAATAGGTGACGGCACCGGTGAGGGACTGGCCGACGGTGAGGTCGCCGCCGTACCAGGGCGCGGTCTGTGTCGTCGTGCAGCCGGTCGTGCAGGAGGCGCGGAACTTGGCGTTGAGGGCGGTGACGGCGTTGCTCGCTCGGGTCATCTTCACGGTGACCTGCTCGTTCCAGGTCGTACCCTTCTTCGGGAGCGTCGCACTGGTGGAGACCTCCAGGGTTCCGCGTCCGAGCTCCCTGCCGTTGCTGTCACGGAGGATGTAGACGACGTTCACCCCGGTCACGCAGTACCCGAAGCGCGTGTAGGTGTAGTTGCCGGGGCTGGTGATGTCGCAGCTACCCGTGTCCGCCGCCCCGGCGGGGCTCTGCCGCTCCGTTGTGTCCTGCTCCGCAGTGTGCTTCGCGAGGGCGGGGCGTGTGCTCACACATGTTGCGGCGGCGCCCGCCCGGCGCTCCCTCGAATCCGCGTCCGTGGGTGCGCAGTTCTCCCCGGAGGCCACCCTGATGGGCCGGCTCTCGGTGGGAGTGGGAACGTCGGTCGGTTCGGGCAGGTCGAGTCTGCTCACCTGGCGGGGGGACGCCTCCGGCGCCTGAGGAGTCGGCGCCATCCCGGTGGTGGTGGCGCCCAGGGCCAGGACGGCCAGTAACGTGACGGCCGCGCGTATGTACCGTGTGAATAACGAGGATTGCCGCATCGTCGTAGAGGCCTTTCGGGTGTGACGTGCCGTGGGACCGGCCTGCCGGCGGACCGACCGCGTGCTGCCCGGGCGCCCTGGGCCGGGTGGGCGCGGCCGGTGTCGTGGTGGTCAGAGGAGTGATCCCAGTGCGCCGGTGATGGAGGAGACCATTTCCACACCTTCGTCGGCGATGGCGTTGAGTACGGGCACGGTCCGCCTGGCGATGGGCAGGAGCTGTCGGGACTGGCCGAAGGTGACCCGGTTGAGGAAGGTGGTCCCGGCGGTCCGCAGCAGCCGGGCGGCGCTGTAGCCGTGTTCCAGGCCGTCGAAGACGCCTTCCAGTGCTCCGGCACCCGCGGAGACGCCGGCGGCCCAACCGGCGACGGTTGCCGCCGGTGGGAAGACGAAGGAGGCGAGACCGAGGCCGGCGGCCGCGTAGCCGGCTCCCACACTGACGGCGCCGGAGGCATCGGCCCACCAGCCCGCGTCCTCCCACCAGCTCTCCTCCTCGGAGCTGCTGCCGTTCTGGTTGATCTCGTCGTGGGTCTCGCTGTCGGCCGGGTTCTGTCCGTTCTCCCTGTCGCGCTGCGCCTTCGCGGCGGCCTCACGCGCGGCCTGTGCGATCTCGGCCTTGCGTTTCTGGACGGCGATGGCGCGGGCCTGGCTGGCCGCGGAGGCGGCGGTGCTCGCGTCCTGGCCGGCCTGCAGAGCGGAGGCGCGGGCACTGGCGGCGGACGCCTGGGCGACGGCGGAGGAGTTCAGAGCCGAACGGGCGGCATCGATGGCCTTGTTGGCGGAGAAGTTCGCCGAACGGTTCGCGCCGCGAGCGGTTGCTGCCGCCGCTCGGGCCTGGTTCGCGGAGTTCTGTGCGGCTGATGCTGAGGCGTCGGCGGCGTCGGCGTTCTGCTTGGCCTGGTCGGCGTAGTCGGCGGCCTTCTGCGCGGAGGCCAGTGCCTTGGAGGCCCACTGCTGGGCTTCCGCGGCGGCCTGGCGGGCCTCCGCTCCTGCCTTGGACGCCAGGGCCGCGTTCTCCTGCGCCTTGTGGGCGATCTTCGCGGCGGCGGCTATGGCTCCCTGCATCGCGGCGATGTGGGTGGCGGAGTCGTGGTCGAGTTGGGCCGCGAGGTACTGCACCGCCAGCACAAAGGTCCGGCGCATCCACGACGGGCCCTCCAGGGCGACCTGCGCGTATGCCTTGGTGTAAGCGCCGCCTTTGCTCATGAGCGTCCCCACGGCGACCGAGTCGTCCTCGCGCAGGGCGGCGGGGTAGGTGCGGTCGAAGAAGTCCTGCACCGCCTCCGGGGTGTTGGTGTTGAGTGCGTCGTTGGCGGCCCGGCTGACGGCTTTGCCGGGCTTCTGACTGATGATGCGGCCGATCTGGATCTTGTTGTCGTCGCTGGCCGACCGGATCAGTCCGGAGGTGAGGAAGTCGCCCACCGCCCGGGCGTCGGAGCTCTCCAGCGCGGCCAGTGCCGCCTCCGCGACGGCGGGGCTGGATATCTGGGCGAGGTAGAGGACCGTTTCCCGGTCGTCCTGGTGCTGGGCGACGGTCCGGTCGAGGTCGATCCACGAGAAGAGGTCGTTGTCACTGCCGGCGAGGGCGAACTGAGCCGCTTCCCGCGTCCACGCGCCCCTGGCGCTCAGGAGAGCGGTGGCGGCCTCGCGACCTCTGGTCGCGGCGCGCGTCAGATCACCGGAGAGCAGAGCCTCCTCGGCCGACCGGATGAGGTCCTTGAGGGCCTGGGCGATCTGCTGTTCCTGGGCGCGCTGGTTCTCGTACTCGGCTCTTTCCTCTTCCTCGATCCGGGCCAGCAGCCGGGCCTCGTCGATTCCCTGCAGTCTCTCCTGTTCCAGCCGGGCCAGCTCCGCCTCCCGCGCGGCCTTCTCGACGGCGATGGCGGCTTCCACGGTCTTGGTGGCGGTGTTGGCGGCCTTGACGGCCTCGGCGGCGTGGGCGGTTGATCTGTTGGCGTAGTCGATGGCCTGGCCCGCGTACTTCACGGCCTCGTCGGCGGCGTCGGCCGCCTTCTCCGCGTGGCCGGCGGCGGAGTTGGCGGCGTCGCGCGCGGTACGCGCCGCGGCGGCTGCCGTGTTGGCCAGGGCCTGGGCCGCGGACGCGGCTGCGGTGGCACGGTCGGCCGCGGTGCCGGCGATCTCGGCTTGGCGCCTGGCCTCGGCCGCCTCCGACTGCGCGGCGCCCGCCGCGGCAGCGGCCCGCGCGGAGGCGGACGCGGCGGCTGCGGCGTTGCGGGCGGCCGAGGCAGCCGAGGCACCGGCGCTCGCGGCCTGCACGGACGCGTTCGCCGCGTGGTCGGCGGCCGCGGCGGCTGTACGGGCCCGCGCGGCCGAGTTACGGGCGGCGACCGCGGCGTTCTTGGCCGCCGCGGTCTTGGAGGCGTCCTTGGAGGCGGCGATCGCGGCGTT
>NZ_JBHURV010000019.1:0-154292 GCF_042673865.1 Streptomyces sp. NPDC056987
CCCGTCACGACTCGTCTCCGCGCAGGTCAAGGCGGTGACAGGTCGAGATCCGGTGACGAGTCGTCTCGACGTCACCGCCGCACCCGCATCTGCCCCGACCAGGCATGCGACATGTCGTGACGGGTCCTCGCGCCCCTGGGCCGAACCTCGCACCTCTTGGAGCACTCCCCCTTGCCTTCACCCACTCTCGCCGCAGGACCGTCGACCGCGCTGCCGCCCTTGGCGCCGGCCATCCGCACCGGTGTCGCGCTGCTGGCCGTGGCCGCCTTCGCGCTTTCCTACGACGCCTTGCGTCAGATGGCCGCCGCCAGCCACATCCATCCCGCGCTCACCTACGCCTTCCCGCTCGTCATCGACGGGTTCATCGCCATCGGGATCGGCTCCCTGCTCGTCCTACGGACCGCGCCCTTGTCCGCCCGCCTCTACGTCTCGGCACTGGTCGGCATCGCCACCGCCACCAGCATCTGGGCCAACGTCCTGCACTCCATCCGCCTCAACCAGCAGAACCGGCGCAGCGCACTCGCTCTCGACGACCTCACCGTCGGGGCCATCTCAGCCATCGCCCCGCTCGCCCTGGCCGGAGCCGTCCACCTCTACCTCCTCGTCCAACGCCGACCCACGCGAACGGAGCCCCACCCCGAACCGCACAACGACGGAGCCACCTCTCCCGAAGACGGGGTGACCCCCACACCGGCCCCGGTGCCCGACGCCGATGTGGCCAATGCCCCTGCGGTGTCCGTGTCTCAGCACACCAAGCCACGTGGCAAACGTCGCGGCCGACCGAGCGCCACCTTCGAGCAGGCAGTGGAGATCGGACGTACGGCCCCCACGGGACGTGGGGGCCAAATCTCTCGCCGCCACATCGAGGCGGCCGTCCACGCCAAGGGACTCGGCATCGGGCGGTCCCGCCTGGACGAGGTCAAGAACCTCCTCCAGGCCGAGCTCGACCAAGCCCGCACCACGGCGTAGGCCCGCGCCCTCCCGCCAACTGCTCGCCTCGGAATCGCCGGGGCGAGCACGGCTTCCCCTTCGTACGGTCAGAGAGCCCTTCATGCACGAACAGTCCACACACCCCCTCCCCCACGCCTCTCGGCACCTGACCTCCACCCCAGCCCCAGGCGGAGCAAGGTATGGCGTTGGACCGTCCAAGGGCCGGTCCAACGCAGGTTCCTCCGCCCCGGGGGTGGCGGAGGGTCTCGGGCACCAGGGGGCGCCCGAGCAGGATCAGCCCATCGACACCTCCAGCGCTGCCGTGCCGCAACCGCGCGCCTCCGAAGCCGCCGCGCTCCACCGCGTCGCCCGCCGCCGCGACCGCAACGAGACCCAGCGCACCGCGCGCGTCGATGTCCGCTACAGCACCGAAGAGACGGCGGACATCGTCGCCAAGGCCCGCTCGCTGAACATCGCCGCCGCCCACTACGTCGGTGCCGTCGTCATGGCCCACCTCGACGGGGACCTCTCCTTGCCCGGTCAGCGCACCCCGCTCGACGACTACGTCGACGAACTCACCACGCTCCGTGGCGAGGTCGCCAAGATCGGCCACAACATCAACCAGATCGCCAGGAAGCTCAACTCCGGCGACCTCCCTCACTCCGGCGACACCTCCACCCTGGCCCAGGCCGAACGCACCCTCGCCGCGGTCGGCACTGCCGTCCGCCACATTGCGGAGGCCACCAACCAAGCCGTCGCCACAAGGAGCCACCGATGATCGCCAAGATCAGCAGCGGCAAGAGCACGGCCGGCCTTATCCGCTACCTCTACGGACCAGGCCGCGCCAACGAACACACCGACCCCCACCTCGTCACTTCCTGGGACGGCTACGCCCCCGACCCAGGCCGCGCCGACGACAGCACGGCGGCCAGGAAGCAGCTCGTCGACGACATCGACCTGCGCGTCAAGCAAGCTGATCGACTGGGCCGCGCCCCGAAGCAGCACGTGTGGCACTGCTCTCTCCGCGCGGCACCCGGTGACCGCATCCTCGAAGACGGCGAGTGGGCGGACATCGCCCGTCGCGTCGTCGCGGCCACCGGCATCGCACCGGCGGACGACCCGGACGGCTGCCGCTGGATCGCCGTACGCCACGCCCCCGATCACATCCACATCGCCGCCACGAAGGTACGAGGTGACCTCCGCTCAGCACGTCACTGGAACGACTACCTCACCGCTGACCGCGAACTCGCACTCATCGAGAAGGAATACGGGCTGCAACGGGTCATCCGCGGTGACCGCACCGCCGCCAAACGGCCCCAGCGCGCCGAACGGGAGAAGGCCCTGCGAAACGGCCAGGCCAAGGCTGCCCGCGAACGCCTGCGGACCGTGGTCCGCACAGCGGCGGCTGCCGCCACCGATACCGACGAGTTCCTCGGTCTGCTCACCCACACCAAGGGAGTCCTCGTCGAGGTCCTGCACTTCCCCTCAGGAGAACCACGCGGCTACAAGGTCGCCCTGGAGAACGACCGGAACGCCAAAGCGGAACCGGTGTGGTTCTCCGGTTCCACGCTGGCGCCGGATCTCTCCCTCCCGAAGATCCAGAGCCGTCTCGCCGCAGCAGAGGTTCCATCGTCCGCCGAGGGGCGCCTCAGGCCGCACCCATGGCATCAAGCCACCGCAGCCACCGAGCGCATCCCCCACCACCTAGACCAGCCGAACGCCGAAGCCGCCCAGGCCCACCTCGCCGCCTTCGGCGAAGCGCTCGACGCCGTAGCTCTCACCGCACCGCCGAACATGCGTACCGAACTCCGCTCAGCGGCCTCAGCTTTCGAGCGCGCGACCCGTTCGCGCGTCCGCGCCGAGCACCACCACGCTCGTGCCCTACGCGGCGCGGTCAAGGCGATACTTCGCGAGCCGGCGCCGAAGGACGGAGCAGCCTTGGCGATGTTCCTCGACGCGGCGCTCCTCGCCGTCATCGCCGCCGCACGCTGGCACGACCGACGAGAGCACGAGCAACAGGTCGCCGCAGCCCACAAGAGCCTGCTCCACCTCCAGTCCGCCTACGGCCTTTCGGCAGCCACGCCCCTGCTGGTCCTCGGACAGCGCCGACCGCCCCAGAATCTTGCGGACCAATACATCCGGCTCATCCGCCAGGCCGCCCCGGCGCACGCCGACCAGATTCTCGCCGACTCTGCCTCGCATGCGCTCACCACCGCATTGGCCGAAGCAGAGGCAGCGGGCCACGACCCCAAACGCCTGTTGCAGCAGGCAGCAGAAGAACGAGCCCTCGACGACGCACGCTCCCCGGCACGCACCATCACCTGGCGCGTACATCGGCTCTCGCAGAGGCCGGCTCCCAGTCGACGAGCTCTGGCGGCACAAGCTCGCAGCACCGGACTACGCCACGTGCCCTCGCCCGAACCTGCGGCGACGGCCCCACCCACCATTCCCGCGTCTCGCCCTCGGCGGAGGTGATCGTCCAGCGGCTACCCCTCAGCGTGAACGAATCAACGGCTCTTTTCTGAACGGAGCTGGGAGAGGGTGTGCACGACCGGCAAGTCGTACTGGTCCTTGTCCTGCTCCCAGAAAGCGAGTACCCGAGCCGTGGCCTCGGCCATGTCCGGGGGCAGGTCAGCCGCGCGGAGAGTATCGGCGGCCTCTTCCATCTCAGGTGCCCAGCGCCAGGCTCGGGCTGCCACGCTCGGCAGGTACTCCGGATCGGACAGGATCGCGGAGATCATGATCTCGGCTTCGGCCGTGAGCTGGGCACCGACTCCATGGGCGTCGGCGAGCGCGTGAGCGATGCCGGCGAGGGTGCGGGCGGCCTTCTGGTAGCTGGCAAAGGCCATCTTCAGAGCGGAAGCGGAACCGGGTGTGTCCCCGACGCGGCGCACGTGCAGCACAGAGTCCGTGAACAGCGACGCCACCAGCTCGACGGCAGAATCGGCCCCTGCGAGATAGAGCCGTGTGGCACGCCCCTCGCCTGGCGGCTGACCGAAAACGGCTCCGTCGACGACTGCGGAGCCGGGGCGGATCTCGTCGGCGATGCGCCGTACGCGTTGAGGGCTGATGGCGTTGACATCGGCATACACCCCCGCGAAGCCGTGCGCGGCCACCGCCGCCGCAACGTCCTCCGCCGCCTGCGGTGGGCAGACTGAGAGAACGACTGCGCTTCGGGACAGCGCTTCCGCAAGCGAGTCGCAGGGCGTGGCACCAGCCTCCCTCCCGCGGAGCCAGGTGTTCTCACTGCGGCCCTTGGTCACCGACAGCGCCTCATGGCCGCCGGCGACGAGCTCGGCGGTGATCGCCGCGCCCATGGTTCCAGGGTGGAGGACGGTCACGGTGATCACTGGCTGCCTCCGGCGGTGCGCGACGTGGAATGTTCCTCATCCTCATGATCCGCTGTCGCTCGGCGCCAGCGGCTTCGGGCTCAATGCCTGATGGCAGTCCGGGCGCTGATGGCGGACAGAAGTGCCTCCGGTCTCGGACTCGCCGTTCAGGACGGGACAGCGGTACACGGGCCGCGGCCCCGACTGTCCTTGCAGCTCGTCTCACGCTGAAGCCGCGTCATGGGTACCGTGCAGGAGACGAACTCTGTACGGACAGACCGGCGGTCGCGCCGGATCGTCCGGCGGCTGGGAGGTGTCCTGATGCTGGAGGAAGCCGAGGAGATCGGCAAACGCGCTCGCAGGGCGAGGCTGCGACTGGGCATGCCGCAGGCCGACCTGGCGACGGCCCTCGGGAAGTCGCAGGGCTGGGTGTCGAAGATGGAGCGTGGACTGATCGAGCTGGACCGGGTCGGCCTGCTCAACCAGGTGGCCGCAGAGCTGCACGTCCATCCGAACGACCTGATCGGACGCCCGTACAGCAGCTCCCCCGACGACAGCCAGTGGCAGATCGCCGCCTCGTCGATCCTGCGCGAGCTGCGTCGCTACGACCTCGTTCCCGTCTTCGACGGGGATCCCCGACCGGCCTCACAGCTATGGCGTGAGGTGACCCGGCTACACCGCCTGCGGGACACCGCCTCCAACGTCGCGATCCTCCGAGTTCTCCCGGACCTGTTCCGGGAAGCGCGCGCCCTGGCGGAGGACTCGGACGGGCACGAGCGGGAAGAGGCGTATGCCATTTACGCCGTGTGCTGCAAGTTCGCGCACACCGCCGCGCACGCCCTCGGACACCCGGAGCTGGTGGCCATGGCGTGCGAACGGGCCGCATGGTTTGCCAGGTTGTCGGGAGACCCGGTGCTGCCTGCCGTCGCCGACTGGATGCGCGTCTGGGACATGTGGGCGACCGCTGACTGGACCGACGCTCTGACCCTCTCGGACAAGGCGATCGCCTCGGTGCAACAGCCGTACGAGCATGGTGATCCACTTGCCGTGCGGGCCTGGGGCACGCTTCAGCTTCGGGCGGCCATCTCCGCCGCTCGGGCCAACCGTCCATCGGAAGCGGAGGACCGGATCGGACATGCGAAGGACGCGGCTGAACGCATGGACGCGTACGTCGGGGCACCGGTGTACGACCGGCATTCGCTGACGTTCTCCGCCGGAAACGTGCAGATCCACGCGATCAGCGTGGCCCTGGAAATGGGCGAGCAGGGCAAAGCTCTGGAGATAAACCGCCGCACCAGCCCGAGCTTGGTCGGCGCACTGCCCAACTCCCGTCAGGGTCACCACCACATGGACGTCGCACGGGCCTGGCTGTGGGACGGGAACCGGGCAAAGGCCCTCACCGAGCTGGAGACGGCTGAGCGGATCGCGCCGCAGCTCGTACGGAACCACCCCATCGCCCGTTCAACGCTGCGCAGCATCGTCTACGCGGAACGAGCAGCCACGAGGGAGAAGCTGCGGCACATGTCCGACCGCTTTCACCTGGACGGATAGGGGTCGTATTCCTCCGGCTCATATTCGAGGCCTGTCCTGTCTCTAACTTCGGGGCATGACGCGACCACGCTCTTCTCATCTTCCCTCGCAGGGAGCCGAGTTAGGTACGGCAGCACCGTTCGTTCCACGGCTCGGCGACCTCGCAACGGACAGCGCTCGCGATGGCCGTGTCGGGGTCGTGGTCGCTCTCCCCGGTGAGGGCTCTGCTACGACGTACCACCTGCGTCCGCCCGGGGGCGGGGCCCCGTGGTCCGCGTCCGCCAACGGGACGACGCTCAGTCCCGTGCCGGTGAGGGCCACCCACGCCACGCTCGCGGCCGGACGGGACGCGGTCTACGACCCGCGTGCCCGGCAGGGATCGGTTCCCATCGAGTTCCACTTGGATGACGGCTCGACCCTCGATGGCGCGCTCATCCTCACCTCTGCCGAGGTGGAGTGGCTGCACCAGCAGACCAGCCGCCTCGTCGACGCACACAGACGGGCCCTCGGCGGCACCTCGTGAATGGGGCTCGGCGCCGCCACGCCCGAAAAGCCGCGCCGCGCTCCGTACGCCCCGAAGGCGGAGGCATCGCGCTCACGCTTCTGGCGGTCGCCGGCCTGGTGGGCCCGGCCTGGGCACTGCGTGAGCAGGCCGTCCCGCTCCTCAACGGCCTCGGTCACCAGCCCGCCGCCGTCTCAACGGACGCGAGCCCGCCCTCCGACCGCTGACTCCGCTCCGCTGTCCGGTCGTTCACCCCACCTTCCCGGCCAACGGAGGCTGCCATGCACCGGAACATCCAGGCGTGATTCTCCAGGGAGAGATCATGGACATCCCGTACATCGTCATCGACCAGCTCACCCCCGACCAACAGCAGGTCTGGAAGACCTATTTCGGCGACGCCGACCGGCCCCGCTACATCGAGGAAGGCATCTGGCGCCGTACGCAGGAGAAGGCCACGGCCGAACAGAGCGGCTGGACGGCCGACGACGACGCCCGGCGGCGGATCATCCACTACCGCTACCGGTACGGCCTGGTCCCCACCACCGCCGCGCCGGCCATCGGCCTGACCGACCTGTACCTCTACCACTCCGCTACCGCTCCAGCGGACGAGATCGACGCGCACCACGACGCCCTGTGGGACTCGCTCGCCACCGGCGGCTGGAAAGAGGCCCCCGGCGGATTCTTATGGACACGGCGGGATCTGAAGTGCCGGATCACCGAACACGGCGTCCACCCCCAGGACGCGGCGGAGGGCCGTACCCTCCCCGTCGGCTACCGGAGCCTGGACGTCCAGATCGCCTCGGTGTCCTACGCACCGCCGCCTTCGGTCCGGCAGTTGCCATGGAACGTCCTCTCCACTGGAATCCGGTGCAAAGACCGCCCCGGTACGCCGACCCGCGTCCCGGACCTGTCCGTCCTCGCGGACCTGCAACCGTTTCAGGTGGAGATCGGATGCGGTACGTCGGTCGAGGCGGGTATTCCGCCCCTGCACCGGCTTCACGAGATCTACCGGGTCACCGACCGCCAGGGCCACGAGCCTCGGGAACACCGCTTCACCCTCTCCCCGACAGCTGACACGCTCCTCCACGAGGTGTTGACGGAGCCGGAGGAGAAGACGGCGGAGTTCGTGGAGATGTTCCGTACCTGCTTCCTGGCCGAACCGACTCCGGCCATGTGGGCGCTGAAGGAACTGAAGGACGCCGGGCACCTCGTCGGTCCGGTCATCACCAACAACTTCGACGTGCTCGCGGCGCGCGCCGGGCTCGACGAGTGCTTCATGCGCCGGTACGACCAGGCCGTACCCGATGTCGAGTGGGTGGACGGCGCCAAGGCCCTTCTCGTCGTCGGCCTGCACGCCGACCGCCGCAAGGTCCAGGCGCGCGCCCGCGCTCGCGGCATGCAGGTCGTCTACCTGGACCCGGAGGGTTTCTGGCGCGACGGCCAGTTCCTGCCCTACCCCCTGGAAGGGCCCCAGGACGGCGACCTGGTGTGCCGGGCAACCGCCGCCGAGGCGCTACCCGCCCTCGTCAACCTGCTGAGGCAGCAAGCTGGTTGATTCACCTGCACGAAGAGGGCCATGCCGGGTGTTGGCGCTAGCGTGACGCACCCGGCCGGCCCGGACTCCTCTGGGCGGGCGAGAGGCAAGGAAAGGAGCGTCGACCCCATGCGCGTATCCGTCATCGGTTGTGGTCACCTGGGCATTCCCCACGCCGCTGCCATGGCCGAGATCGGCCACGAGGTCATCGGCGTGGACCTGGACCAGGCGAAGATCGACCGCCTCAACGCCGGCGAGTGCCCCATCTACGAGGACGGCCTGCCCGAACTCCTCAGCACCCACACCGCCACCGGACGCCTGCGGTTCACCACCAGCCTCGCCGAGGCAGCCGAGTTCGCCGACATCCACTTCCTGGCCGTGGGCACGCCCATCGACGCGGACGGACGAAGCTACGACACCGGACAGGTCTTCGGCGCCGCCCGCGCCCTCGCCCCGCACCTGACCCGCCCGACCGTCATCATCGGCAAGTCCACGGTCACCGTCGGCACCTCCCGCGACCTCGGCGCTCTCCTCGCCCGGCTCTCCCCGGCCGGTGAGGACGTGGAGGTTGTCTGGAACCCCGAGTTCCTGCGCGAGGGCCATGCCATCGACGACACCCTGCGCCCCGACCGCATCGTCGTCGGTGTCCCCTCGGCCCACGCGGAGGACGCCGTACGCCAGGTCTACGCACCCCTTCTGGCGAACGGCATTCCGCTGTTCGTGACCGACCCCGCCACCGCCGAACTCATCAAGGGCGCCGCCAACGCCTACCTCGGCATGAAGATCTCCTTCATCAACGGCGTGGCCGACATGTGCACCGCCGCCGGAGCCGACGTCCAGCAGCTCACCGAGGCCATCGGCCTGGACCCCCGCATCGGCCGCGGCGGCCTGAACGCCGGCCCCGGCTACGGCGGCGGCTGCCTCCCGAAGGACGTCCGCGCCTTCACCGCCTCCGCCCGCACCCTGGGCGCCAACGAGGCAGCGACCATGCTGCGCGCGGCGGAAGAGGTCAACGAATCCCGCCCCACCGCCGCACTGAAGCTCATCGAGCAGGCACTCGGCCGACCCGTCGACGGCGTACGCATCACCGTCTGGGGCGCCTCCTTCAAGGCCGGAACCGACGACGTCCGCGAATCCCCGGCCCTGGCGATCGCCGCGCTCATGCACCAGCGCGGCGCGACCGTCACCATCCACGACCCGCACGCCGTGCCCACAGCCCTGCGCCGCCACCCCGAACTCGACTACTGCGAAAGCCTCGAAAGCTCCGTCGCGGCAGCCGAGTTGATCGTCCTGGCCACCGAATGGCCCCACTTCCGCGAGGCCGACCCCAAGGCCCTCGCTCCACTGGTCGCGGACCAGGTCCTCGTCGACCTCCGCAACCTCATCGACGCCGACGCCTGGCGCATTGCCGGATGGACCGTACGCCAGCTCGGACGACCCGCACAGGAATAGCCGAACCCATCGATCGGAGGTCCGACGTGGACACCCTGTGGGACAACATCGAGAAGCTCTCCGCCGTCTGCCGAGCGGCCGGCGCCCACCTCCCCGACGAAGAGCTCAAAGCCCTCCAGGTCGGTAAGGTCGCCGAGGAAGCCGGCGAGGCGATGCACGCCCTCCACGGCCTGAAGGGCCTCACCACCTGCGGCGACGACCACACCTGGTCCGAGGTCCAGAACGACCTGGTCGGCGCCGTCATCGCAGCCCTCCTGGCCATGCACTACATCGACCCCACGGGCGCCCGCGCCACCTTCGACGAAATCCTCCACCGTCGGACGCGCAGGGGTCGCGAGGCCGCTGCTACAGCCTGACGGCCTCCGGACGTGGCCGTCGACCGCTCCCGGCGAGCGAAGTCGACGGCCACATCAGACACACAAGCTGCGGCAGGCACCTGCTCCCAGCGCGGTAGAACTTTCCCTACTTCATCAAGCACCCGGCTGCGCTCCGCTCCGCCGGGCGGGCTTCCCGGCTCCGCTCGGGGCGACGCTCCTGCCTTCGGCCCGCTCCGCCCCCGCTGCGCCGACGCCCGCCCCTGCAAGGCGGGTAGGCCCAAGGGCATGAGTTGAGCCCACACGGGCCGTCGATTCCATCACTCACCGGCATGCCTCCGGCGGGGGCCTCAGGCTCTGGGATGGCGGGGGCCGCGCGCGGGTGCCGGCCGTGGATGGTTGAGGCGGGGAACTCCCATCCCTTCCACTGTCGGCCCAGGGCGAGCCGAGCAGACACGGCGCCGGGCGTCCAGGTCGTTCGTACAATGGCGCGCTCCACCTGGACGCCCGACACCGCGTCCGCTCCACATACGTGTGGGCCGACGGCGGACGGGATGGGAGATAGAAGAGGTCTGTGCTGGCTGAGGCCGGGCGCTGCTCTCGGCTCTCAGTTCAGCGAATGGGAGCCTTCGCGATCACCCAGCTCGAAGAACGGACCTTGCCAATCAATCCCAAAATTCTCGGTCGCCTGCACCGACTGAATCACTAGATCTTTGAAGAGCCCCCGAGGGGAAGGGCCCTCATCAAACCCTGCAAGTGATTCAAGGCCCAAGGGGATCGGTTCATCCGTGAACTCGAATCCCAGAACCTCCAGAACGTAAATCAACTCAGATGTGAGTCCGTTCTCCGGCTCCGCAGCGAGCGCCAGCGAGCGGCAGACGTCCAGGATCACCTTCCCCTTGGTCGAAACCGCGTACATCTGTGCGTGCATTTTCGGCTTATCCAGAAGCCCTGAGGCTGACAGGATATGGACTCTGTTGCGAACGGTCGTGGGTGACAGCGAAAGCCTCTTGGCCAGGTCAGGCATGTTGAAGAAGCCGTCCCGTCCGATCGCCTCGATCACTGCCAGATTCAGCCCAGGGATTCCGCTGCGTGCGACAACTTCCTGGAAGTCGCGCGCCGAGATCCCCCCAAGGATGACCGAGAGGAGCAGGTCCTTTGTCAGCCTCTCTTTGAGTATGCCCGAAACCATGTCGCGATGATCCTCAAGGTCGGAATCGAAATCGGACGTGACCCAAATGGTGCGCAATCGGTCCAGGCGTGGCCGCATGGGAGTTCTCTTCGTGTCGTCAACAATCTCTTGAACGACCCGGCGATTCTTCATTGTGTCACGCGCCACATAAAGGGTGACTTTGGACTCTTCATCGGCTAGCAGCATCCGAAGGTCTTTGTCGATCCCTTCGGAATGCTTCCACAAAGTCTGCCCGCTGATCAGGCGAGACCAATCGCGAACCAAGTTGCATGTGAAGTCGAACTTCTTCCGGTCAGACTCCTTGAACCCGTACAACCCTGCTTGCGACATGTCGCTCAGCAGGTCAATCGTGCGACCCGAGAGAAATTTGTGCTCGTCGGACTCAGGCAAGACCCCTCCAAGACCAGCTCCACCCCAGCGAGACGAGTCTGACATGAGCCACTGACAGCGCAACCGACTCGCACCCTACTCCTGCCCAGCGCGGGACTGGCGTACATCACCACGGAGTTGATAAGCCAGACTCCACGGCTACGATCCCGCGTGCGGACGCACCCTTGACGCCTAGACCGAGCACTCAGGCACCGACAGGTCGTGCCAGACGCGTGCCAGGTAGGGCGGGGAACGACGGTCAACAGCGGATGGTCGGCCGATCCCCAGGGTCCGCTCTGGTAGTCGTTTCCGCTGGTCAGAGATGGGGTGGCGAGGCCAAGATCGGTGATTCCCAAGCTCAGAGCGCGAGTTCGATTCTCGTCACCCGCTCCACGAAAGAGCCCCAGGCCAACCGTCCGGGGGCTTTTCTGTCTGGACCCTTCTGGGTCACCGTGCCACTCGCGCGACGTAACTTCCCTCGGAATGTCAGCGCCGATGAGATGTCGACCGAGGAGTACGCCGGGAAGCCTGCTCTGCTGCTCACCTGCACGGGCCGTGCGGGTGAGCAGTGGTTCCGTCCGGGGACGCGAAGGCCGACTCGATGCATGCTATCCCTCCTGCGATTCTCGTCAGCATTTTCTCCAGAGACGCCTCCATAGCCGCCAAGATGAACGTAACGTTCACGACTATGGAAGACCTCATACGCCCCCGGGCATGGGCGGAACGATCGACAGGTATGCCGGTGCTGCCAGGCGCAAGATCGACCTGGCTCGTCACTCTTCACACGCTGATTGAGGAGCTGTCTGTCAATGGAGCGCCGACACCCGGCGATCACGCGCCACCACCTCGTTCCGGTGGCCTGAACGGGCATCAGCTTCAGCGGCTCGTCCGCGCCGGACTGCTCTCTCGCGAGGGGTCGACGGTTATGCCCAGTGCCGCTGCCGTCACCTGGCATCAAAGTGGCGACCCAGCCGTGCTCTTGGAAGCGCTCCATCGCAACGTCAGGTTCGTGGGCGAAGCCATGGACGCCTTGTCCTCCGGGCCTCGTACACATGATCAGTTGCTGGAGCTGGCCCGCGACGAGTTCGACCTGCAGTGGGACACCGCGGGCCCTGTGCGCGACCGCACGAGTTGGCTCGCTGTCATAGGAATGGTTGACCTCTTCGACCGTCAGGTCCACCTGACAGAGGCAGGCCGACGCATCCTTGCGGCCATGGGGCTGGGAAAGCCCGATCCCGACAAGACCGACACCGTCGTACAGCTCGCCCCTACACCCGGAGCCATCGCCAGACTTGTCGAACAGCTCGACCAAACCGGCCTCAGAGAGAGGGCAGACGGCGCGAATCTCTATATTCCGGGAGTCGCTGCTAACGGCGGCGTCCTGGATGCACTGCAGATTCTTACCGAGGCGGCCATTCCGTCGATCAGTGACGCGGACTTCGTGCGAGCCGTAAGGAGCACGTTCCCCAAGGCGCAAACTGTGGCCACGGCACGAACGGCCAAAGACACCCTGAGGGCGCTCGGACTGATTCAGCGGACGTCATCCGAGAGTTGGACCGCCACGCCGGCTGCCCTTGCTTGGGTCGAGTCTGGTGAACCGCTGGACCTTGCACGCACTGTTCACGCCGCGATCGCATTCTTCGGTGAGGTGCTGGGCGAGCTTGACCAGACACTGCGGCCTACGACCGGCACGCTTACAGAACGCAGTTCGCTTTACCTCCCCAACCGCGGGAAGTCTCTGTCCCGCAGCGCGGTCAATACCCGTCTGAACCTGCTGGATGCCTGTGGGCTCGTCACCCGGCTCTCGCAGACCACTTACCGTACGACGGCTCTTGGGCGGGCGTTCAAGGAGTCGCTTCCCTGCCTCCAGCCAAACAACTCCGAGGGTTACGCACCGTCCGACGGAACCACCGATAACCATCACGCTGGCAGCCCTACCGGCACCAATCACCAAACCAGCCTCCCGGGCTCGCACATCGCAGCGGAGCTGGCGGATGCCGCACGAGACAGCGCAAACCCCAAGCGCTTGGAGAAGGCCGCCGTCGTCGCGCTGGGCTACCTGGGGATGCCGGGCCAGCACGTGGGCGGCCCTGGGGCGGTGGACGGCCATGTGCGATTCGGCGTCGGTACGGACTCGCGGACCCTGGCCATTGAAGCGAAGGCTTCGGCCACTGGTCCGGTCAGGGACCAGCCGTTGTTCGGGCTGTCGGAACACCGAGCGAGAGTCGGGGCTCATATTCACCTCCTCATCGGGCCGGGCTTCGAACGCCGCATGCTCAAGGAAGCCGACGACGATCCCGCCATCGCCGTGATCGACACCGGGCTGCTGGCCGAAGTCGTCCGTCATCAGGAGCAGACGCCGCTTACCCTGACTGAACTGGCACCCCTCGTGGACCCAGCCCTGAAAGCAGCCCAGCGCGGCGACGCCTTGCGCGGATATTGGGAGGCCCAGGACATGCGCAGCCGACTCGAGTACGCGCTGGTCGACATCTTGAATACGGAAGCAGAGGACCCACTGGAAGAGGGTGGCTGGCTTGATCTCACGTCGATCCGCCGCGAGCTTCGTACCCGTGAGTACCGCGTCGACGAGGGCACGGTTGTGGAGGCCCTTGACTTCCTGGCTTCTTCGCGAATCGGCGTACTCCAACGCTCTGAGCAGCGTTACCGCTGCACGGCCAGCGTCCACACAGCAGGACAGCGCATCAGGGCCCTTGGATCCCAGTGGGTAGCAGCAACAGAAATACAACGGAAATCGCGTTCAGGAGACGAGGTACCCATGCATAGCTGACCTCGAGAGAAATTGGAGTTGCGGGGCGACGCTTCGAGAGCCTGGGCCCTCGAAGAGCCCTAATCGCCGAATCACGATGCGTACGAATCGCACTACACACTTGCCAGGGTGGATCCGGCACCCCGCCAGACCCACCCCAGAAATCCCGTGACCGGTCGAGCACTAGGCCGCAGGTAGCCGAGCATCGCTGCGGACTCTCATTCCGCTGCGAATAGCTGGAGCGACAGAAACCGCACCGATTTCATCATGCGACCTCGACTGTGGAGCGTCAGGGAAGTCGCAAGCCCTTCTATGCATACTCAAGTATGCTTTCCGTATGTCTTCAACCACTCGCATCACCGTCACGCTCCCCAGCGACCAGGTGGCAGAGCTCCGCAAGCTCACGGACAACGTCTCCGGCTACGTGGCGGAAGCCGTAGCCCGCCAGATCCGGCACCAGCTCCTGGGCGACGACCTCCGCCGTCACGAGGAGGAGCACGGACCCTTCAGCGACGAGGAACTCGCCGAGGCTCGCGCGAAGATCTTCGGCTCCGCCGGCACCTCCACGGGCGCGGGCGCCGCGTGAGTGAGCGCATCGAGACCGTCGTCCTGGACTCGGAAGGGCTCTCCGCCTGGATCGCGCAGGACCGCAAGCTCCTCGCAATGCTGCAGGTCTTCCACGACATGGGAGCCGACCTGGTGATCGGGGCCAACACCATCGTGGAAGTCAGCCACTCACGCACCAACATGCCTCGCCTGAACTGGGCCCTGTCCCGCGTCAAGGTGGAGCCCGTCACCGAGCAGGCGGCGAAAGCAGCAGCGGAACTCCTCAAGGGCGCCGGGCTGCACGGACACAAGTACGCCATCGACGCCACGGTCGCCGAGGTCGCCCTGCGCCAGCCCAAACCCGCCGCCCTCCTGACCTCCGACAGCGACGACATGACCCGACTCTGCGGAAACCAGGTCCGCATCATCCCTCTCTGATCTGACGCGCAGGCCCACCCCGAGCACACCCCCTGGCAGGGTCCGCTACACCGCTACTCTCGTGCCCCATCCGTGCCCAGCAGAGCGGACAACAGCGGTCAGGTACAGCCTCCAGAGACCATGGCGACCCCAGCTTCCCCGCAGGAAAGCACAGGTCAGAGCCCTTCCGGAGACTCAAGAACCGCTGATTCCCAAGCTCAGAGCGCGAGTTCGATTCTCGTCACCCGCTCTTCCACGAGCCCCCAGGTCAGTGACCTGGGGGCTCGTCTTTGTCTAGACCTCCCTAAGCGCCTTGCACCGCCTCCGCACCACCTGCCCCCTCCTCGCGCGCCTTGTCGCGGGCCGCCCGCACCATCCGGTCCAGCCCGCCCGCCACCACCTTCTGCCGCTCATGGTCGGAGTGCTGATAGATCAGAGCGGCCTTCTCCGTCGACTGGCCGGCGCGCACCATCGTGTCCTTCAGCGTGGCGCCCGAGCGGGTCGAGAGGGTGTGCCCGGTGTGCCGGAGGTCGTAGAAACGGAAGTTCTCCGGCAGGACGGCCACGCTCTTACCAGACTCCGCGTCCTCTTGCTCGTGGCCGGCTCCGTCCGTGCATCGGCTGCGACTGACAGCAAGGAGCCCGATCAGCGGGTAGTCGACACGGCTCGGGAAGAGGGGCCGCCGCGGCACCCGGCGAACATTCAGTCTTCGTCGCCCTCGTCCACCACACCAGTTGCGGGATATCCGTCTTCAGTGACGACCGCCTTACCAGTGGCCGTCTCGATCGCCTCGACCAGTGCCTGCTGCCGAGCTTGGAAAAAGCCCGCAAAATCATCCTTGGCAAGCAGCGCGGGATCAACCAGATGGGTACGAATGTGGTTGGCCACGGTGTCCGCGTCCACCTCGGCGTTCTTCGCGAGCCTGGGAAGATAGACAGAGGGCGCTGTCCCGCCGATGATGCGGTTGGTGCGTCCGGTCAGCGGGGTCTTGTTGACGATTGAGTTATAAGTGCCCCGGGCGATGTTCTCCCGCTCGCACCACGCCTGCGGGAAGATGTGGTGGATGTCAACGGCCTCCGCGAAGTACTCGGTGATCTCGGTCTTCTCACCAGTCCGCCAGTCAACGGCGCCTTCCTTCATCAGAAGTGCGTAGATCCCCTTGTAGGCGGCGCTGTTGCGAGTGCGCAATGTCAGCAGGCGGCTCTCACTGAACCGGGCGTCGCGGATGGTGCGAGGTTCGGCCCCGGTGCCGCGCACCCAGCCCACGGTTTCGGGGAGGTCGTGGCTGAACCTGGTCTCCGTCGACCCGCCGTACAACTCGCCGAACACACCGCACCAGTACCAACGGGCCAGCTTCTGCTGCGCACCGGCCGGTTCGGCCTGTGCACCAAGCGTGCTGAGGATCGCGGCGAGAGGGATCAGCTGGGTGCCGTAGGGGAGGAACTTGGTGTCGAACAGGTACTGCTGGCGGAGGAACTTGGCGGCGTCCTTGAAGCCTTGTACGACCAGTGGTGCATAGCGGCGGTACTCGTCCAGACCCAGTTCCAGCATGTCTTTGCGCTTGCAGCCGATTCGCGGCAGACGCTCTTCGTCAATCCCGACGGTAGCGGCATCGGCGCGCCGGGCAGCCGTTGCCATCAGGGTGACGGCCTGCAGGAAGTCGGTGTTGGCAACCTCTTTGAGGACGCGGTACTCCGGCGCCTTCCACGCGGCCCGGACCACATTGTTCCAGTGGTCGCGCAGGTCGAACTCTTCGGCGGCATATGTGGCGGTGAGCAGCTCGAAGACTGTGAGGGTGACGCCGCCGGTGTTGACCTTTTCGAAGACCTGGCAGACAGCCTGCCTCTCGGTCTGCTTCCCTAGTTCGATCACCGGCACCTGGTAGAGCTCGAAGGGGCGGACGAATGTCTCCTCGAAGTCCCGCCACCACTTGCGGCCGTCCTGCCCCTGATCCTTCCAGTAGTCCTCGTAACCGTAGCTCCAATCGCGGTTGGAAAAGAGCTGGGAGAGCGGGAAGAGCCGGGCCGCGTATTCCTTCTCCGGGGTCGAGTAGTCCTCGATGAGATCGCCACGGAAGCTGCGGACCACCCGGTCCGCCGGCAGAAGGCGGATGGCGTCTTCACGGTCCGCCTGAGGGTCGAGAGCCTTGACCATGTCGACGTAGAACCAGCCGGTGATCCGCTGCTTACGCTGGTTCTGTGTCTCGACCGGCTTGCCGAGCATCAGCGACTGGAAGAGCGAGGTCATCCGCTGCTGGCCGTCGAGAATCAGAGTGTCCGGTTCGGTGTCCGGGGGCGGGGTGGCGCCCTCAACCGGGCGACACTTGAAACGGACGTCACCACCGGTTTGCAGCAACATGAGGGTGCCGACCGGGTATCCACGAGAGATCGAGGCGAGCAGGCCGATGATGTTGTGGTCCGGCCACACCCAGCCGCGCTGGAACTCCGGTAGCTGTGCTTCGCCCTCGGCCACCCGCCGCAGCAGTTTTACCAGCTGAATCTTGTCGATCCCGAATGCTTGCTCAGTCACGACCCGCCCCCTCCTCGACACTGAACGCTGCCGAGAGGTTACCGGTGGTCGAGTGAGCACGAGGTCAGTGCTGTGATGCAAGCCGACAGGAGGTGGCCCCTGCCCCTCGCCAAGGGCCGTCACGCTGCGTCGGCTCGGGGTCAATACACGTCTCTCCATGCCCAGGTGGCCGGAGTCGTGACTTCGACGTGGCTACTGGGCCTTTTCGCTTACCCATCAGGAAACCGACGCCTGCCCCGCGGGCAGCCGGAGCACCGCACGGCGACATCCCGCATACTCCAGTATGCTGGACTTATGTCCTCAACGACTCGCATCACCGTCACGCTCCCCAGCGACCAGGTGGCGGAGCTCCGCAAGCTCACGGACAACGTCTCCGGCTACGTGGCGGAAGCCGTAGCCCGCCAGATCCGGCACCAACTCCTGGGCGACGATCTTCGCCGCCATGAGGAGGAGCACGGACTCTTCAGCGACGAGGAGCTCACCGAGGCCCGCGCGAAGATCTTCGGCTCCGTCGCCCCCTCCAAGGGCGCGGACGCCGCGTGAGCGAGCGCATCGAGACCGTCGTCCTGGACTCGGAAGGGCTCTCCGCCTGGATCGCGCAGGACCGCAAGCTCCTCGCAATGCTGCAGGTCTTCCACGACATGGGAGCCGACCTGGTGATCGGAGCGAACACCATCGTGGAAGTCAGCCACTCACGCACCAACATGCCTCGCCTGAACTGGGCCCTGTCCCGTGTCAAGGTGGAGCCGGTCACCGAACAAGCCGCGAAAGCGGCAGCGGAGCTCCTCAAGGGCGCCGGACTGCACGGACACAAGTACGCCATCGACGCCACGGTCGCCGAGGTCGCCCTGCGCCAGCCGAAGCCCGTCGCCCTGCTGACCTCCGACAGCGACGACATGGCCAAGCTCTGCGGCAACCAGGCCCGCATCATCCCTCTCTGACCCTCCAGCCCACCCGGAGCATGGGCCTCGGCAGGTTCTGTTGCACTGCCGCCACCTGTGCCCCATCCGTGCCCAGCGGAGCGGACAACAGCGGTCATGTACGGCGCCCGGAGACCACTCCCAACCTCGCACGTCTCGGTCAAACATTCAGGTCAGGGCGACTGCACCAGTCCAAGCGCCGGTGATTCCCAAGCTCAGAGCGCGAGTTCGATTCTCGTCACCCGCTCCATGATGAAGGCCCAGGTCAGCGACCTGGGCCTTGTTTGTTGTCCAGATCTCGTGCCCTCGGCGAGGCGTGCGAAGGCCTCGCCCACCTGTCCCAGGGGTACGCGGCCTCCACACATCCGCGGATGGGGCCCGCCGCTGCCATCTCCATGACGGTGTGGGCGTCGGCGAGGGTGGCCCGCCCGCGCCGATGACCACGGCGGTCTCCTCCGGGGCGGCTTCGGCGAAGGAGATCGTGTCCGCGATCGGCACGAGGGAGCGGGCGCCGGCCGGGTAGTACTCGGACTGCCCGCCGTCGGAATCGAAGCCGACGTTCGCCGCCGGCAGAGGTTCTCCGATTCGTCCGCGCACCGGGCGCAGTGCCCGCATCCTTCGCAGTAGTAGGCGAGGACCCGGTCTCCAAGCGGGGAAGGCGTCCCGCCCATGACCAGCACCCGTTGGCAGAAGACCGCCCCCGTCGCCGACAGCTTCGACGCCTACGACGGCATGGCACGTCCTTCCCCTTGCCCGGCGTGGGCCCCGACGCGCGCCGGGCGCCTCGGGGCCTACGGGGTTCCCTACTTCGTGACCTCGACAGTGACCTGGTCGGTCGCGCCGGAGTGCTGCTCATCGCCCGCGTAGCGGACGACGTACGTCACCTGACCGGCGACCCTCGGCCGGTCGGTGAACTGGAAGGTGCCGTCCGCCGCGACGGCGAAGCTACCGATGGACACACCGTCCGGCGTGCGGGGGTCGGTGCGCGTCACCTCCACGGTGGTGCCGCTCCCGAACTGCTCGCCGGCGCTCAGCGTGCCCGTGACGACCAGGGGCCTGCCCCTGACTGCTGTCGACGGCGCCAGGAGAGTGAGGGCGCTCTCCGCCTTGCCCGCGTCTATCAGCACATGCAGGGTCGGATGGGCGCCCAGGTAGTCGCCGGTGACCGCGAAGAGTCGGTTGTCGTCCGGCGCCCAGGCGAGTCCGGCGGCAAGCTGGAGCCCTCGGGAGTAGGTCCGCAGTGGGGCCTCGGCGCCGGCGCGGAAGACGTACAACTGCGAGCCGTCGCCGCCTGCCGCGACTGTGCCGTCGGGGGCGATGGCCACCGCGTTGGGGTAGGCGTCGGTGGGGTAGGTGCCGTTCGCCGACAGGTCGGAGGTCCTGACGACTTGGTGGCGGTAGGGGGTTCCGCTTGCCGTCACGATGTTCTGGCCGTCAGGAGTGACGGCGAAGTCGTTCAGGTCCGACATGGCCGGGGCATCGAAAAATGTGCGCTTGACCCGCTGCTGCAGACCCGTACTCGCGTCGTACACCGCGAGAGTAGCCGGGCTGAGGCCACGGTCTCCCGCCACCAGCACGTTGGGGTCGGCCGGCGACGATGCGAGCGTCGGGGCGTAGTACCAGCCCGAGGACTGGTTGAGTGTGATCACCGGGTCGGACCCGGAGAGCTCCACCGAGCCGATTCCCGCCCGGCCGGTGGCCCCGTGGCTGAACCAGATCTTGCCGCCGGCCAGCGCCAGGCTCTCGGGCGATGTGCCCGCGCCCGTCTGGTAGCGGTTTTTCTCCGTCAGCGTGCCGGTGTCGATCGCCGATATCGCGTCAGCGGACGGAAGGGCGACGTAGACCGTGCTGGAGTCCGCCGAGACCGCGAGTCCCGCGGCTCCGTTCTCCGAGGTGATCTGCTTCACGACCTGTCCCGCGTAGTCGGTCACGACGACGCTGCTTCCGGACGGATCACTGATGAACACGTGGTCGTTCACGTCGTCGACCACGATGTCCCGGTACGAAGTGCTGGGCAGCGCGGTGGCGCTGTCCGCCGAAGCCGGAGCGGTCGTGCCGCCGATCAGCAGAGCGGTGCCGATCACGGCCGTCAGCGCCCTGCACGCAGCGGTTCTTCGTGTACGCACGTCTGTTGCCTCTCTGGTCAGATGTGCTGACGGGTGATCACCTGTCAGTGCCCTGAACCTAGGCGGTGCCACTGACAACGGCCGGTCAGACATCCCCCCTGCGGCCACTGCTGAACCACTCGCCCCCGGTTGACGCGGTGCGTTCCGGCGAAACCCAGGCTCCGAAGCCGCGCGTCGGCCGTGGGGAGTCTCGCTTCACGCCACTACGTGCCGGTCAGAGCGGTAAACAGCTGTCAACGGGGGCCAGTCGGGCTACCCGAAAGCGCGGCTACTGGGGTCGTTACTCCTGTTCAGACGCTTGTGGCCTGCGCGGAGCCTGGGTGATTCCCAAGCTCGGAGCGCGAGTTCGATTCTCGTCACCCGCTCTTTGATGAAGGCCCCGGTCGGAGACCGGTGCCTTCGCTTTGCCTCCGTGTCCGCCGACGGAGCCCTCTCTGCCGTGAGTACCGGAGCGGCGACAAGCCACCCTTCTTCCGCAGCGCTCGACCTATGGCTGATGAATCCGCCGGAGGGCCAGCGCGAGCCCTTGTGCGCATACTCCAGCATGCTTGCCGTATGTCCTCGACCACTCGTATCACCGTCACACTGCCCAGCGACCAGGTGGCGGAGCTCCGCAAACTCACGGACAACGTCTCCGGCTACGTGGCGGAAGCCGTGGCCCGCCAGATCCGGCACCAGCTTCTGGGCGACGACCTTCGCCGCCACGAGGAAGAGCACGGACGCTTCAGCGCCGAGGAGCTCGCCGAAGCCCACTCGAAGTTCTTCGGTGCCGCCGGCTCCTCCAAGGACGCGGACGCCGCGTGAGCGAGCACATCGAGACCGTTGTCCTCGACTCGGAAGGACTCTCCGCCTGGATCGCGCAGGACCGCAAGTTCCTCGCGATGTTGCAGGTGTTCCACGACAGTGGGGGCAGACCTTGCAATCGGGGCGAACACCCTGGTGGAAGTCAGCCACTCACGTACCAACACTCCGCGCTTGAACTGGGCCCTGTCCCGCATCAAGGTGGATCCGGTCACCGAGCAGGCGGCGAAAGCGGCAGCGGAGCTCCTCAAGGCGCCGGACCGCACGGGCACACGTACGCCATCGACGCCACAGTCGCCGAGGTCGCACTGCGACAGCCGAAACCGGTCGCCCTGCTCACGTCCGACAGCGACGACGTGACCCAGCTCTGCGGCAGCCAGGTCCGCATCATTCCTCTCTGACCCACCAGCTCACTTCGAACACCCGCGGCGCGCGGCGGCCACCGGAAGGAAACCTCTGGCCCCGGGCGCTCACCGAAAGCCCGGTCGACGCCGGGGCGGCGAAAGGCTTGGCGAGCGGGGCCGACTGAAGCGGGTAACGTCTTTGTCATGTTCTTCCGGACGCCGATTTACGAGTGAGAGCGTGATGGGCCCCGGCTGTCACCTTCTACGTCGCCACGCCCGTCCCCACCGATGAGTCCGTGGATCACTTCACATCATTCCGGGAGAACCTATGACCGTGAGCAAGAACATCAACAACCCCGTGGGCATGGGTGGCGGCCAGCGCAAGAGGCTGTCCCGCACCGAACGGCAGAACAACGGTCCGCACCGCAATCTCGACCGCAAGGGTGCCGCCGACCAGAAGGCAGAGCTGGTACGCAAGATGCGCGAGAAGGCAGGCGCACCCGAGGGCGCCGAGCAGACGGGCGACAACACCGCACAGAGCTGACGCACCGCCGCCGCAGGACCGGCCGCCCGCGTCTCGGCCGCCCCCAGGGTGGGCGTGCCACTACGTGCCAGTCAAGACGGTGAACGGCGGTCAGCAGAGACCCGGACGGAGCCACTGGGGCACACCCCAGGGGCGCGTTTTCCCAGCCCAGAGGCGGGCAAGCCCACGCAATACCGAGTGATTCCCAAGCTCAGAGCGCGAGGCGGTATTTATCCTCTGGCTCTTACCGGCGGCTACGCGGTACAGCCACACGGACTGGTCGACCGGCTCAGCTTGAGGAATGCGAGGTCGACATCCTCAAGGAAGCGCTCTGGAAGCCTCCCGTGCACACCGAGCACGGCTTGGTGCTGTCCCTCGAAGATGTCGTCGGAACCACGGTCCGCGCACCGGCGGACCGTGGGCTCGCCCGGGACCTGATCGACGTACAGGCCGCGGCAGACCGTTGGAGCCACGTCGAACTCGCAGAACTCGGACGACGCCACGCGCGCGACTCCTTCGACCTCAGCGAGCTCCAGGCGCAGCTGGGCGAAGCCGACTGGATCGACGACACGGAGTTCGCGGCGTTGCCGACGGCCTCTCCAGGCGAACACCAGGGGTTCGCCCGGAGAGGCCGGTCGCCGGTCGCCGGCGGGGGTGCACCTGACGCGGATCATCGGGAGCCTGCCACGGCGCCGGCGCCGGGTGTGGCAGGTTTGGTTGTTACGTCGTGCCCGGTGTCCTGGGGATCACCTGGGCTCCGTTCACGGCGGCGTCGGCGATCGGACGTGCTCCGGTGCCTCCGATACCGAACAGGCCGTAGGTGGGGTGCAGGCCGGATCCCGCGATGGTGGCGTCAGCGGTGTCAGGACCGTTGCCGTCGGCCGTGAGCGGACGGTCGTCGCGGTCCGTGAGCTGGAAGCCGACCGTGTAGGTCCGGGTGGCCGAGCCGTTGGCCGAGGTCACCTTGATCGTGCGGGTGGTGAACCGGGGCCCGGTCGAGGAGAGGACCGGACTGCCGTCGGTGACCTTGACCTGCGCGCCGGGGTGCGCCGGTACGGCGGAGAGGGCCGGGATCTTCCTGTTCCTTGGCCAGTCGACGACGTACGTGGACACGGTGGGAGCGAAGCCGTCGATCGCGGTGCCTCCGACGGTGATCGCCTTGGCGTCGGCAGCACTGGCCTTGGTGGCGTCCGCGTAGTTCGTCACCTTGACCGACCCGTCGGCGTTGACGACGACCTGCGCCGACATCGCGGCCGCCAGGTTGATCCGCTCCCAGCTCTCCTCGCCGTCCGCGGTGGCGTCCAGCGGGGAGCCGGAGTCCGTCGCGGTCTGTTCGAGGATCTGGGTGCGCTGCGCGGTGGTGAGGTCCGGGAAGGCCGTGATCAGCAGGGCCGCCGCGTCGGACGGCGTCCTGAGGGCCTGCCCGGACTTCCCGGCCCGGGAGAATCCGTAGTCCAGGCGCCGCGTGTACAGGTCGACCTGCCGCGCCGTGCTCAGGCCCGCGTAGGAGTCGCCCTCGCATGCCGTGAGCGTGTCGCCGTAGCCCTCCTTCTCGCACTGCGCGAGCAGTACGTTCTCCATCTCGGTGTGGGCCTGCATCAGCAGCTTCGCGAAGTCGGGGTCCGCCCACCGGTGCGCGACGGTGGCCTGTCCGGTGATGCGGCCGCCCATGACGTCGAGCGGGTAGTGGAACCCGAGGACGATGCGGTTGTTCCCGTACTCCGAGGTGCGCGCGAGGATCGACGGTGCCAGCTCCGGCAGGAGCGTGGCGAGGATGGTCCCCGCTTCGTAGCCGCCGTAGGTATGGCCGCTCGGGTACGAGCCGCTGGTGGTGAGGCTGCCGTACGAGCCGTCCCGCGACTCGTAGATGTCGCCGCCGTCGCCGACGAACCCGAGCCGCACGTACGGGCGCAGGTAGCCGTAGTGGTTCTTCACCGCCTCGACCTTGTCGAGGTTCTTCGTGACGCGGGAGAACAGTGCGCTGGTCTTCGGCAGCCGGCCGCCCTTCAGGGCGTCGCGGTAGATCGGGCCGAGCCGGGAGCCGAGGCCGTCGGCCATCGTGACGGTGCTGCTGTTGGCCGCGTCGACCTCGGCCCGGTCCACCTCCTGCTGCGTCGCCGCATTGTTGACGCGCGCGGCGATCCGGTCGTTCTCAGCGGTGAGCGCGGCGCCGTTCGGCACCTTGGCGTTGGCTCCGAGGATGTCGGGGTCGAGGATGTCGGGGTCGAGGATGTCGATGCCGTCCAGCAGGTCGCGGAAGTAATCGGTTCCGTCGCCCGTGCCCGGCCACTTGTCCGACGCGTAGGTGGCGTTGAGCGTGTCGTCCGGGAACGGGGACGGCTCGTACGCCGGGTCGGCGGCGTCCGTCGCGGTGGTCGCCGGGGCGGTCGCGGCGGAGTCGTCCGAGGTTCCGGCCAGGGTGACCGCGGTGACGGTGGCCGTGTGTGTCTTGGCCTTGCCTGTGGTCGTGGTCGTGGCCTTGCCCGTGGTCGTGAGCAGCGTTGTGGCCGTCGTGGCGGGGACGTGCGCGGTGGTTCCGTCGTCGAGGGCCACGGTGTAGCCGATGATCGGGAATCCGCCGTCGCCGGCCGCCTGCCAGGTCACGCGGACCTGCTTGCCGTCGGTGATCACACCCGTCACGGCCGGCTTCTGCGGCTTGCCGCCGCCGGTGACCACGGGTGCCGTGGCCGCGCTCGGGCGGGAGGTGCCGACGGCGTTCACCGCCTGGACGCGTGCCGTGTAGGACCGGCCGGCCCGCAGCCAGGTGAACGTCGCGCTCCGGCTCTCCGGATCGTTGATCCTGATCCGGTGACCGTCGCTGAGGGTGATGCTGTAGCCGGTGACCGGTGAGCCGCCGGTGTCGGCGGGTGCGGACCAGGCGACGGTCACGCTCGTGCCGGACGAGGTCGCCGACACCGCGTCGGGCGCGGCCGGCACCGTCCTGGGCTTCGTGGTGAGCGCGGACAGGGCACGGCGGAGGACGTCGTACCGGGCGGTGAGCGTCGCGTCCGTGGCCGCGCCGTCGGCGACCGCGGTCCTCGCCGCGGCGAGTGCCGCCGCGAACGCCTGCCACGACGCGTCCGTGTAGCGGTCGTCGTCGCGGGCCGACGCGGTGGCGACCAGGTCCTCCAGCTTCAGCCTCGGGAGCGGGACCAGCTGGTTGGCGGCCAGGGTGAGGCTGCGCGTCTGCGTGTCGACCTCCAGCTGGGTCGCGTCGGCGGCGGCGACGCGGGTGCGTGCGGCCGCGAGTTCACGCTCGTACACACCGAAGTCGATCGCACCGTAGCGCCCCGCCTCGGCGGAGAGCCCCTCGTACCGCTCGATCGCCTTCCGCAGCGCGGACTTGTCCGTGACGGCGGGCGTCTCGACGTGGTCGAAGGTGATCCGGCCCAGATTGGCGACGTACGGGTGCGAGGAGTCCGGGTTCGTCGTCAGCCGCAGGTGGACGGTGTGCGTGCCGGTGATGGCCCGGGGCAGTGTCAGACTCGTCGTCCCTCCTGACGACCACGCGCTTCCCGTGACCGGCAGCGGTACGGTCGCGTACGGCGTGCCGGGGTCGGCCGCGTCGAAGGAGTCCAGGTAGAGCTGGACGGCGGAACCGGTGCCGCAGCGGGCGGAGTTGTTGGCGTAGGTGATCGTGACGGTGCTCTTCGGGGAGCTGCCGAAGTCGATGTCCCCGTAGTTGATCCAGGCTCCGTCGTAGGTACCGCCGAGGTCGGTGGTGGAACCCGATCCTGTCCAGCCGACGGGCTCGCTCTTGAGGCCGCCGCCGCTGTGCGAACGGAACGCGGTGGCGTCGAAGCCCACGGGGGCGTCGGCGGCCCGCGTCAGGGCCAGCGAGTAGATGTTGCCCACGTAGGGCTGGGAGGCGGTGTGTGTGCTGGAGACGAACACCGCGTACACGTCCTGGACGCCGGTGAAGACGCTCGGGTCGAGGTGCACGCTCGTCGTGGCGACGGTTCCCCAGTCCGATCCGCTGTAGTCGAGGGGGATGTCGACGCTCTTCGGGCCGTCCTTCGAGCCGAGGCGCAGTTCGATGTGCGAGTCCGACGCCGTGCGGGACCGGGGCTTGTCGTAGCGGACGGTGACGGTGTCGGCGCCGTCGCGGAGGCCGGTGTCCTTCCACCGCGCCCACGCGCTGTCGGTCACGTTCTCGAAGATGCCGTTGGCGAGTTTGAGCGGGAGCGAGCCGTTGCCGGTCGTGGTGCTGTTCGCCGCGGTCAGTGTGGCGAGTGTGGTCGTGGGGGACGCCGAGGCCTCGTACGGCGAGAACTGGTACCAGTCGAAGTTCGACACCCACCGCTGGCCCGACGGGGCGTGGAACACGAACGTCGCGCTCTTCGCGCTCAGCAGGGCGTCGGGGTCGGTGACGGCCGCCCGCACCGTGCTGTAGTTCTGCCAGCCGCCGGTTCCGGGGAGCGGGACGGTGGCGACGACGGGGCCGTCGGCGGCGCCGGCGTGGATGTCGACGCTGCTCGGCTTCGCGTCCGCCGGCTGCGAGTTCGCGTAGCGGACCGAGACGCTCCGCGGGGCGACCCCGCCGAAGTCCAGCTGGGTGAACCGCTCCCACGATCCCTCGGTGACGCCACCGAGGTTGCCGTCGGAGTTGTTCCGCTCGCTGATGAGGCTGGGGCCCTCCTTCTGGTCGGGGTCCTCGGCCTGGAGGACGGCGTAGCCGCCCTCGTCGATGGTCAGCCCGTCGACGGCGGTCCGCAGCGCGTCCTGTGCGGCCATGATCGTGCCCGTCGCGGAGGTGGTGTCCGCGAGGACGGTCCGCGCGCGTTCGAGGGCCGACCGGAACAGGTTCCAGGAGCCGTCGGAGTAGTGGGCGCCGCGCACCAGGGACGCCTGGTCGACGAGTGCGCCGAGCGCCTTGCGGTGCACCGCGGCCGCCGAGATCAGAAGCGGGTCGGTCGGGGAGATCCCGGTGCCGCTCACCGTGGAGGCCCGCACGCCGTGGGCGAAGGCCGCGTCGCGGAAGGTGATCCCGAGGCGTGCGTCGACCTTCGCGGTGCCGGTGAGCGACAGCGTCGCCGTACGCGAGCCGCTGACGCGGAGGTCCGCCGTGACACCGGCCGGCAGGCCGGTCACGCGCGCGGCCCCGGACTTGGTGAGGCTGGTGCCGTTGCGGGCGGCGAAGGACGCCGGTCCGGAGAGGGTGAGCTTCACACTGCCGTGGACGGTGCCGTCCTCGGCGGTGGCGACGGTGCCCGGGCGGGCGGAGAGGACGGTGTGGCCCCGGTCCGGGCCCGTGCCACCGTCACCCGCCCCGCCGTCACCGGTGTCGCCCTCGTCGGTGTTCAGCGAGTACGCGGGCTCGGTGCGGGCGCCCCACCGGGAGGGCTGGGAACCCATGGTGAAGTCCAGGGTTCCGCCGGAGATGATCTGCGCGTAGTCGAGCCATGTGTTGTCGAACCGCTTGCCGTTGAGGGTCGCGTTCTGTACGTAGTAGGTGCTCGGCGACACGCCGTCGGCCTTCACCGTGAACCGGGAGCCGTTGGCGTAGGTGATCGTCGTGGAGTCGAAGAACGGGCTGCCGATCTGGAACTGGCTGGAGCCGGCGGTCACCGGGAACAGGCCCAGGGCGGCGGCGACGAACATGGTCGACATGGTGCCGGCGTCGTTGTCCATGGTCGGCAGGAAGCCGTTCGGGGAGAGCTTGTAGACCTGGGTCCTGACCGGCGGGGTGAACTCACCGCCGGAGCTGGGGGCCTCGTTCGTCGAACCCGTCGCGATGTAGCGGTTCCAGGTCGTGCCGGTGTAGATCGCACGCACCCACTTCTGCGTCAGGCTCGGCTCGCCGACGTAGTTGAAGAGGTACGGGGCCTGCAGGTCGATCTCGTTCGCGTTGGAGTGCAGCATGGTCGAGCCGTCGTCGATACCGGAGTCCTCGCCGAACATGTGCTTGACCGCGGCCCTGCCGGCCTTCTCGCCGCCCATGGCCTCGATGAGACCGCCCATGTCGTACGCGTCGTACCAGTGGTACTGCCACAGCGTGCCCTGGTAGAGGCCGGCCGCCTCGAACTTCTCGTAATCCGCGCTCTGCCAGTCGCCGTTCGCGGCGCGCGGGGTGAGCAGACCGACCTCGGTGCCGTCGGCCGCGGTCCAGGCGCCGGACTTCACGAGGTTGTCGATCGCCATCGTCGACTGCGTACGCAGCTTCTTCGCGTCGTCCTTCTTGCCGAGCGCGTCGGCGACGACGGAGAGCGCCCACTGGTCGTAGCCACGCTGCACGGTCGTACCGGGATCACCGGTCACGTACCCCTGCCGCAACTGCGCGCCGGTGTAGTACCCGGAGTACGACAACAGCGCCGGGTACGCCTCGTCGAGCCGGTCGAAGTTCTTGAAACCCTTCGACAGGGCGTCGGCGACCAGCACGGCCGAGCGCTCCCAGCGCACGGTCGGGACCGAGTGGGTGAGGCTGCCGAGGCTCTTGCCGGAGGCGCGCGTGTCGGCGAAGAGCACGATCAGCGACTGGATCATGTCCCGGTAGGTGGCCGGGTCGATGTACGCCTCGACGGAGTACTTGCGGAAGTCGTCCCAGGTGGACCAGCCGTCGTAGTACGTGAAGCCGTTCGCCTCGTGCACCGCTCCGTCGGCGCCGCGGTACGTACCGCTGGTGCTGGTGGCGTTCACCGGCAGCGCGTACATGCGGTACAGGTGCGTGTAGAACTGCTGGGTGAGCGTCGACCCGGGGTCGGACTTCGCCGAGGCGCGCACGTCGACGGCGCCGAGCGACGTGTTCCACGCCGCCTTCGTCCGGGCGCGCGCCTGGTCGAAGGTGAGGTCGCCCACCTCGTTGCGCTGGTCGGTCGCGGCCTGCTCGGCGCTGATCGGCGACAGTGTGACGCGCAGCTCGATGTCGTCGCCGGCGGCCTGGTCGAACCCGAGGACGGCGCCGGTGTCGGCCCCGTCCCGCGTGGTCGCGTCGCTCAGCTTGCCGTCGTTGCCCCAGCTCTTCAGGGAGGTCACGGGGACGTTCGTGGTGGCGGCGTAGTACAGCTTGTACGAGGCGCCGTTGAACGACCCGGCGATGAGACCGGTGATCGAGGCGGTCCCGTTCGGGAGCGTCGTCGCCTTCATGGTCGAGCGGGTGCGGCTGGTGAAGTTGTTCGCGAGGTCGAGGACGAGTTCGGGGTCCGATCCGGCGGGGAAGGCGTACCGCTGCAGCGCCGTGCGCGTCGTCGCGGTCATCTCGGCGTTGATGGTGCCGGAGTCCTGCTTCACCGACGACGCGGTACCGGAGACGGCTCCGAGGCCCACCTGGTAATAGCCGGGCGTCGCGGTCTCGTCGTCGTGGCTGAACGCGTGGGCGTACGTGCCGGTCGCGGGCCGGCTGTCGTACCGCACGGAGGTCGGGACGACGAGCAGGTCGCCACCGCCTCCGGAGCCGCCGACGCCGTCGAGGTTCGTCGACGTGAACCCGGCGATGTGGTCCTCGTTGTAGTCGTACCCGGTGTGGTTGCGGTTCGGCGTGGTCAGCGGGTTGACCTTGGCCAGACCGTGGGGCGCCTGCGCGCCCGGCATGTCGTTGCCGTGGTCACCCGCGGTCGACACGAACGGATCGACGAACTTCGTGTAGTCCGTCCCGCCGGACGTCCCGCCGGACCCGGTGGATGTGGTGGCGCCGGGCGCTGCGGTGGCTGCGGTGGCACCGGCCGGCGCGCCGAAGCCGAGCGCGCCGGCGAGCAGCACGGCCACCGTCGCGTACAGGGGCCGATGACGTCGGCGGGCGTTCCGCGGAAGAACCGCGCGGGGCAAGGGAGTTCGGAATCTGATGGGCACGTGACCTCTCCATCGTCGCGATACGTCCACACGGTCCGCCCCAGAGTAAGACAACGTTGTCAACTCGAACACCGGAGCGTGCGGAGCGAAACAGCGGTGGACGCACGGGACACCACCCGTCGCGTTCACGAACGTGCGCCATCAGACAGGGAAAAGGCGTACAACGGGCAAACAGAACCCGCACGGGAGGTACGCGCGGGACGCGGCGAAGAGAGTCACCGCCTTCGCGCGGCGCGGGCCCGGTGACGGGCGGGCACGCACCGATGGCAGGGCCGGCTTCCGGACCCGCGTCCCGCCCTCCCCCTGGCGAGGCCGCGGCCGGCCGCGGTCGGCCGCACCGTCGCCACGATCGCCACCACGGCCGAATCCCGTGTCGGCCGACATACGTCGGCGGCGGACGACTGCGTCGTTGGCGGGCGGCGAGCCTACGCTGGTGTTTCTCGGGTCGAAACACCGCCGCCCGGAAGGCCGCGCGGCCGTGCCGGGAACAGCCGGTTCGGCCGGCGCGGTTGCAACCGAGGGAACCGGTGCCGTACGGGCGGGGGACACGGAGACCGTACGGTCGCCCTCCCCGCCAGGATCCGGACCCCGGGGACGCGGCATGCCCGCCGCGCCCTCGGACCAGGACGTATTGACGCAGGAGGACTTTTTCATGACCGATCGGCCCCTGACACTCATGGCCGTACACGCCCACCCCGACGACGAGGCCACCAGCACCGGCGGGGTCCTCGCGCGGTACGCGGCGGAAGGCATCCGCACGGTTCTCGTGACATGTACCGACGGCGGTTGCGGCGACGGAGCGGGGGGTGTCAAGCCGGGCGATCCCGGCCACGATCCGGCCGCCGTCGCCCTGATGCGCCGTCAGGAACTCGAGGCGAGCTGCGATGTCCTGAAGGTCAGCGATCTGGAGATGCTGGACTATGCCGACTCCGGGATGGTGGGCTGGCCGAGCAACGACGCTCCCGAAGCCTTCTGGCGGACCCCTGTGGAGGAAAGCGCCGCCCGGCTCGCGGAACTCATGCGGCACTACCGGCCCGATGTGGTCGTCACCTATGACGAGAACGGTTTCTACGGCCACCCCGACCACATCCAGGCCCACCGCATCACGATGGCGGCGCTGGAGATGACCGAGCTGACACCGAAGGTGTACTGGACGACGATGCCCCGCTCGATGATGCAGCGGTTCGGGGAGACCATGCGCGAGTTCCAGGAGGACATGCCGGAGCCGGATCCTGCCGAGGCCGCCGCGATGGCCGAGATCGGCCTCCCCGACGATGAGATCACCACGTGGGTGGACACCACCGCGTTCAGCGGTCAGAAGTTCGATGCGCTGGCCGCGCACGCCAGTCAGGGCGAGAACATCTTCTTCCTCAAGATGGGCAAGGAGAAATTCGGCGAGCTGATGGGCCTGGAGACCTTCGTACGCGTCAAGGACACCACCGACGCGGCCGTACCCGAGAACGATCTCTTCGCCGGCCTGCGCTGATCCGCCCGTCCTCAACGGCACCGGCCGCCAGGTACATGGCGTCGACGTCAGCCGCCGGGAACCCGGGGATGTCCGCCGTCCGCTCGCGGCTCACCGGTGGGCGGGCCGGTAGGCGTCGTTGACATCCACCGGGCTGCCGCCGCCCGCGATGCCACCACCGGGGAGGTGGATCGTTCCGGCCACGGCGACGGCTGCTGTGCCGTGGCGCGGCACCGGCATCGGGGCGAGCCGCTGCCGGCGGTCGTGGACGGTGTCGTACGCCTCGGTCTCGGCGAAGACGGTGTTCGGGTTGGTGTCGTCGTGTCTGCCCTCGCCTCCGAACGTGTAGATCTTCGTGCCCACGCCCGCGGTGGCGATGCCGCCGCGGGCGGTCGGCATCGGCGCCCGCCCGGACCAGCGGCGGGAGCGCAGGTCGAAGGCGTAGACGGTGTCCCGCACGTTCACCTGCCCCCGGTCCCGACCGCCGAGCACGCCCGTTCCGTGCACGCCGATCGCGGCACTGCCCCGTTCGATGCCCGCGGGCATCGACGGCAGTCGCGTCCACCCAGCGGCCGCCATCCCTTGCCGTAAGACGGTCCGCTCGCCACGGGCGTCCCACGAGGGGGCGTCGTACGGCTCGGGCGCGCGTGCGCCTGCGCGATCGGGGCCGCGGCCAGCGTGACGCCTAAGAGCAGGGCTGTCCGTCGTCTCATGACTACGCCCTCTTGTTCCCATCGGTTGTATTCCGGTCCTCGACGAGGGCCGCCGGCGAGGTCGGCAGTCCGATCTCCGAGGTGGTGTTCCGCGCACGCCGTAGCGGAAGGAAGGCTTCACGTTCGGGCGGGTTCACTCGTTGACTATTTCTGTCCGCGGTCGGGGTAACCAGGGGACGCCATCCCCTGGTTGAGGGGGTGCCTGACTGCTGAGGGCGGCGAGGCCGGGAACTTCTTGCGCCAGGCCAGCGATACGTACACGAGCCCGATCAGTACGGGGACCTCGATGAGCGGGCCGACGACCCCGGAGAGTGCCTGGCCGCTGGTGACGCCGAAGGTGGCGATGGCGACCGCGATGGCCAGTTCGAAGTTGTTGCCCGCCGCCGTGAAGGCGAGGGTCGCGGTGCGGTCGTAGGGGAGGCCGAGGGCCTTGCCGAGCAGGAAGGATCCCGCCCACATGACGGCGAAGTAGACCAGCAGCGGGAGTGCGATGCGGGCGACGTCGAGCGGCTGCGAGGTGATCGTCTTCCCCTGGAGCGCGAAGAGGATGACGATGGTGAAGAGCAGGCCGTAGAGGGCCCAGGGGCCGATCTTCGGCAGGAAGCTGGACTCGTACTTTTCACGGCCCAGCTTCCGTTCGCCGATGCGGCGGGTGAGGAAGCCGGCCAGCAGGGGGATGCCGAGGAAGACGGCCACGTTGAGGGCGATCTTCCACATGGAGATGTCCAGGCGCTGGCCGTCGCCCAGGCCCAGCCAGTGGGGCAGCAGGTCGAGGTAGAGCCAGCCGAGCAGGCCGAACGCGATCACCTGGAAAACGGAGTTCAACGCCACGAGGACGGCGGCGGCTTCGCGGTCGCCGCAGGCGAGGTCGTTCCAGATGATGACCATGGCGATGCAGCGGGCGAGGCCGACGATGATCAGGCCGGTGCGGTACTCGGGCAGGTCGGGGAGGAAGATCCAGGCCAGCGCGAACATCACGGCCGGGCCGACGATCCAGTTGATGACCAGTGAGGACGCCAGCAGCGTGCGGTCGCCGGTGACCGAGTCGAGCTTGTCGTAGCGGACCTTGGCCAGGACCGGATACATCATGATCAGCAGGCCGACGGCGATGGGCAGGGAGATGCCGCCGATCTCCACCCTCGCGAGGGCGTCGTTCAGTCCCGGGATCAGCCGTCCGAGGCCGAGGCCGAGGGCCATGGCGATGAGGATCCATACGGCCAGGAAGCGGTCGAGCGTCGAGAGTTTCGCGGCGACCGAGTCGTCTCCCGGCTCTGCGGGGGCTGCGGTGGCCGGTTCGGTGCTGGTCACGGACAGGACCTCTTCGTGTCGGCCGCCCGGGTGGCGCGGGCGGCCGTGGCCAGGTCGGTGAAGGAGCCTGCCACGGTCTCGATGACGTCCGGCCGGAGTTTGTAGTAGGTGAAGCGTCCGCAGGGTTCTGTCTCCACCACCCCGGCCTCGCGGAGGACGCGCAGGTGGTTGGAGAGGTTGGTCTGCTTGGCGCCGGTCTCCTCGACCAGGTGCGTGGTGCAGAGGGTCTGGTGGGCGAGCAGGGTCACGATCCGGAGCCTGAGCGGGTCGGCGAGCACCCGGATCAGGTCAGTGTCGACTGACGTCATCATGGGCTGATATTTTCACATCAGCGATGACTGACGCCACCTGGCGCTGATGTCATTCGCGCCTCGATTCCGGCTGAGAACAAGAGAGAGCGTCCGATGTCCGACAAGCCTTCTGTGCTGTTCGTCTGTGTCCACAACGCCGGCCGTTCCCAGATGGCCGCCGCCTGGCTGACCCATCTGGCCGGTGACCGCGTCGAGGTCCGCTCGGCGGGGTCCGATCCGGGCGACGCGGTCAACCCGGCCGCGGTCGAGGCCATGGCGGAAGTCGGCGTCGACATCTCCGCCGAGGTCCCGAAGATCCTCACCGTGGACGCCGTCGAGGAGTCCGACGTCTGCGTGACGATGGGCTGCGGCGACACCTGCCCCGTCTTCCCCGGCAAGCGCTACCTCGACTGGGCACTGGACGATCCGGCCGGCCAGGGCGTCGAGGCCGTACGCCCTATCCGCGACGCGATCAGGAAGCGCGTCGAGGGACTGATCGCCGAGATCGCGCCGGAGACCACGGCATGAGCGGGATCCGGAAGCGGGAGTGGTGACCGTCGCGGGGAATGACGTGGTGTTCCGTCGCTGAACGAATTCTTCGGCGCTGCTGCCCGAGCGTGGCAGAGGTATCGGAATGCTCGGCTCATGCCTGTTTCATTTCGCCTTCTCCGAAACTCGTCTGCTGCTTCTTCGCGCTTTCGCGGTGACGATACGCAACCCTTCCGTCACAAGTTCCCGTAACGGTCCGCGCCTTCGGCGTGGCCGACGCGTTCCGCCGGACAGATCTGATGCGCGGTCGGTCGCAGTCGGGGGCGGCTGGGCTTCTCCGGCCGGACGCAGTTGCCGGTGGTCGAGTTGTCCGCGAACTCCCCCGGGATTGTCCGTGATCGGTAACGGAGGGATCCGATGGCCACCACGTCTCGTCCTGTCAGATGGTCGGAAGGCGACCGGGGATACGGCGAGTAACTGAGCAGAAGCGGGGCGGACATGGCGCGGCACAGCGGCGGGCGGGGCTGGTACGGCAAGCTGATCGGGGCGGTGCTCGGCGTCACGGTGGCGGCGGCCGGGGCCTCGGTGTGGACCGCGCAGGCCGGTTCCGTGGACGACGCGGCGCCGAAGCCGACCGCGTCGGCCTCGCCGAGCACTGACGTCAAGCCCGTCTCGAAGGAGATCGTGCACGCCTCGGACAAGGGGGCGCGCGGCGTCAACATCACCATCGACGACGGCCCGGACCCCGTGTGGACTCCCCCGATGCTGGACCTGCTGGAGAAGTACGAGGTGAAGGCCACGTTCTGCATGGTGGGGACGCAGGCGAAGGCCCACCCCGACCTGGTGAAGAAGGTGGTCGCGGCCGGGCACCGGCTCTGCGACCACTCGGTGTCGCACGACACCGCCATGGACAAGAAGTCGGAGGCCTACCAGTCGCAGCAGATCCTCGACACCGAACGCGTGATCACCGAGGCGTCCGGGGGCGTACGGCCGATGTACTACCGGGCGCCCGGCGGGGCCTTCACCCCTTACAGCCGGGAGCTCGCCGCCTCCCGGGGCATGCGACCGCTGGGCTGGAACGTGGACACCAAGGATTTCGAGCGGCCGGGCGCGGACGCCATTGTCGCCACGGTCCAGCGGGAGCTGCCGAACGGGCCGACACTCCTCTTCCACGACGCGGGCGGCGACCGCTCCCAGACCGTCGAGGCCCTGCGCCGGGTCCTCCCCTGGCTCAAGGAGCAGGGCTATTCCTTCGGCTTCCCGGTGCGCTGAGCCGGAGGATCTCCAACGGGCGGCCCGCGCCGTCCCCTTGCGCCGTCGCGAGGCCCTCCACGCACCGTCGCGAGTCCCTTCACGTAAAACGCTCGGCTGGGAGACCCCAGCCGAGCGTTCGTGCGTACTGCCGACATCAGTTGTGCGAGCAGGTGTGACCAGCAGGCCGCACGCCGTCAGATCGTCGGCGTGTCGTCCACGATCTCCTTGTGCGGCTCGACAATGAACTTCCAGCCGTCGCTGGGCTCCAGGAACCGCACCCGGGTCGGGTAGATGTCCAGAGCGCGGCGGTCGCGGTTCTGGCCGTTCGCGCTCTTCCGCCCGCGGACCGGCTCCTCGTACAGGTCGACCTTGACGTCCGGCACCTCGGCGACTTCCTCGCTCCAGCGCTGGACGATCCCCACGCCGAAGGCGTCCCGCGCCGCGGAGTAGAGCGCCTCCAGGGATTCCTTGTTCCCGTTGGGCACGAAGAGGGCGAGGTTCAGGAGGACGCCGGCACTCTGGAGAACCTCGATTTCCTCCCCCTGCTTGTCGGCGATCCAGATCCCGCTCTCCTCGGCATTGTCCGGGAGCACATGGATTTCCTCGCCGAAGGCCGTCCTCGCGACGAAGGACCCTCCCTCGAAGTTCTTACCCGGCCCCGTGAGGAAAGCCGGGGCGTAGCAGTCGAGAGGAAGGCCGTCCGTCCCTGCCGAGACGAAGATGCCGTCCTGGGGGCCCAACTCCGCAACCTCCACGGCCGTAAGACGCCGAGCCGTAACCTTCTCGGTATTCACGCCATTCCCCTTTTTTCGTGGCGTCCTGTGAATTCACCAAGACTCTACCACGAGAACGGCCAACCAGTTCCCGTTACGGGGGACTTGGCGCTCGCGCGAGTGAGCGCGAGTAAGACCGATCGGCCGGGTAATTTCATTCGGCGGACAATGGACGAATCCCCTAATCCCCTCACCGGCATCGAAAATCGATCCCCGGATGGAATTCGAGCGCCGATCTCGCGAGCGTCGGTCCACCGCGGCGCGCATCGGCGCGGGGGGGGCTCCTCGGTGACCACAGTGCGGCGGCGGCCAGCGCGCGGCGGCAGACGGGACGCCGCCGCCCACCGGAGCGAGCCGCGGGGGCCGGTGCCGTGTCGACGGAGGTTTTCGCGGCGCGCCGTCTCGACAAGCGGCGGCGTGCGTGCCAGGGAGATCGATCTTCATTCTTTCTCCATTGCGCTTCCATTGCGCTTCCATTCCGCCGCTCCCTCGCACCGGACCCGTCAACATCACCGCGCCGCGGGCAACCGTTCGAAGATACGGCCGCACACCAGGGCACCGAAGGTCTCGCGCCGAGCGCGGGGAAGTCTCCGCGAACTCATGGCGGAACCGCGCGGCCGGTCTTATGGTCCTTACCAGTGCCGGTGTGGCGGCAGTTCGGCAGTACGGCAGTTCGACCGTTCGGCGGTTCAGCAGTTCAGAAGCGGTTGCTACGGGGGAGTCATCGGATGATCGGCAATTCTTTGTCTGCCGAGTTATTGCTCGACCGGGATGTCACCGACGCGCAGAAAGATCAGCTCGTCACCATGCTGGGCGAACTGGGGGTACGGGCGGACGCGCGCCGGGCGCTGGCGCATCGGGGGCCCGCGGAGCTGGGATGGGTGGTGCTGCTCGCGCTGCCGCTGCACGCGTTCCTCAGCGGGCTGGGGGCGGAGGCGGTCAAGGACGTCTACACCGGCGTCAAGTCGCTGCTGCGGCGCGGGCCCCGGGGCGACGGGGCCGGGAGCGAGGACACGGGCGGGGGCGTGGGCGGGGGCGTAGGCGGGGCCCGGGGGCCGCTGGTGTTGCACGACTCGGTCAGCGGGCTGCGCGTCGTACTGGAGGCGGACCTGCCGGCGGAGGCGTACCGGCAGCTCGTCGCGCTCGATCTGACGGCTTACCGGATCGGCCCGCTCCACTACGACCGGCATCGCGAGGCCTGGCGCTCCGAGCTCGACGAAGCCGCGGGGTGACCGGCCGCCATGGGGCCGAACCTCGGGATCGGTAGGCGTCAGGCGCAGCAGGCGGTGGCCGCCGCGTGGCTGGCCTGGGACGAAGGTGAACTGGACCTGGCCGAGCAGCACTTCGACCGTGCTCTGCGGAAGCTGCGGCGTACGGCGGACCGGGACCCGGAGGCCGCGGCGACCGCCGCGGAGGCCCACACCGGCATGGGGCGGATCTGCCTGGCCCGGGAGAACTACCGGGCCGCCGACCCCTGGTTCCACGAGGCGCGGCGGCTGGCGCCGTCCGCCGCCGACGGTTTCTACTGGGGCGGCTGCGGCGCCGCGCACCAGGCCGACTTCGAGCGCGCCGAGTGGCTCTTCGGGGAGGCGCTGGAGTGCGACGGCGGCCATCGGGGCCGTACCCATGCACAGCGGGCGTACGTCCGGATCCGCCAGGGCCGGCCCGATCTGGCGCTGGTGGATCTGTACGCCGCGGACCAGCACGACGCGCTCGACGACAGCGGGCTGCTGCTCGCCGCGTGCCTGCTGCTCCGGCAGGGCCGCCCCGAGCAGGCGGAGATGTTCGCGGCCCGCGTCGAGCCCTCCGCGCGGACCCCGCGGACGGCCGCGGTGCTGGGCTTCGCGCTCCAGGAGCAGAACAAGCTCCCGGCGGCGTACGACGCGTACGCGCAGGCCCTGGCCGGCGGGTACGCCGACGACGAGGTGCTGCTCCAGTACTGCCTGACCGCGTACCGGCTCCGCCGGTTCGACACGTACCTCGACTCCTGGACCGAGTTACGGGCCCGCCATCCCGACGATCCGCGGTTCGCCGCCCCGCTGGCGGCCGCGCACTGGACGTACGCCCGTGAACTCACCGCCCGGCGCGACTTCGCGGAGGCGATCGAGCACCTGGAGGCGGCCCGGCGCACCGGGGTGCCCGTACCGCCCGACGCGCTCGTCGCGGAGCTGCATCTGCACGCCGCCGCGCGGGCGATCGCCCGCGGTGACCTCGACGGCGCGGCCCGCGCGCACCTGACGGCGAGCCGGCGGCTGCGCCCCGGGGATCCGAGACCGGCGCACTATCTCGCGGTGCTGGCGGCCGCGGCCGGGCGGCTCGGCGAGGCGGCGGATCTGTGGCGCCGGATCGACGGCGCGGGGTCTGACGGTGCGGGGCCCGAGGGTGCGAAGTCCGAGGGTGCGGGGCCCAAAGGTGCGGGGCCCGAGGGTGCGGAGTCCGGCGGTGCGGGGCACGCACGCTCGGAGTCCGCACGCGCGCGGGCCGCACGCTCGGAGTCCGCACGCGCGCGGGCCGGACGGGTGCGCCTCGGTCTGGCGCTGTGCGCGGCCGGCTCGGGCCCGGCGGAGGACGCCGCCGAGGAGCTGGGCGGCTGTCTGGTGGCGGACCCCGCGTGGGCGGACGTCGTACGGCAGGCGAGATACGCGCTGGCCGCGCTGCGGTTCCGGGACGGCGGCTGGCCGGGCGTGCTGGAGGCCCTGGCTCCGGCCCCGGGCCACGGGGAGTGGGGCGCCCTCCATGCCGAAGGGCTGTACCGCGCCGGGCGGTTCGCCGAGCTGCTGGCCCTGCCGGAGCGCGGCGGGCGGCGCCCCTGGCAGGCGATGGCGCGGCTGCGCACCCGCCCTCCCGACGGCGGGCCGCCGGACGAGGCGGAGATCGCCGCCGCCGTGGCGAGCGACCGTACCCGCCCCGAACTGGCCCCGCTGCTGCGGGACATCGCGTACGGCCACGCCGAACGGGCGGAGTGGGAGCGGGCCGCGTCCTGGCTGGCCCACGCCGACGAGGCCGCGCCGGACGACCGGACGCCGACGCTGATCGAGGCGCTCGCCCACGGCCTCGGCGGTGACCGGGTCACCGCCGTGGACCGGCTCGAACGGGCCGACGCCCATGACCCCACCGACCACCGGACCGGCCATGTCAGGGCGCTGATGCTGCTCCACACGATCAGCGCGGACGTCCGGCCGCGCGGCGGGCGCGCCGACTGGCCGACCTGCGTCGGCACCTGGATGTCGCTGCTGCGCGACGACGCGTTCTGGGCACGGTGGCGGGAACGGGCCGAGCGCCGTTACGGCGAGCCCGTCGCCCCCGCGATGCTGGACACGCTGCGCGCGGACGTCCAGGAGCTGATCGAGCGGCGCATCACGGCCGACCGGTCCGGCACCGCCGCGACCACGGCCCTGCTGCTCCGCCGGGAGGAGAGGGCCGCCAAGGCCCTGCGCGACCACGGCGGACTGCCGCTGCCCGGCGCGGCGGACCGCACCGGCAACGGCAACGACGTCGGCACCGGCACCGGTGCCGGTGCCGACGCGGGCGCGGGCGAGGGCTCGAACACGGGCACGGACACCGGCGCCCGGCTGGTCTGTGGGCCACTGCGGCTCGCCGAACTCGGGCTGGAACGGCACTTCGGCGCGTTCACCGAGTCGCTGACCACGACGGACGCGGACACCGGCGACCTGTACGTCTACTTCACCCAACTCGGCCTCGCCCAGGTGCAGCTGACCGCGGGCCGGCTCGACGAGGCGCTGAGCCTGGCCCTGGACACCCGCTGTGCGCGCTGCCGCGCCGCCGACGAGGAGCGCCGCTCCGCGTCGGAGCGCCGGTACGTCACCCGCCCGGGCCCCGCCACCGAGGAGCCGCGGACGTGCGGGGCGGACTGCGCCACGTTCGACCAGCGCAATCCGGCGCTCGCGGGGCTGTCCACCGGACACCAGGAGCTGCTCCGGGGCAGCGCGACCCTGGCCGTCGAGGCCCTGCTCGGCAAGGCGATGCGGGCGCTCTCGGCGCGCGAGCCGGACGGCGCCGAGGTGGCGCGCTCCTGGCGGCGGGCGGTGCGGTACGCCGACCGGGCGGACCGGGGCGGGCCCGTGCGGCGGACCGTGGTGGACGCCGCGCTCGGCAGGGCGGACGCGCTGCACCGCAAGAAGAAGGGGGACGACGCCATCACGGTCCTCGACGCCGCGCTGGGCGCGGTCGGCGGGCGCGACCCCGCGCAGCGGGAGCGGGTGGTCACCCAGCTCTCCCAGGCGCTGACCACCCGGGCCATCCTGACGGTCAACGAGGACAGCTCCCGCACCGCGCCCGCGCGGGCCGATCTGGCGCGCGCGGTGGAACTCAACCCGCGCTCGGTACGGGCCCGGCTCAATCTCGGCATCGTGCTGCGCATCGCGGCGTTCGAGGCGCTGGACGCCGGTGACATCTCCGTACTCGTCGAACTGCTCACCAAGTCGGTCGAGCAGTTCGACCTGGCCCTGCTGGACCGGCCGGGCGACCCTCGCCTGCTGGAGGAGCGGACCGCGGCGAGCCAGAGCCTCAACCAGGTCTTCGCCGGGCTGCGGTCCGCGCCGGACCGGTCCGCGCCGAACCGGCAGAGGGGGTGACCGTGCTCGAATACGAGGAACTGCGCGTCCGGGTACGTCAAGTGGGGCCCCGGCGGTACCTGGTGCTCGCCAACGGCCCGGTGTCCGGAGTGGCCGTACGCGCCGTGGACGGCGAACCGGGGCGCCTGAGCGGCGAGTTCGCCGAGCTGATCGACATCGAGCTGGGCCACGCGCCCGCCGGCGGGCGGGACGTCGTGACGCGGCTGCGCGCCCTCGGCCGGGCCACGTACGGCCTGCTCTTCGACGACGGGCTCGTGGAGTGCATCGCCGAGGCGCTGAGCCGGGCGCAGAGCACCGAGGACCACCACCGCTTCCGCGGCCTGCGGCTCCGCTTCGACCTGCCGACCGAGCTGCACGGGCTGCCCGTCGAGGCGCTGGCCTCACCCGCCCACCGGGGCGAGCAGGTCCTGGCGCTGAACTACAACATGTCGCTGGCCCGTTCGCTGCCGGGCAACCCCCTGCACGGCCGGCTGCCGGGCGCGGAGGACCAGCCGGCGGCGATCCACCTCCTGGTCGCGGTCGCCTCCCCCGGCGGCCTCCCGGCGATCGACGCGGGACCGGAACTGGCCGCGCTGCGCAAGGATCTGTCCGAACTGGTCGTCAAGACGACCGTACGGGAGCACGCGACCCGGCGGTCCATCGAGACCTGGCTGGCCCAGCACGCGAACGAGCCCGTCGCGGTCCTGCTCATCGCGCACGGCGGTTACGACACGCCGCGCAACGAGGGCGTGGTGTATCTGGAGGCCGAGGACGGCACCGCGGACCGCGTTCCCGCGACCCTGCTCAGCGGCATCATGGTCCGGGCGCAGCGGCTGCGCCTGGTCGTGCTGAACCTGTGCTCCGGCGCCCGGAACAGCAGCGCGGAGCCGTTCTCCGGGCTGGCCCAGGCGCTGATCGGGCGGGGCGTGCCCGCGGTGGTCGGGATGCGGACCACGGTCACCGAGCGGGCGGCCGGCGTGTTCGGCCCGGTGCTGATGGAAGGGCTGTCGGCGAACAAGACCATCGACGAGGCGGTGACCTCGGCCCGGCAGCGCATCTCCGACCTGCCGGGCCACACCTCGATCGAATGGGCCACACCGGCGCTGTTCCTGCACGAGTCGTACGCGCACGGCTGGCTCTTCAAGGCGCGGGAGGTGCACGACGACGAGGACGAGGTCCTCGACCCGCTGGTCGAGGGCGAGGCGGCGCTGGTCCGGCTGGACGCCCCCGGCAACATGAAATGGACCAGTGTGCTGGCCGCCGCCCGCTTCCTGCGCACCCGGCAGGACTGGGAAGGCGTGCTGCGTACGGTACGCACGGGCCGGCTGAGCGAGGAGCGGAGCCGGCTGATCTCCGAGGCGCGGCTCGAACTGGCCTGGCCCGCGATCGACCAGCTGTGCGCGGCGCTCGCCGACCGGCTGGACCCCGACGCCGCGGAACGGATCCTGGACGGGATCACCGAGCCGCAGCTGCCGCGGCCGGTACGGGAGTGCCTGCGCGGCGAGATCGAGGAGACCCGGCTCGCCGTCATGTACGGGGAGGCGCGCGCGTGCCAGGAGGCGGAGGACTGGCCGGCGGCGCGGCGCGCGTACGCGGCGGTCCTCGCGCTGCGCCCGGACGGCTACCGCGACGCGCGGCAGGGCGCCCGCTACGTCGACGGCCGGCTCGCCGAGACGGACCGCGCCTGGTCCGAGGCGGCGGTGGCGTACGGCGAGTGCCCCGCCGTCGCGGACGCGCCGCTCCGGGCGGCGTACGCGCGGGGCCGGGCGGCGGCCGGGTCCGGCGACTGGCCCCCGGCCGACCGGGAACTGACGGCGGCGGTCGGGCTCGGCCTGACGCCCGACGAGTGGTGCGGTTACGCCGCGGCCAGAACCGCCGAGGACCGGCAGGACTGGCCCGCCGCGGCGGCGGCGTTCGAGCGCCTGGCCGACTTCCTGGACAGCCCGCACCGGGCGCTGTACGCGGCCGGGCGGGCGGCGGCCGAGGAGGCGGACTGGCAGACCGCGCACCGGGCGTTCGGCAAGCTGGCCGACGGGGGCGGGGATCCGGGCGACTGGCTGGACCTGGCCGGGGACAGCCTGTACGAGCAGGGGCTGGCCGCGGAGGCGTTCCTGGACTGGGCGAGCGCGGCGGCCTGTTACGGGGCGCTTCCCCCGGATCACGGCGAACGCGCGGACGCCGGCGCCCGCGCCCGGTACGCCGAGGGCCGACTCGCCGAGCTGCGCCAGGACTGGGCAGCGGCGGCGGCCCACTACGCCGGTCCGGCGGACGGGGCTCCGGCGGAGGGTGATCCGGCCGACGGAAGTCCGGTCGACGGGAGCCGGGCCGACGGGGGTGGGGTCGACGGGGCTCGCGCCGACGGGAGCCGGATCGACGGGGGTGGGGTCGACAGGGGCCCGGCGGACGCGGACACAACCGGCGGGGGCCCGGCCGACACCGGCCCGGCCCACGGAACCCCGGCCCACGGAACCCCGGCCGACGAAGACACTGCCGACGGCGCCCCTGCCAACACAGGCTCGGCTCACGGGGATCCGGACCGCGGGGACCCCACCGACACGACGTCGGCCGACGGGACTCCGGGCGACGCGGACACCGCCGACACAGACCGAACCGACGCGGACACCACCGACACGGCCCGAGCCGATGCGGACCGAACCAAGACGGCCCGAGCCGATGCGGACACCGCCGAAACGGACCGGACCGACGCGGACCGGACCAACGCGCATAGCACTGACACGGACGGTGCCGAAGGACTGGGGCGTGCGGACGCCGACAGCCGGAAGGCCCACGCGGGCACCGCCGGCACCGGCCCGGCCAACACCGACACCGGCGGCCGGCCCGTACGCACGGATACCGGCCGGCCGGGCCGTACCCGTACCGGCGCCCCTTCGGGTCACGCCGACGCCGCCGAGCGGTTCGGGTACGCCTCCGGGCGGATTGCCGAGGCGGCTGGGAACTGGGCCGAGGCGTACGGCTGTTACGCGCCTCTGCCGGCGGATCTGCTCGACGCGGCCGAGCGGGCCAAGTACGCCGCCGGGCGCGCCGCCGATCAGCGGGACGACTGGGCCGGGGTGATCGACGGCTTCGGCCGGCTGCCCGACGACCACGCGGAGGGGGAGGTCGGCCGGCGGCGCAGGTACGCGCGGGCCGAGCTGGCCGCCCGGCGCGACGACTGGGGCTCGGTGCTCGCCCTGCTCGGCGACGCGCGGGACGAGGAACGGGACGGGCAGGTCGGCCTCGTACGCCGGAAGGCCCGGGGCCGGCTGGCCGAGCTGGAGCAGGACTGGACGACCGCGGCGACCGCCTACGCCCCGGTCGCCGGCGCCGATCCGGAACTGGCCCTGGCCCACGGCTACGCGCTGGCCCGGCTGGCCGAGCGGGACGGTGACTGGGCCGGCGCGCTGGAGCGCTACACCGGCCTTCCGGACGGCCACCACGACGTACCGGTACGGCGCGGCTACGCGAGCGCCCGGCTCGCCGAACTCGGCACGGCTGAGGGCCCCGACGGCTGGCGGGAGGTGGTGGAGCGGTACGCCGCGCTGCCGGACGGCTTCGCCGACGTACCGGCGCGGGCCGGTTACGCGCGGCTGCGGCTGGCCGTCGCGGAACAGGACTGGCCCACCGCCGCCGAGGCCGCCGAGAGCCTGTCCGACCAAGGCTACTCGGACCTCGCGACGCTGACCGGTTACGTACGCGGCCGGGCGGCCGAACAGCGCGCGGACTGGCCGGAGGCCGTGGCGGCGTACGCGGGTTGCCTGACGCACGCCGACAGCCGCGCCCGGCAGGCGTACGCACAGGGCCGCGCGCTGGAGGACGGCGGGCGCTGGCGCTCCGCGGTCCTGGCGTACGCCGCCGCGCCGGGGCCGGTGGCGGACCTGGCCGCGCGGCAGGCCCGGCTGGAGTCGCTGCTGGCCGCGCTGCCCTGGGCCGACCGGGCGGCGAGCGGGCAGCTCCTGGCCGATCCGCTCGCCGAACGCGACCCGGGGTTCCCGTACCGGGCCCTCGACTCGGCCGGGATCACCCCGGGTTCGCCGACCGACACCGTCCAGAACGCGGCGTTCATGCTGATGGAGCGCGGCGGGATGAGCTGGCAGGAGCGGGTCGCCTGGAACCAGCTGCGGTGGCCCGCTCAACGGCTGCTGGTGGACGCGTTCCTCTACCGGCTGCGCGAGCCCGCCGCGCTGGCCGAACGGCTGGGCGCCCTGGAACCGGCCGAGCGGCCGGAGCTGACCGCCCGGCTCTGCGCGGATCTGCCGGACGACGCCCCGCTGCTCACGCTGCTCTCCGGCGACCGCGGCCGGGCCACCGGCGAGTGGCGGCGACGGCTGGCCGCCGCCCCCGGCGACCTGGCCACCGTGCACAGCCTCGCCGTGGCGTCCTTCTGGCAGGCCCGCGAGCTGGAACACACCGGGGCGTGGGAGCAGGCCGAGCCGGTGTGGCGGGAGGTGCTGGCCTGCTGGGCGGTGCTGCTCACCGACGACAAACTCTTCTGGGCCGGCTGGCGGCAGGCCAGGGCCGCCTCCTACGGGCAGGCGGTGACCCCCGCCAACACCAACCGGCTGCGGGTGGACCTCGGCCAGCATCTGGTGGCCCTGCTCTCCGGGCACGCGGACCGGCACACCAGCGCCGGCCGCTCGGCACAGGCCGCCAGTTACCAGGAGCTGGGCTCCTTCCTGGAGCGCGAGCTGGAGGGGGCGCGGGCGCTGAGCGAGGCCGGCGGTCTGCCGCTCTCCGAGGACCCGCAGAGCCCCCGGCTGGCGTGCGGGCCCGGCTATCTGGAGATGACGGGGCTGCTCCGGCGGTTCGGCCGGTTCGTGGCACGCGCCACGGAGCAGCGGACCGGTCACGGCGAACCCGAGAGCGAGTCCGCCAGTGTGACGCTGCGCCGGGTGCGGTGGGCGTTCTCCGAGCTGGCCAGGGCCTCCTCCCTCGTCGAGCGGCACCGCTTCGAGTCGGCGCTGCGCGCCCTGCCGGAGTTCCACCGGCAGCGGATGCCGGAGCTGCCGGCCGACTGCGGCGGGCCCGGCGCCGACGGCCACCCCGGCATCGGGGAGTGCCCGGCGTGCCAGGACTTCCTGCGCCGCAACCCGGCCCACACCTACCTGCCCCGGCGCCGTAACCATCTCCAGCAGGACGCGGTCGGACTCGCCGTACGGGCCCATCTGTTCATCGCCCGCGGGCTGCTGGCCAACCGCGGTGAGCTGGGCCGGGCCATGGCCGAACTCACCGAGGCCATCGGCATCGCCGCGAACGCCGCGATGACGGTGCGGGTGAAGGAGGCGGTGCTGCGGCTGATCCTGGGCCGCGTGGACGCGCTGACCGACATGTCCGTACTTCAGATCGATCCACTCAACGAATCGATCGCCCTGGTCGAGGCGGCCCTGCCGGTGGTCGGCACGGTGGGCACGCACACGCTCACCGCGCGGTGGGCGGCGCTCCTGGTCGACCGGGGCATCTGGTACAGCTCGCGGTGCCGGGACGTCGGCGTACAGCCGGACCTGCCGCTCGGCCTGGCCGATCTGCGCCGGGCCCTGGAGCTGAACCCGGCGTCGGCCCGGCCCCGGCTCAACCTGGCCCAGGCGCTCATCTTCGAGATGGACGCCCTGCCCGGCGGGAACACCACCGGCGGCCGGCTGACCATCCTGCGCGAGGCGCTGGTCATCCTGCACCACGGTCTCATCCGGGCGGAGGCGGACAGCCGGCTGCTCGAATGCCAGCTCGGAGCGCTGGAGGAGCTGGAACCGCTGCTGCTGGCCGGCGTGGGCATCGACCAGCTGAACGACATGATCACGGAGTACGGGGCGAACACCCCCGCGGAGACCGACCCCTCGGCGCACGCCGATGACCTCCTGCGGCAGGCGGAGGAGAAACGTCTGCTGGGCGACCGGCCGGGGTTCCTGCACCGGTTGGTGCGGGCCTGCCGCACCGATCCGACCAGCGTCCGGGTGCGACAGGCGCTGCTGGACGCGCTGGACGCGGACCTCGGGCCGCGCGCCACCGAGAGCGAACCCGCGAGCGAGCCCGAAAGCGAAGTCGAAAGCGAAGTCGAAAGCGAACGCGAAGTCGAAGGCCACGGCGTGGACGTAGGCGTAGGCGAAGGGGACCTGGACAGGTGATCAAGGATCCGTTGACCGAGTGGGACGGCCCGTTCCCGTACAACGAGCTGACCGTCGCGGGGGTGACACCCGACACGACGCACGCGGCGATGGCGGACGTCTCCTTCGACCTGATGACCCGGCGTCTGATGAACGCCCGGACCCAGAACGCCTGGCACGAGCTGCGGGACCTGCGGCGCCGGCTGCTGGCGGACGTACTGCTCTACGACATCGATCCGGCCGAGGAGGTGGCCCGCGCCCGGGCGGACCTGGCGGCCGAACGGGACGCGGCGGGCGGGGGCGGTGAACCTCCGGAGGTGGCACGGGCGTTGTCCGTGCCGGTGGCCTGGCTCGACGCGCTGGCCGGGGAGTTGAGCGCGGTCGAGGTGCCCGTGCCGGAGGCGGCCGGTCCCGCGCCCGGGCTCGGAGTGTTCCCGTCGGGGGCGCTGATCGACAGCCTGATCCGGTTCGACCGGTAGATCCCCACACCGTGGACCGACCGCAGACGCAGACCGCAGACGCAGATCGCTAGGAGCCTGATGTGAACCACCGCAAGGCCAAGAAGCGGGCCCGGCCGCCGCGCCGCGACACCCCGGCCGCCCGGCCCGCCGAACAGCCCGCCGAGCAGACGGCCGAGCAGCCGACCGGTCCGCCCGCCGAACCGTCGGCGGATGAGCTGATCAAGCAGCTGGCCGGTCAACTCGCCGACAGGGAGGCGCAGGTCGAGCGGCTTCAGGACGCGGTGCGCGCCCACGAGGCGTACGTCGGGCGGTTGTTACGGGGCTTCGGCGGCGTCGTGGACTCGTTCGACCGGCTGCTCGAACTCGGCCCCGACGTCGGCCTCGACGCCCACCGGGCCAGCGTGGGCCGGACCCACGCCGCGCTGACCACCATGCTGCGCAAGAACGAGGTCGAGCTGATCGGCGAGCCGGGCGAGATCGCCGAGCCGGAGACCCACGAGGTGCTGCACCCGGAACCCGCCCCGGACCTCCCCGAGGACACGGTGCTCACGGTGGTCCAGCGTGGCATCCGCCACCGGGGCACGCTCATCCGTCCGGCCGCGGTGGTCGTGGCGTCGGGCGAGCCCGCGAAGGACGACCAGGCGCCGTACGACAACGAAACGCCCTACGAGCCCTACGACAACGAAACGCCGGACAGCAGCCAGGCACCGTACGACAACGAGACACCCGCCGAGGTGGCGGACGCCAGGACGGCGGAACGGGTCCCGGCCCGGTCCGGCGGCACCGGCGGCACCGGCGACACCGGCGGCAAGAAGGAGCGACAGTGAAGGCGATCGGCATCGACCTCGGGACCACCAACTCGGCGGTGGCGAAGTACGAGCCCGACCAGAAGCGGGCGAGCGTCCTGGTCAACGGCGACGGCAAGCCGCTGACGCCCTCGGTCGTGGGCGTCCGTATCCGCAACGGCGAACACACCCGGCTGATCGGCGGACCGGCGCTCAACTGGGCCAAGCGCGAGCCCAAGGACACCATCGTGTCGGTGAAGCGCCTGATGGGGCGGGACTACGCCGACGCCGACGTGGCGGACGCCCGCGGCCGGCTGAGCTACCGGATCGTGCCGGGCCCCGACCAGGACCCGCGGGCGCACGTGATGATCGCCGGGACCGCGTACACCCCGGCGCAGGTGTCCACGATGATCCTCGAAAAGCTGAAGCAGGACGCCACGGACCGGCTCGGCCAGACGCCGACCCACGCGGTGATCACCGTGCCCGCCTACTTCCGGGAGGCGCAGCGCGCGGCGACCCGGGCGGCGGGCGAGGCGGCCGGTCTCGTCGTGAAGCGGATCATCGACGAACCCACCGCGGCGGCCATCGCGTTCGGCGTCGACCTCCAGCCCGGGGAGCGGCGCCGCATCCTCGTGTACGACCTGGGCGGCGGGACGTTCGACATCTCCATCCTGTACGCCACCAAGGACACGGAGGGCAACAACCACTTCCAGGTACTGGACTTCGCCGGGGACAACTGGCTCGGCGGCGACGACTTCGACCTCCTCGTCGTGGACCGGATCATCGAGTGGATCAAGCAGAACGCCGGGGTCGACCCGTCCGAGGACCTGAAGTTCCGGTTCACCGCCAAGCAGGAGGCCGAGCTGGCGAAGCGGGAGCTGAGCCAGGCGGCCGAGGTGGACATCATCGTGCCGGCCGCGCTGCGGGCCGACGGCGGCACCGTGGTGGACGTCGACATGACGCTGAGCAGGGCCGAGTTCGAGGAGATGATCGAACCGCTGGTGGCCCGCACGATCCGGCTGGTGCGGGACGCCCTCGAACGGCAGAGCCTGCGGCCCGACGACATCTCGGACGTGCTGCTGGTCGGCGGCTCCACCCTGACGCCGAAGGTCTACCAGACGGTGGAGAGCTTCTTCGGCAAGCAGAAGGTACGGCGCAACATCAACCCGATGGAGTGTGTCGCGCTCGGCGCGGGCATCCTCGCCGGCACCACCCACGGCATGGAGTGCGTCGCCTGCCAGAAGATCAACGACGATTCCGCCGCGGTGTGCGCCGAGTGCGGCCACAGCCTCGCCACCGCACGGCCCACCGGCGACACCAACGTGTACGACGTGACGGGCATGGCGCTCGGCGTGGGCGCGGTGCACGGCGCACAGGCCGACACCTTCGTACCGATCATCCCGAAGGGCACGCCCTACAACCCGATGACCGAGCCGATGCGCCGCACCTTCGAGGCCACCGACGGCCGCCTCATCCGCGTCCCGGTGTACGAGGGCGATGCCGCGGTCGCCAGCCAGAACCACGAGCAGGGCGTGATCGAGTACGAACTGCCCGAGGAGATCGACGTACACACCCGCGTCGACGTCGAGTTCGTGTACGACAAGAACCGCGAGCTGAGCGTGACCATCACCGTGCCCGGCACCGCGAACCGGTACCAGACCAAGCTCCGTACCGACACCCAGCGGACGAACGCCGGGACCTCCGCCGAGCCGGAGGAGGACGGCGCGACCTACCGGGAGGACCTCGCCTTCATCGAGGAGGCCACCCGGATGTTCCTGCGCCGGTACGAGCAGTACCTGGAGCCGGCGCACGCGATGAAGATCGCCCAGGACCTGGAGCGCGCCCAGCGGACCCTGGTCTTCTCCGACCCGGCGGAGTGCCGCTTCATGACCAGCGTGCTCCAGTCGGACATCTACAGCGCCGGCCTCGCCTCCGACCTCTACTACGCCGAACGCACCGCCGACCAGGCCTCGCCCGAGGACGCGGAGAAGATCAACCAGGCCATCGCCGCGATCCGCAGGTCGCACCAGGAGGGCAGGCGGGACGCCGCGTTGGAGCAGGCGCGCCTGCTGAAACCGGTGCTGGCCCGGGTGGGGCAGCAGAACGCGGTGGCCGAGATCGTCGACGCCGAGGAGTTCGACGGTCTGCTCAAGCTTCTCGACCGAGAGCCGTAGGAGCCGTCGATGACCGAGGTCAACCTGGGCCTGGACTTCGGCGCCACCGGCCTGCGGGCCGCGTACTCGGTGTCCGGCCGGCCCACCGGTTTCATGGCGCTGACCGGGGCGGACCGGCCGTGGCTGCTCTGTGTGCCGGCGACGGCGGGACCGGTGCCGGTGGCCTTCCCCAGCCTGAAGAGCATGCTGGGCGAGAACACCCGGCTGGACGTGGCGGGGCAGCCGCTGCGGCCCGTGGAGATCGTGGCGCGGGCGCTGGCCCAGCTGTGCCGACGGGTCCTCGACACGACCTCGGGAACCATCGGCCAGGTGGTGATCAGCGTGCCGGCCAGGTTCGGGACCACGCAGCGGGCGGCGCTGCTGGAGGCGGCCGAGACGGCCGGACTGACCCGGGTCTCGCTGATCTCCGATTCGGTGGCCGCGGTGATCGGACACACCGGAGGGGAGGGCAGCGGAACGTATCTGAGCTACGGCATGGGGTACGACGGCTTCGAACTCGGCCTGGTCCGGGTGGTACGCGGCCGCTACCGGGTGCTCGGTTACGAAGGGGCCCGCACCCCGGGCGGACGCTTCCTGGACAGCCATGTGCTGGGCTCGTGGCTGCACGCGCTGCGCCCGCAGGGGCTCACGCCCGGGGAGGTCCAGCACGGCGAGGCGGGCTGGCTGCGGCTGCGCGCGGTCGCCGAGCAGATCAAGGAGACGCTCTCCGCGGGGGACCGGGCCCTGTTCCCGGTCCTGATGGCCGGTCCCGACAACCAGCAGCCGGTCACCATGGAGATCGAGCGGCAGAGCTTCGCGACCCTGGTCCGGCTGGTGGTGGCCCCCACGCTGGACCGCGCCGACCACCTCTTCGACCAGTCCGGGATGCGGCGGGAGGACGTCGACACCGTGGTGCTGAGCGGCGGCAGCACCCGGCTGCCCGAACTGCGCGGGCTGATCTCCGGACTCGGCACCGCCGTGGTCCCGTCCGGGAACGAGCACATCGCCCGCGGGGCCGCGCTGCACGCCAACCGGCTCAGCGGCCGGTCCCCGGGGTACGAGGAACAACTGGGCGCCGACACACGGGACACCGCCGAGCCGCAGATGCAGCCCCCGCCGCTGAACATCACCCTGCTCACCGCGCCCGGAACGACCACACCGGCCACCGCGTCCCACCGCCCGGCGGGCCTGGACGCGGCCCGGCGCCTGATCGAGGAGGGCCGCCTCGACCAGGCCGGAAAGGAACTGCGCCAACTGATCGCGGAGGCGCAGGCACTGCTGGACGACATCTCCGCCGCCACCGCTTCCTCACCGGGGGACGACACCCCGGCCGCCGCTCCCCCGCCCCGGGACGGCACCCCGGTCACCACACCACCGGCGGCGGACGGCGAGCCCGCCGCCCCACCGGGCCAGGGCCCCAGCGGGGTCGCGCATCTGCTCGCCCGGGCGCGCCGGCTGATCGCCCAGGAGCAGTACCAGCAGGCCATCGGCATGGCCCATCTCGCCTGGCAGCGGGAGCCGGACCGGCCGGACGTCTTCGAGGAGATGATCGACCTGCACTGCACCGCCGCGACCGCCGCCCAGGCCGTCGAGACCTTCACCCGCGACGAGGAGTGGCTGCGCTGCGCCCTGGGCCACGACCCGAACAACGCCCGGATCCGGGCGCTGCTCGCCGAACGCTCCTACACCCAGGGCAGGGAGCTCAGCCGGCTCGGCCGCCGCGCCGAGGCGATGAAGGTCCTCGAACAAACCCTCAAGTGGGACCCGGACCACCGCCCCGCGAGGGACCTCCTCCACACCCTCGGCCGCTCACGCGGCTCCTGAACGGCGCCCCGCCGGGCCGTTGATCCCGGCCGGGTCGCTGGCGTGGAACGCCCCGTACGGGCAGGCTGGTCCAGGACACGAGGAGGCACTGCCTGTGGGGAGCGTGACGACGGGCCCGGCCACCGGGCTGCCGGCCCGCCGGTACGAGGCCGGGGACGAGGCGGCCGTGCTCTCCCTGGCCAACGCCGATCGGATCACCGGGCAGCCGGAGACGACGTCGGCGATGCTGGCCGAGGCCCTGGCCGGGCGCTCGCCGATCGACTCCGGCTGGTGGGCCGAACTGGACGCTCCGGTCACCGACGTCGTCCACGACCCCGCCGGGACGGTGCTGGGCGTCGTCTCCTATGCGGTGCGGCCCTCGGACGACACCGGGTTCGTCCTGTGGCTGCACGGCCACGAGGCCCCCGCTGTGGTCGGTGCTCTGATCGACCACGCGCTCGCCGCGTTGGGCAGGCAGCGGACCGTGTCGGCCTTCGAGTTCGCCTCGGCCCTGTCCCTGGGTCTGGAAGGCCTGCCGGCCGGCCACCGGCCCGTGACGCGGGCCGGCCTGGAGGCGGCGGGGTTCTCGGGCCGGAACCTGTGGCGCTATATGCACGCCGAGCTGCCGATCGCCGGTCTGCCGCATGCCTCAAGCCTCACGGTGCGCGACTGCGAGGAGCCACCGGGCAAGCGCCTGGAGATGCGCGACGGCGGCGAGCTGCTCGCCGAAGCGACCATCGGCCGGCCCGTGGCCGGGATCGGCGTGCTGTGGTGGATCAGCGTCACGCCGGCGGCGCGGGGCCGCGGTCTCGGCCAAGCCCTGCTCGGGTCGAGCGTGGACCTGCTGCGAGGGCTGGGCGCGCGCGAGGTGATCCTGTTCGTCGACGACGACGCCCCCGCGGACGATCCGGAGCGGAGCCGGGCAGCGGCCAACCGAATGTATGACCGGGCCGGCCTGGCCCAGGTCGACCGGCTGTTCTCCTTCAGCCGCCGCCCCTGACTCAGCGGATGTCAGCGCCATGCCGGAGCGCTCCGACGAGCCAGCGTTCGAGTGCCGCGACGACCAGCAGGACGGCCGGATCGCGCTCGGCGGTGAGCGCGTCCGGATCGATCAGCCCGGCCGCGACGCAGGTCGGAGCCGTCTGCCCGGTGGTGGACTGGCTAGCCAGCGCGGTGGTGAAGTACTGCTTGCGCCTGGGCAGCATCTTGAGCGCGCGCTGGGGCAGCAGCCGGACGACCTGGGCTTTGCAGCGCAGGTAGGCGCTCGGCAGGCCCGAGTGGTAGCGGTCGCCGACCGGCAGGGCGAGCGCCGCGCCGAGGAACGGCTCGGCCAGGAACGGCGAGGCCTCGGGCAGGATCCCGGCTGGCGGGATCGCCTCCCGGGGGAAGACGGCGTCGTGCGCGTCCGCCTGTGCCCAGGTCCGGCCTGCGGTCTGATGCCCGGTGATCTGCTCATCCACCCAACTCCTCGCCCAATCGGTGGCGTACCGGCGGAACGGCTCGGCCAGGACTGCGGGGGCGACCGGGTCGACCCAGGCCGGCCAGTTCGCCGCCCAGTAGGACCGTGCCCTCGTCCGGCGGGGCAGCAGTTGGGCGGCCAGCGCGGCGACTTCGCCGGGTACCCCCGGACCGGACGAGGCGACATCGGCCGCATAGCGGACGGCCGCTGCCGGGCCGCGCCGCCTGGCGACGTCTGCGGTGGCGAACCGGGGGACGCCGAGCAGTTCGTCGGCGCCGTCCCCGGACAGCACCACGCCGACGCCGAATTCGGCGGCCCGGGCCGCGGCGGCAGCGTTGCTCTCCGGCAGCGCGTCCAGCCGGGGACCAGCCGCCGACCAGGTCGGCTCGGCCCGGTCGACAATCGGGTCCAGGACGACCAGCTCGGCAGGAAGGTCGAGGTCGGCGAGGAGCCGACGGGCGACCTCGGCAGCACTGCGGCCGGTGTCGTCGGTCAGGTCGGTGGTCAGGGCGATCACGCGGCGGCCGTCGGCGACGCGGAGCGCGTGGACGAGGACGGCCAGCGAGTCCAAGCCGCCGGAGACCAGCACACCGATCGTCTCGGCGTCCCTGGTCTGCTCGGCAACCGACGCGCTGAACGCGTCCGGCAGTGAGCCCGGTCGAGCGGGCGGCGGCGTGAAGGGGACGCGATGGATGCCTCGCCAGGGTGCGGCGGGCACAAACTCGCCCAGCATCGCAGGCGGGGCCAGCAGCAGGGCGAGTGCGGACAGGTCGACAACCGGACCGGGGCCGGTCACGGCCAGCGGATCCGCTGACTGTGAGCCGGCCCCGTCCTCGAACAGGGGGCGAAGGATCACCGGCGGCGAAGCCCGGTCAAACCGCGGATCAGGCCCTGGGCGAACTGCCTGACGCCCTGATGGTCATCGCCGGACGGCAGACCCTTGCTGCCCTTGCCGTGCTGCCCGTCGCCGGGCGTGGACTTGGTGGACACGAACCCTCCCGAAAGGTCGCGCGGTCCCGAAGAAGCGCGCAGGCGGCTCCCGCCCGGAGGAGCGACCGGGCGGTTCGGACATCCAGCCCTGACGGGGCATTAGTCCTAGGACTATATTCGAGGGGTCGACGCAGCACGTCAATAGAGCTAGGAGTAACTTGTCTGACGAAAAATCAGCCCACCAAGGAGGAGCGCCGTGAACAACCCCGCCTATCGGAAGGTCGCAGCTGACCTCCGGGCAGCCATCGAGCGGGGGCAGCACCCAGAGGGGACCGCGCTGCCGAAGATCACCGACATCGCGCGCGACCACAACATCGCCAAGCAGACCGCCCGCGAGGCCATCGCCGAGCTGGAGGCCGAGGGCCTCGTGGAGGTGATCCGCCGACGAGGCACCATCGTCCGTGTCCGCCAGGCCAAGCACCGGCTCACCCGCGCCCGGCAGGTCTTCCGCGACGAGCGCGGCTACTACTTCGACCCGACCGCCCAACCCTGGGTCGCTCTGGAGGCGCCGACCATTGCTCTCGGTCCGGCCCCGCGCGACGTGACCGCCGCCCTCGGCGCCGGACCGGGCGAGGAGGTGCTGATCCGCGACCGGATCATGGGCGACCCCGAGACTCGGAGACCGATACAGCTGGCGACCAGTTTCCTGCCCGCCCCGCTCGCCCGCGGAACCCGGCTCGCCGAACGCGACACCGGCCCCGGCGGCATCTACGACCTCCTCGAAGACATGGGCCACGGCCCCCTGGTCTGGGAAGAGGCGGTCGGCTCCCGCATGCCCACCCCCATCGAGGCGGCCCGGCTCAACCTGCCCAAGGGCGTCCCGCTGCTGCGGATCGTGCGGACCACCACCAGCACCGACGGGACGGTGGTCGAGGTCAACGACACCCGCATGTCAGCCGACGAGTTCGAAATCGGATACTCCGTCACCCGCCACCCCTCCGCCGAGCCGACCGGGTAGGCAGTGGCCGCCGGCCCCGCGCTTGGTGCAACCACGCGCGGGGCACGTGCGATTACGCCGTCAGCTTTCCACCGCGTACGCCACGAAGTGCGCCCAGGCGCCGGGCGCGAGCGCCAGCCGGGGGCCTTCGAGGTTCTTGGAGTCGCGGACATGCACGGCACCGGGGGTGGTGGCGATCTCGACGCAGGACTCGCCGTTGGTACCGCCGCTGTAGCTGCTCTTGAACCATGTCAGCTCGAAGCCTTCCCCGGCGGTGGCCTTGCGCATCATGTCTCTCCCAGCAGTCTTTCGATGAAGGCCAGCGACTCCCTCGGCGGGAGGGCTTGCGCCCGGATAGTGCCATATTGCAGCTCAAGGATGCGGAGGTGCTTCGGATCAGAGACGGGCCGTCCGTTGAACAGGCCGTCGGAGCGCCCCACCGCTGTACCGTCCGGGAACTTCAGCAGATCGATCCTGCCGTCCAGCCCTGGGTGCGCCTCGGTGTTGGTCGGCATCATCTGAAGCGTGACGTTGTGCAACCGCCCGGCCTCCAGCAGACGTTCGAGCTGTTCTCGCCACACCATTGTGCCCCCCAACCTGTCGGTGCAGCGGCGCCTCTTCCAGGATGATGTTGCACTCGTACACGCCGATCTCGACCGCCTGGGCTTCCAGTTTCCCCAGATCCCGAACCTTCTTCGGGTACCGGACCTTCTTCACGTCCTCCCAGGCCGCCGCGATGAGCCCATCCGCGCCCAGCACCTCGTCGGCCGCGTTGAGGAAGTCCTGCCGAGGGATGCGCTTGCCGCCCTCGATCTTGTACACCATGTCCTCGCCGTACCCGACCGCCTTGCCGAACTGGCCGGCGCGCATCCCCGCCGCCTCCCGGCGCAGCTTCAACTGCCGCCCCACCGTGGTGATCACGGCCACGCCCCACTCGTCGTCCGGGTCCACCTCCCACCCCGGCTCCTGCGCCTCCTGCGCCTCGTCCCTCTCGTCACCGAGTGGTTGCTCCGCCTCGCCGTCCACCGACATCCGTGTTCCTCCGTCCTGCCGCGCCGTCCCTCGGCGCCCACGCCCTACCCGTAGGAACCGCGCGGACAGCCAGGACAGCACCGGACAAGCACCGGACAGTGACCGTACGCGATCTCTCCGTCACTCCGGACGATAGGCGGACGCGGACGCGCTGAGTGGGGCGTTTCACGGAAACGCCCCACTCACCGGCGACGGCCCGTCACTCCTCGCGCAGCCGCCACGTGTGCAGGTGTTCCCAGGTCAGGGTGGTCCACCACCGGCCGGACCAGTCGTCGCTCCGCGTCCGGTAGAGGGCGACCGTGTCGCCGGGGAAGGCGTCGGGGAAGGGGACGGGGAGGCCGCGTACGTACTCCGCGACTTCCTCGGACAGGTCGGGGCGTACGTACATCTCGTGCGAGACGAGCGACAGATGGGCCTCGAAGGTGGCCCGGTCGAAGGTGTGCGGGTCGGGGTTGGGCGCCGGGGTCACCAGCGGGGCCACGGCCCGGTCGACCGCCTCGGCCAGGTCGGTGAAGGCGGGGTTCGGGGTGGTGCCGTCGGCGAGGTGGTGGACGCCGAGGACCATGCCCACGCCTTGGCGGCGGATCCCGGCGTTGTGGACGGTGAAGGGCGCGATGCCGGCGATCCCCCGGGTCACCGCCGCGACGATGTCGTCCACGGGCGCGGTGATGTGCTGGCTGCCGACGAGCGTCGCGTGCGGCGGGAAGGCGCCCGCGGAGACGAACCCGTACTGGGCGCGCACCTGGCCGGTCAGCGCGGTCACCGCCGCGCAGGTGGCGGGGTCGGGCCGCAGGTAGACGCCGTAGCGGTACGGGTCACCCGGGGCCTTGGCGAATCGCTCGGTCACTTGCCTGCCTGCTTCCGGTAGTCGTCGATCTTGGTGGTCGCGGCCTTCTCGGCCCGCGTGAGTGCCTGGTCGAGCGGTGCGGCTCCGCTGAAGGCACGCTGCATCTCGGGGACGATCGCGTCCCGGATGCCGGGCATCGCACCGCTCAGGCAGCCGGACGTGGCGGTGTTGGCCGGGGTGTCGTTGAACTGCTTGTCGAGTACGGCGGAGGGCTTGTTCTTCGCGAGGAAGTCCTTCCAGGTGGCCGAGGCGCCGACCTCGGTATTGATCGGCGCGTAGCCGGACGCCATGGCGAACCGCTCCTGCACGGGGGCGGAGGCCATGTGGCTGATGAGCTTCCAGGCGGCGACCTGCTCGGCGTCACTGTGACCGGCGCGGTCCAGCCACATCGCCGCTCCGCCGATCAGGGCGCCCGCGTCGGAGGCCGGGCCCGAGACGGGGTAGGGCAGCGCGCTGTACCCCTTCATGCCCGATTCCTTGAGGCCGCCGATGGCGCCGCTGGAGTTGAACATCATCGCGGCCTTGCCGGCGGCGAACGCCGACAGCGCCGCGTTGCCGTCGGTGCCGGTGTCGAGTCCGACGCCGTCCGTGTACAGCTTGGCCATGGTGCCGATCGCCTCGCGCTGGGCGTCGCCCGTCAGGGAGAGCGCGGTGGCGCCGTCGGCCTTCCGGCCGTTGTCCGGGGTGCAGTACGGCGTCCCCGACGCGGCGGTGAGCTGTTCGAACCACCAGCCGTCGAAGGGCTGGACGATCCCCTTGGTCCCGGGCACCGCCGCCTTGACCTTACGGGCCGCCGCGGCCACCCCGTCCAGCGTGGAGAGCGTCGAGCGGTCCACGCCCGCGCGGGCCAGCAGCGCGTCGTTGACGTACAGCAGCGGCATCGACGTGTTGAGCGGTACGGCGAGCAACTCGCCCTCCGCGGTGTAGTAGTTGCGGGCCGCGGGGCGGAGCCGGTCGAGGTCGAGGTCGCCGGGGTTGGCGGCGGCCATCGCCTGCGCCGGGACCGTCTGCCCGGCGTCCCGCAGATAGCCGGTGGTGATGTCGTTGGACACCATGACCGTGGGCGTGCTCTTGTCCCGTACGGCGGAGGAGTACTTGGCGATGGCGTCGGCGTAGCTGCCCTGGAAGGACGCCTTGACGGTGATCTTGCCCTGGTTGGCCTTGTTGAAGGCGTCGATCTCGTCCTGCAGCGCCTGGCCCGCGGGACCGCCGAGACCGTGCCAGAGGGTCACGGTGACCGGCCCGGACGCCTTGGTGAGCGCTGCGGGGCCGGGGGCGGAGGCGGCTCCCGTGGGGCTCGTACCGGAGCCTCCTCCGCAGGCGGTCAGTGCCGTCGCCGTGGCTATGGCGAACAGGGTGCCGAGGACGCGGTTTCGTCCGGACATGGCGGTTCACTCCTTCATTGATGAGGTGTTGGGGGATGAGGGACGGACGTGAAGGGGGTGGGCGGGGTCAGGCCTTGACGCGGCCGGCCAGTCCGTTCACCAGGTAGCGCTGGCCGAACAGGACGAGCAGCAGCGTCGGCAGGAGGACCAGCAGCGTTCCCGCGTAGATGACCGCGGGCCGGGTGGACTGATCGACGGCGAGCTGGGCGAGGCCGACCTGGATCGTGCGCCGCTGGGGCGAGTCGGTGATCAGCAGCGGCCAGAAGTAGCCGTTCCACGCCGACAGGGCGCACCACAGCGCGGCGGTGATCACCTGGGGGCGCGCCATGGGGAGCACGACGTACAGCAGGGTCCGCAGGTGGCCGCAGCCGTCCAGGCGCGCCGCCTCCCAGACCTCCCTCGGCAGCCCGAGGAACGCCTGGCGCAGGAGGAACACCGCGTACCCCGTCGCCAGGTACGGCACGACGACACCGGCCAGGGTGTCCCGCAGGCCGAGGCCGGTCGCCAGCTCGTAGTTGGGGATGACCAGGCTCTCGCCGGGGATGGCCAGGGTGGCGAGTACGAGGGCGAACGCGACGCCGCGCCCGCGCCAATGGGGGAAGGTGAACGCGTACGCGGCCAGCGCGGCGGTGACCAGTTGGGCCGCCGACTGCACCGCCGTGACGGCCACGCTCATGCCGTACTGGTGGACCAGCGGCGCCGAGCGCAGCGCCTCCCGCACGTTGTCCAGGGTCAGATGCGTGGGCAGCGGGATCAGCCGGCCGGCGACGACATCGCTCTGGGGCAGCAGCGCGGTGGTGACGGTGACGTAGACGGGGAACGCGACGATCACGACGATCACGGTCAGGGCCGACAGGCGGACCGCCTTCGACAGGTGCTTCACGCCGACCTCCTGAGCACGCGGAACTGGACGGCGGTGATCAGTACGACCAGGGCGAGCAGGACCAGCGCGAGGGCCGAGGCCGACCCGAAGTCGGGCAGCGCCTCGCCGAAGGCGCGCCGGTACAGCTCGTGGACGAGCGTGGAGGTGGCGCCACCCGGGCCTCCCCTGGTGAGGACCTGGACCTGGGTGAACACCTGAAGGCCGCTGATCGTGCCGGTCACCACGAGGAAGACCAGGGTCGGCCGGAGCATCGGGATGATCACCGACCAGGCGGTCCGCAGCTCGGACGCGCCGTCGAGCGCCGCGGCCTCCAGGACCTCCCGGTCGAGCTGGGTCAGGGCGGCGAGCAGGACGAGGAAGGCGAACCCGAACTCGTACCAGGCCGTCGCCACCGAGATGCTCAGCACGGCCCAGACCGGTGACTGCAACCAGGGCGGCCCGCCGAGGCCGAGTCCCGCCAGCAGCTCGTTGACCGTCCCGACCGCCGGGGCGAAGAGCCCGGCGAACACCGCCGACGCCGCCGCCGCGGAGTACGCGAACGGCAGGGACAGCACCACCGACAGGACCGCTCGCGGCCGGCGCCCGGCCCGGCGCAGCAGCAGGGCCGCGGCGAGCGCGCCGCCGACGGAGAGGAGCACGCTCAGGGCGGCGATGACGCCGGTGGTCAGCAGGACCCGGCGCAGCGCCGGATCCGAGACGAGTTCGATGTAGTGGTCCGCGCCGACGAACCGGGTCGGATTGCCCAGCAGATCCGTGCCGTACAGGCTCAGGACGGCGCTGCGGACGACCGGCCAGTACGCGAAGGTCAGGAGCAGGGCGAGACAGGGCAGGGCCATCAGGGGTCCTGCCGACAGGCGCGGCTTGCCCCGGCGGCGGTCGCCGCGCCGAGGTGGTCCGGAACGAGGGCGTCCGGAACGAAGTGGAACGTTCCCAATCACGTGTGGAACGTTCCCATCCCCCCTGTGAGGAGAGAAGGAGATGTTCCGTGAACGTTCCGTTAACGCGGATCGGCGTGGATCAGCGCTGATTAGTGATGGTGTGTGCGGATATACGGCGTGAGGCCGGGGCGGTGCGCGGGCTGCTGCCCGCACGCCACCCCGGCCTCAGACGCCACTCCGGGCCGTAGGCGCCTCAGCGCCTCAGTGCCTCAGTGCCTCAGTGCCCGAGCGTTTCCGCGCTCACGTCGGACGGCGGTGCCGTCGTCCGCCCCGCCACCAGTGCGCCGGACAGCGCCAGGTGATGGTCCGGCGGCTGTTTCCCGTCGAGCAGGCGCACCACGGCGTCGATGGCGCCGCTTCCGATGAGTTCGATCGGCTGGCGCCAGCTCGTCAGGCCGATCAGGGGCGTGCTCAGCGGCCCTATCCCGTCGTAACCGGTGACGGACAGGTCCCCGGGCACGGACACGCCCCGGAGGTGGAGCTGCTCCAGCAGATCGACGGCGTGGCGGTCGCTGGGCGCCATCACCGCGGTGATCCCGGGATGCCGCAGCACCTCCGCCGCCCAGCCGCCGGCCTCCTCGCTGTGCGCCCCCTCGATCTCCAGGACCCGGACGCCCCGCTCCCGCAGGCGCCGGGCCATGGCCCGGGTGCGTGGCGCCATGGTCACCGAGGAGGTCTTCGGCACGGCGATCACCGCGACCTGCCGGTGGCCGAGCCCGGCGATGTGGTCGGCGAGCGCCGCACCGCCCTCCTCCTCGTCGCAGTAGACGCTGGTGATGCTCCGGTGGGTCTCGGGGCGCCCGGCCACGACGGTCGGCAGCCGCTCGGCGAAGGGCACGATCTTCGCGGCGGGCAGCAGCCCGCTGCACACGATCAGCGCCTCGACGCGCAGCATGGCCAGGGTCTCCAGGGCGCGGTACTCGTCGGCCACCTCGAACCGCCCCGAGCCCGTCGTCGTCACCACCCGGTAGCCGTGGAACGCCGCGCGCTCCTGCATCGCCGCGAGCAGGTGACCGTAGAAGGCCGTGGCGGCGTCGCGGACGAACACCCCGACCGTGTACGTACGGTGGGCCACCATGGCGCGGGCGACCGCGTTGACGACGTACCCCAGTTCCGCCGCCGCCTCCAGCACGCGCCTGCGGGTCTCCTCGCCGACACTGCCCCGGCCGGAGACGACACGGGAGACCACCGATTTGGACACCCCCGCGCGGGCGGCGACATCGATGATTGTCGGATTGCGGGGCCGCTCAGCCATCGAGCGGACCTCCCGGCCGCCCGGCCCCGTCCCGCGATACGTCCCGCGATACGTCTCGCGGTCCGTCCCGCAGGCCGTCCCGCAGCCCCTCCTGCGCGAGCACCTCGCGCGCGCCCTCGCAGCCGGTCCACACATGGGCGCGCCAGCCGTGGGCGCGGGCCGCCGCGACGTTCCCGGGCCGGTCGTCGAAGAACACGACGTTCGCGGGCGAGAACCCCAACCGCTCGTCCGCGGCCCGGTAGACCCGCGGATCGGGCTTGAGCAGGCCGACGTCGGACGAGAAGACCAGGCCCTGGAAGACGGTGCTCCACGCGGACCGCCGCACCGCGTCGGCCAGCGACGCCGGGGCGTTGGACAGCACGCCCAGCGGTATGCCGGAGGCCGCCAGGGAGGAGAGCATCGCCGTCACGTCGTCCGCGATCCGCGACCAGCCCGCGACGTCGATCCGGTCGAGGCGGCCGACCCACTCCCCGTCCAGCCGGCGCCCGAGCGCGGCGCCGACCCGCTGCCAGTACGCGGCGGGGGCGTCACCCTCGTCGTAGCTGTCCCGGTAGGCCCAGTAGGGCTCGGCCAGTTCGTCCTGCGGCACGTCGAGCGCGACGGAGAGCGCGGCCAGCGCACCGCCGGACGGCACCAGGACACCACCGAGGTCGTAGACGACCGCCGTCGTTTCGGAAGAAGAATGGGAACGTTCCACAAGCCGGGATCATAACGGACCGGCGCCACGCACCGACAGGGCGTTCGCGGCACCGTCGGCAGCATCGCGGTCAGGCGGGCGTCGCGTAGACGATGAGGTTGTTCACCGGGTGCCCCTCGGCGTCGAAGTCGCCGTCGCAGGTGATCAGCCGCAGGACGGGGGTGTCGGTCCGGCCGTAGACCTTCTCGGTGGGGAAGGAGTTCTTGCTGACGCTCTCGGTGTCCTTGACGGTGAAGCGCTTCGCCGCTCCCTCGTCGTCGGTGACGGTGATGTCCGCGCCCTTGGTGATCTTCTTCAGGTCGTGGAAGACGGCCTTGCCGAAGCGGGTGTCGTTGTGGCCGATGATGACGGCGGCACCGGCCTCGCCGGGTATCGCGCCGCCGGTGTACCAGCCCGCGGTCATGCCCTTCTCGGCGGGCGGGACCTCGACGGTGCCGTCCTCGTTGAGGCCCAGATCCATCAGCGAACTGCTGATCCCCAGCGAGGGGATGTCGACCTTGGCGGGCGCCGCGGCCTCCCCGGCTCCCGGCTCACCCGCCCCGGACTCACCTGCCCCGGATTCCCCGCCGGGCGAGGGGGTGCCGACGGCCACGGTGCCGGAGCCTTCCGCGGCGGCCTTTTCGGGGGCGGACGAGCAGCCGGTGAGCAGGGTGAGGGCGGCGACGGTGAGGGCCAGGACGGCCGGCAGGGCGCGGGGGCGCCGTACCGGAGGGTGCGCTGGGGACACGTAAGGCTCCAGGAGGTGGACCGGAGGATGTCACGATGGCGCCGCCCGGCGAGGGCGGCGCCACGGTGATGCCTGATCAGGCGGTACGCGGTGAAGCGGTGCGTACGGGTAGGGCGTGGGCCCTGACGGGGTGGGCAGGCGTCGGACGCCGCAACGGATCGGACACCGCTACGGATCGGACGCGCTGCGGATCGGACGCGCTACGGATCGGACGCGCTACGGGTCAGCCGTTGGCGCGCGCAGCCGAGCGGCGGCGGATGACGAAGGTGCCCGCTCCCGCGAGCAGCATCGCGCCGGCGGCCGTACCGGCCAGGGGTGCGACGCCGGTGCTGCCGGCCGGGGCCTCGCCCGCGGCGACAGCGCCGCGCGGGGCGGTCTGGGCGGCCTTGGCCCGCTCGGCGGCGCGCGCCTTCATCGCCGCGGCCTCCTCCGCCCGCTTCGCCTTCTCGCTCGGGGCGTCACCGGCGGCCACAGCGCCGCGCGGGGCCGTCTGAGCGGCCTTGGCCTTCTCGGCCCTCTCCGCCTCGGCCCTCTCCGCCTCGGCTTCCTTCGTCTTCTGGTCCGGGGCCTTCTCGGCCGACTGGTCGCTCGGCTTCTCGCTCGGCTTCTCGTCCGCCACCGCGATCGGGGCCTGGTCGGCGACGGCCGCGGTGGCCGGGACGAGCAGGGTGCCGGCCGCGACGACGGTCAGGGCGGCGAGACGCATGCTGAGGCGACGGGACATGTACGGCTCCACTTCCGGCCCGGCTCGGGTCGTTCCTGGATGCCGAATCGCACCAGGTTCCGGGCATGACGCAACAGTGGCGATCAGATGTGAAGAAGCTGTCAGGACCTCATAGCCATCGCATCAGGGCCGTGCAGTCATTCCGTCGGCTTCACTGCCCGCCCCGGTCTTCCCGGCCCCTACGCTCCCCCCGGACCCGGCGGGCAGCCGCAGGGTGAAGACCGAGCCCTTCCCCTCCGTGCTCACCGCGCTCGCCGTGCCGCCGTGGGCCTCGGCGAGCTTGAGGACGATCGCCAGGCCGAGGCCGCTGCCGCCGGTGCTCCTGCTACGGGACTTCTCCGCCCGCCAGAAGCGGTCGAACACGTGCGGGAGATCGGCCGCCGGGATACCGGTACCGGTGTCCGCCACCTCGACCGCCACCCGGCCGACCGCCGCCTCGTCGACGGCCACCTCGTCGCCGGAGCCTTCCCCCGCGCCGGCGACATATGCGCGCAGCGTCACCCGGCCGCCGGGCGCGGTGTGGCGTACCGCGTTGGAGACCAGGTTGCTGACGGCCTGGCGCAGCCGGACCGGGTCGGCGTCGAGCAGCGGCGGGCGCGGGGTGCCCGGCTCCGGCGGAAGAACCGCCAGGGTGACGCCCGCGGTCTCCGCCAGCCCCTGGTGCGCGGCGGCCACCTGGCCGATCAGGTCGTCGACGCGTACGGGCTCCATGTTGAGGCGCAGCGCGCCGACATCGGCCGCCGCCAGGTCCTGCAGATCGTTGATGATGTGCTGGAGCTGCACGGCCTCGTCGTGGAGCGAGGCGACGAAGGCCGGGTCGGGGTCGGCCAGTCCGTCCTGTGCCGCCTCCAGCCAGCCGCGGATGTTGCTCAGCGGGGTGCGCAGTTCGTGTGCGACGTCGCTGACCATCACCCTTCGCTGCTGCTCCAGTTGGGTGCGGTGGGCGGCCATGTCGTTGAAGGCCGCGGCCAGTCGGCCGATCTCGTTGTCCGCCCCGACCGGTACGGGCGCCGAGTCCAGCCCGTCCCGCATCCGCTGGGCGGCGCCGGTGAGCGCGTGCAAGGGACGTACGAACCGGGCCCCCGCGATCACCGAGGCACCGACGGTGAGGGCGAGGACCAGGGCCGCGACCCCGGCGATGCGCGCGGTGTTCGTCGGTGAGAGGTCGAATCCGGGCACGCTGACGGCGCGCGGGCCGTCGATGAACAGCAGGGCGGGCGCGGCGACATACTCCGTGAGCTGTTCGCGGCGGGCACTGCCGACACAGGAGGCGATGGCCCGGTCGTGCTTGCTGTCACGGACCTCGCCCGGCGGCCCCCGGTACCCGTAGGCCTCGGCCGCCTTCGCCCGCTCGGCCTGGTCCGCCCGCGCCACCTCGGCCCGCTTCCGGGCCGCCGCCCGCTCGTCCGCCGCCTGGGCGGGGGCCTCGTCCACGGGTCCCTCGGCGACGAGGTCCCTGTCCGGGGCCACCTCCGCGGCCTCCGCGGCCGCCCCGTACCCCCGGTCCCAGGACAGGTCCAGGTTCAGTTTCACGCCCGGCAGGTCCTGGCGTTCCAGGCAGTCGTCCGCCAGTTGGTTGAGCTCACCGAGGGCTTTCCGCTCGGTCCCGGTGGGACCCTCCGGCGAGCCGACCAGGCACTTGTCCTCCGACGCGCGGTCGGTGTCGTTCCCGACGTACTGGATACGGGGCCGCCCGCTCGGGCTCTCGGCGACATCCGCGGCGATGCCCAGCCTGTTGAGACACGCCACGTTCTCGGCGGCGGCCGCCCGGAGTCTCGTACGTTCACCGGCGGGCAGCAGGAAGGGTCCCACGGCGCGCGGGTCGACGCGGTCCGCGTCGGCGGAGGCCGCGTCGGGCACCAGCACGGTGTCGACGGAGAGCGGGTCGACGACCGCCGACGCCTGCGCCGGCAGCGGGTCGACGCCGGAGGCGCCACCGGACTTCGAGGAGGCGGGGGCGGCGGCCGAGTCGAAGAGCGGGCGCCGGTCGTGGGTGGTCAGCGTGATCCGGCGCTCGGACTCCTCGGCCAGTTTCCGCGCCGTGTCGCCGACGCCCTCCCAGCTCGGATGCGTGGCCGCGTACCCCAGCAGGGTGTTGTAGATCTTGGCGTCCGCGCTGAGGTTCTGCCCCTGCTCCTGGCGGATCGCGACCGAGGTCGTCTGCACGACGAGCCACGCGGTGGCGGCGACCGAGCACGAGGCGACCAGCGCCGACACCGTCAGCAGCCGGCCGAGGACGCTCCTGCGGAGCGGCAGCCGGGCGGCCCGCCGCTCCCGGCGGGCGTCGGGGAGAGGCTTGAGAGGCTCAGTACGGGTGTGAGGAGGACGACGGGTGTGAGGAGGACGGGGCATGGCGTCCGTTCTTCGCGGGATCCGTCAGCTTGTAGCCGACGCCGAACACGGTGAGCAGCCGGGCCGGCCGCCGGGGGGTGCGCTCGATCTTCTTGCGCAGATGCATGATGTGTACGTCGACGGTGCGCCCGCTGATGTACTTGTCGAAGCCGTGCAGCTCCTCCAGGAGCCGCTTCCGGGTGAAGACCCGGTCCGGTTCCGTCGCCATCGCGGCGAGGATGCGGAACTCACCGGGTGTGCACGCGACCGGTGTTCCCTCGACCGACACCTCGTGCCGGCCCGGATCGATCCTGAGCGTGCCCACGGACAGCACCTCGTCCTCGGCCGCCGCCCCGGCCGCGACGGCGGGCCCGGCAGGCACGGAAGCGGGAGGCACGTATGCGGCAGGCACGGGCACGGCAGGCACGGGAGCGGGACCGGAGGTCGCGACGGGGGCGCGAGCGGGGACGGGCACGGGCACGGCGGCCGGCGCGGGGACGCCGGAGCGCCGGTGGCGGCGGAGCAGCGTACGGACCCGGGCCACCAGCTCGCGCGGGCTGAACGGCTTGGTCATGTAGTCGTCCGCGCCGAGGTCCAGACCGAGCAGCAGATCGTCCTCGGTGCTGCGCGCCGTCAGCATCAGCACCGGCACCTCCCGGCCTTCGGCGCGCAGGATCCGTACGACGTCGAGGCCGTCGGCCCGGGGCATCATGACGTCGAGGACGAGCAGGTCGGGTTCGGCGTGCCGGACCCCTTCCAGCGCCGCGCGGCCGTCCACCACGACGGTGACGGAGTGCCCCTCGTGCTCCAGGTAACGGCGCACGAGCTCGGCCTGCTTCGCGTCGTCTTCGGCGACCATGATGTTTGCGCACACGCCGACGATCGTAGGCGAAGCGCCAACTTACGCTCCGGAGAATGAAGTTGAGGGCTGGGCGGTCGCGCGCGGAATGCCGGGGGCCGGTTCGGTGTTCGACCGGCCATGAAGCTTCGGAAGCTGGGGTTCCTGACGATCGGGCTGTTCGACGGGGCCGATCCTGGCCCGGGACACGAGTCCACTCTGGAGATCATCGAGCTGGGCGAGCGGCTGGGGTTCGACAGCGCCTGGGTGCGCCACCGGCACCTCCAGTACGGCATCTCCTCACCCGTGGCGCTGCTGGCCGCCGCCTCGCAGCGCACCTCGCGGATCGAGCTGGGCACGGCGGTCATCCCGCTCGGCTGGGAGAACCCGCTGCGGCTCGCCGAGGACCTGGCGACCGTCGACGTCCTCTCCGGCGGCCGGCTCAACCCGGGGGTCAGCGTCGGCCCGCCGATGCACTACGACCAGGTCAAGGAGGCGCTCTACCCGGACACCGCCGAGGCCGAGGACTTCGGCCACGACCGCGTGCGGCGGCTGCTGGACTTCGTACGCGGCGAGCGCGCCTCCGGCTTCAGCGGCGTCCAGGGCTTCGAGTCCTTCTCCGACCGGGTGGAGCCGCACTCCCCCGGCCTGGGCGCGCGCATGTGGTACGGCGGCGGCAGCCTGCGGTCCGCCCGGTGGGCCGGTGAGCACGCGATGAATTTTCTGACCAGCAGCGTCGTTAAAGCCGAGAGAGCCGAAGGTCCGGGCGGGGCCGAAGATCCGGGCGGGGCGCCGGACTTCGCGGAGATCCAGCTCTCGCACATCCGCACCTTCCGGGCCCACCACCCCGACGGCGAACGCGCCCGGGTCTCGCAGGGGCTCGTCGTCATCCCGACCGACAGCGCCACGCCGGAGCAGCGCGCGAGGTACGAGGAGTACGCCCGGACGCGCCTGCCGCGTACCGCCGCTCCGCAGGGTCCGGCGCGGCTGATGTTCGCGCCCGATCTGGTCGGGTCCTCGGCGGAGATCGCCGAACGGCTCCACGCCCACGCCGCGTTCCGCGAGATCGACGAGGTGGCCTTCGCGCTGCCGTTCACCTTCCGCCACGAGGACTACGTCCAGATCCTCACCGACATCGCCGACAGCCTCGGCCCGGCCCTGGGCCGGCAGCGGCCCGCCACCGCGTAACCCCTCCCCACCCCACCCCGTCGTACGCCGTTTCCGGACGGTCGTCCGTCGTTCCGGGGCTGTTGACACGGGGGCGGGGCATCTCTAGCGTGACGCCTCGCCGTTACATCGATGTAAAGACGCTTGACGTGAAATCGCCTTGATGTGAAGAGCCGTGGAAAGGAGCCCCCGTGCTTCCCCACCCCACCAGACCTCCCCGCACGCGCATCGCCCTGCTCGTCGCCGCCCTGCTCGGTCTCGTCGTGGGCCTGCTGCCCGCGCTCACCGCCCCGGCAGCCGCGGTGTCACCCGCCCCCGCCCCCGATCCCGCGCCGCGGGTCGCCGCCGCCGCGGCCGGCACGTTCCGCAACCCCCTCAACACCGGCCCCGACCCCTTCATGACGCAGTGGAAGGGGAACTACTACCTCACGACGACCCAGGGCAACAGCATCCGGATGTGGCGCTCCCCGTCGCTGGGCACGCTGATGACCGCCGCCCCGATCACCGTCTGGACGGACACCGACCCGTCCCGCAACCGCAACATCTGGGCGCCGGAGTTCTACCGCTTCGGCGAGCGCTGGTACATGTACTACACGGCCGACGACGGCGTCGACGACCACCACCGGCTGTACGTCCTGGAGTCGGAGGGCGACGATCCCACGGGCCCGTACCACTTCAAGGCGAAGCTCGCCCCGCCCAACCACGCGAACGACTTCGCCATCGACGCGGGCATCCTCCAGGTGGGCGGCCGGCTCTACCTCGCGTACAGCGGCATCAACCAGTACCAGCACAACGGGCTCAACATCGCCCCGATGTCCAACCCGTACACCGTCTCCGGCAACGCCGTCGCCCTCAACGGCGCCGGCGGCTGCCCCGAGGTGCGCGAGGGACCGGAGTTCCTGTACCGCAACGGGCGGGTCTGGATGACCTACTCCACCTGCGACACGGGCAAACCGGACTACCAGGTCTGGATGATGTCGATGCCGCTGGACGCCGACCCGCTCGTGCCGGGCAACTGGCGCCAGCACCAGGGCGCGGTGTTCTCCCGGGCCGACGACCGAGGAGTGTTCGGCCCCGGCCATCACGCCTTCTTCCGGTCTCCCGACGGCACGGAGGACTGGATCGTCTACCACGCGAAGTCCACGTCGGTGAACACCTACAGCAACCGCACCACGCGGGCGCAGAAGTTCACCTGGCGGGCCGACGGCAGCCCCGACTTCGGCCGCCCGCTCGCCATGGGGGCCACCCAGAACCTGCCCTCCGGCGACCCCGGGTCCGGCAACTACTGGATCAACGACGACGGCCGTTCCAGCGGTCCAGGCGGCGTCACCTACACCGGCGCCTGGAACTCCGGTACGGGCTGCGCCACCCAGTGCTTCTGGAGCGACGACCACTGGAGCGACCGGGCGGGCGCCACGGCGACCTTCACGTTCACCGGCACCCGCATCGCCCTGCTCTCCGTCAAGGACACCGGCAACGGCTACGCGGCCATCAGCGTCGACGGCGGTCCTGAGCAGCGGGTGGACTTCCACAACGCGATCCGCGTCGGCGAGGCGGTGCAGTACGTCAGCCCACAACTGCCCAACGGCAAGCACACCCTGCGGGTCCGGGTGACGGGAGAGCACAACGCACAGTCCGGGGCTTCCTTCGTGAGCGTCGACCGCGCCGAGGTCTACGTGAACTGACCCGGCGGACCGGCCGCCGTCGGCACTGCCGGCGGCCGGTCCGCGCCCTCTCTCCCTCTCCGCGCCCGAGTAACTGGCGGTACGGTCATGGGGTCTTGAGCGCGCCGCCGTCCACCACCCAGTTGGAGCCGACCACACTTGCCATGGTCGGAGACGCCATCAGCAGGACCGCGCGAGCGATCTCGGCCGGGTCGATCAATGCGCCGGTCACCATTCCGGCCTGCTGAGGCACCATCGCCAGCAGCACTTCCTGGTCGACCTCCATGTGCGCCGCCATGACGGCACCGAAGCCGTCCTCGCCCGTCAGCAGCGGGGTCCGCGTGCCGGACGGGGTGACGACGTTGACCCGGACCCCCGACTCCGCGACCTGCTCGGCCAAGCCGCGGGAGAAGACGTTGAGCGCGGCCTTGGCCGCCGAGTAGGCCAGCGGCACCCCGCGTGGATCGCGGGCGTTCTGAGAGCTGATGCTCACCACCGCGCCCCGGGACCGGGTCAGGGCGGGGAGCGCGGCCCGGGTCGTCTCCACGGCGGCGCCGAGGTTCAGGGCGAAGATGCCTGCCCAGGCGTCGGCCGCGCCACCGAAGGGATCGGTGAGCATGTCCCCGGACATGCTCCCGCCACCGGCGTTGTTGACGAGGACGTCGAGGCGCGGGTCCAACTCCAGCACGCTCTCGACCATCCGTCGCGGGGCAGCGGGTTCGGCGAGGTCGGCGGAGACGAACGTGGCGCCGGTGGCCTCCAGTTCGGGCGTGGTTTTCCGGGACACGGCGACGACCTCGGCACCTTCGGCGCGGAAGGCCTTGACGATCGCGAGGCCGATGCCTTTGCTCCCCCCGGTGACGAGGACGCGCTTGCCGCCGAGATCGAGATCCATGACTGCTCTCCTGTTCAAGGGCGACCTGTCTTCACGGTCGCGTTTCGGAGCTGCGGAATGCGCTGTATGCGCTGTATGTGCTGCGCTCTGTGCGCTGTGTGCGCTCTGTGCGCCCGCTGGTACGCCCACACTAAGCCCGTAAATGGATGACCTCGTCCGCTTAGCTCGAAGTGAGAGGCATTGCCCGCTCACCCCTCTCACAAGGCGTCCGGACACATCGGCGATGCGCTCGGCGCCCTGGGTGGGACGCGTACGCAACTCCGCCGCGCCCCTTGCGCGTTTCGAAAGTTTTGCTTGACTTTACGAAAGAGTCAGTCATCTCGGGCCGGTTGTGGGGGCCTCCCGGGGAGCCGCATGTTTCGACCACCTCCAAGGAGGAAGCGTGATCGGTACGTTGCAGAACAGACGTCTGTTCGCCGTGGCACGCCCGACCGCCCTGCTGGCCGTCACCGCCGTGGTCGCCGTCCTCGCCTCGGCACCGTCCGCGAGCGCCGCGACCACGCTCGGCGCGTCGGCGGCGGAGAAGGGGCGGTACTTCGGTGCCGCCGTCGCCGCGAACCACCTCGGCGAGTCGGGGTACGCGTCCACGCTGAACCAGGAGTTCAACAGCGTCACGCCGGAGAACGAGATGAAGTGGGACGCGCTCGAACCCAGCCGCAACTCGTTCAACTACGGCGCGGCCGACCAGATCGTCAGCCACGCACAGAGCAGGGGCATGAAGATCCGGGGCCACACGCTGGTGTGGCACTCCCAGCTCCCCGGCTGGGTCGGCGGTCTGGGCGCCGCGGATCTGCGGACGGCGATGAACAACCACATCACCCAGGTCGCGGGCCACTACAAGGGGAAGATCCACTCCTGGGACGTGGTGAACGAGGCGTTCCAGGACGGGAGTTCCGGCGCCCGGCGCAGCTCGCCGTTCCAGGACAAGCTCGGTGACGGGTTCATCGAGGAGGCGTTCCGCACCGCGCGCGCCGCCGACCCCGCCGCCAAGCTCTGCTACAACGACTACAACACCGACGGCCAGAACGCGAAGAGCAACGCGGTCTACACCATGGTGCGCGACTTCAAGGCGCGCGGTGTGCCCATCGACTGCGTCGGCTTCCAGTCGCACTTCAACGCCCAGTCCCCGGTGCCCGGCGACTACCAGCAGAACCTCCAGCGCTTCGCCGACCTCGGCGTCGACGTGCAGATCACGGAGCTGGACATCGAGGGATCCGGCACGGCGCAGGCGGACAGCTACCGGCGCGTCACGCAGGCGTGCCTGGCCGTCTCACGCTGCACCGGCATCACGGTGTGGGGCGTGACCGACAAGTACTCGTGGCGGGCGAGCGGCACACCGCTGCTCTTCGATGGCAACTACGCCAAGAAGCCCGCGTACACGGCCGTGCTGACCGCGCTCGGCGGCTCCAGCGGAGGCGGAGGCGGAGGCAGCCAGGGCTGCACCGCCACGTACTCCGAGACGGAGCGCTGGGGCGACCGCTTCAACGGCAAGGTGACGGTGACGGCCGGAAGTTCGGCCATCTCCGGCTGGACGGTGGGTGTGACCGTACGGTCTCCGCAGAAGGTCTCCACGACCTGGAACGGCTCCCCCTCCTGGGACACGAGCGGGAACGTCATGACGATGCGGCCGAACGGCAACGGCACCCTCGCGGCCGGAGCGGCGACGAGTTTCGGGTTCACGGTGATGGCGAACGGGGAGTGGTCGGCCCCCACCGTCGGTGCCTGCACGGCGTCCTGACCCGCCGGGAAGCCGGGTGCGGCGCGGTAGGCGGGCCTCCCGCCCGCCGCGCCGTCAGGCGGTGGCGGTACGGCGCCGGCCCTTGCGGGCCTGGGCCCGCAGGGCCAGCGTGACCAGGGCGCGTACGGGCGCGGGCGCGCGGCGTACGTGAAGTGCCGTACGCAGCGGCGCGTCCAGCAGTGAGGCGGCCACCGCCGGGGCGAGTCCGGCGAGGGGGCGGGGCAGCCGGCGGCCCAGCAGGCCCTTGCTGGCGGCCGCCCAAAGCGCGCCGCCCTCGGGGCTCGGCGCGAAGTGCCGGCTCTCGTACGCCCGCATCCAGCGTTCGACACCGCCCAGCCCGGCGCCGGCCGGGTTCCCGCCCGTGCTCTCGCCCACGTCCTCGCTCCCGCTCTCACTCTCGTCCTCGGGCAGGCCGAGCGCGTCCGACAGGCTGACGTGGAAGGCGTACGCGGCGTCCCGCTCCTCCGCCGTGACCGCGCGGTGTCCGTGGTCGTCGATGAAGCGGAGCGGGCAGACGGTGAAGCAGGCCAGGACGTAGCGCATGTGGTCGGGCGTGATGTCGGGCCGGTCGTGGATCCGGCGCAGCCCCTCGACGACCCGCCGGCCCTCGGGGCTCTCCACCCCGCGCCCGATCAGGGTGAACATGGCCGCCCCGGTCGCCTTGGTCCGGGTGCGCGGGTCGCCGGTCATCCGGCCCGTGCCGGCCAGCACCTCGGCGATGCCGGGGATGCCGAAGGTACGGACGAAGCCGAGGGTGAGCCCGAGCTTCGACTCCTCGTGCATCGTGTCCAGCACGAGCCGCGCGAAGGCGTCCCGCGCCTCCGGCACCTCTGGTGTCTCCGGTGTCTCCGGCACTTCCAGCGTCTCCCGCATCTCGTGCAACTCCCGTGGCTCCCGCATCTCCCGCGACCGTCGCGTCTCCGGTGACCGTCGCGTCTCCGGTGACCGTCGCGTCTCCGGCGTACCGCTCATACCGGCGCTCACCCCGTCCCCGCCGTGGCGGCGGCCACGGCCTCGCCGGTCAGCGGCGCGTGCAGATAACGGGCGACCCGTACGAGATGGGCCCGCTCCTCCACCGGTTCCGCGTCCAGCCCCGGCAGCGGGGCCTGGTCCTCGCGGGGGAGCGGCGGCGTCCCCGCGTTCAGCGCCTCGACGGCGCCGCGCAGCGCGGCGGCCACGATCAGCGCCGACCGCTCGTCCTCGTCCAGACCGGCCCGTTCGGCGAGCGCCGTGGCGGCGGGGACCACCGCGGGGTCGACCCAGGGGCGCAGCGTCAACTGCCCGTCCCGGATCTCCAGTCCGCGCCGCGCGGTGCGCCACTCCAGGTCCCGTACGGCCAGCCGCTCGGTCCACGCCGACGGCGGCGCCTCCAGGGCGAGGCGCCGGTCCGCCCGGTAGACGAGGTCCCACAGCGGGCGCAGCGCCTGGTAGTCGCGGCGCCGGCGGATCCAGGCGGCGATGGCCGGCCCGGCGAAACCGGCGGTGATGAGGATGGCGCCGAGCGCGGCGAAGGCGGGGCCGAGGGCGGTGCTCAGCCACTCCGTGCCGGTGATCCCGCCGGCCGCCGCGCCGATCGCGACGAGCTTGCAGACGCCGTATCCGCAGGAGACGAAGGAGCCGACGGCGAGCTGCCGGATCCCCCGGCGCAGCGACCCGTCCGGGAGTCCGGCGGCGTGCCGGAGGCAGACCCGGCCGATGTCGATCAGCGCGAAGCCGAACAGGGCCTGGTAGAGGACGAGGAAGGCCGCGATCGACGGGACGGTGGCGAAGGTGGTGTCGAAGGTGAGCGGGGTCTGCGGGCGCGTGGGCCCGCCGGCGAAGAACAGCACGATCATCGCGGCGACGAGGACGGCGAACACCCCGAGGCGCAGCCGGACCGGCCGCCAGGTCTCCACGGCGGCCCCGTCCCACACTCGCGCGTCGACGCGGTCCTCCGGCGGGGTCCACATCCGCGCCAGCACCACGGCGGCGGCGGAGAACCCCATGATGCCGAGGTAGACGAGGAGTGTGGCCAGATTGGGCCGGTGCGCGAGCCGGTCGATCAGCCGGTAGACCACCGGGGCGGCCACCACGAACGCGGTCGCGGGCGCCGCGATCGAGAAGAAGACGACGAGCAGTCCCTGGTTCGGGTCGCGGCGCCAGGCCCGTATCTTCAGGGCGGCGACGACCCAGGCCACCGTGCCGATGCCGAGGTAGACGGCGTTGAACGGCGCCTCGGGCAGCGGGGACGCGTGCACCATCTCATCGGACATGCCCGACACCCCGTCCCCGTACGTCGCCCGTCATGTCAGAGGTGCTGTCCTTTGCGGTGTTCCATCGCGGGCGCCAGTTGGGACGTCGTCCCGGCGCCGGGAGCCAGTACGAGGTTACGCGTCAGCTCCGCGCCCAGGATCTCCGCCTCCGTCTCGGCCGCCTCGTCGTAGTGCGAGCGGCCGAGGACCAGCCGGACCAGATCGGGGTCGAGGGTGGGCAGGTCCACCTCGGCCGCCTCCTCGTCGGCGGTCGGTGCCTCGGCGAGGTGTCCGCACAGGAGGTGGGCCAGTTCGTGGCAGATGATGTGCGCCTGGTGCAGGGACGAGGTCTCCTGCTCGAAGTGGACGATGTCGGCCTCCGCGCGGCGTTCCACGAACCCCGAGGGCTCCCCCACCCGCATCCGGCGCGGGACCAGCCGGACCTGGCGCCCGGTCCGCTCGGCGACCGCCGCGCAGAGCTCCTCGACGGTGCGGGTCCGTGGCAGGTCCAGTTCCCTGACCATGGCCCGCATCCGGCGGCGGGTCCGCCCAAGATCTCCCACACTCTCCCCATCGGCCTCGGCGTCGGCGCCCACTACGGCAAGGCGCCAGTGTCCCAGAGGAGTTCTGCTCCCGTCGGTCACTCCCCGGAACGGCCGTCGGAACGTTCGCCGTCACGGCCCTCCGTACGGCCCTCCGACTGGCCGTCCGGCAGCCCCACCGCCTTGCGCAGCTGCTCGACCACCGTCAGCGCGGCGTCCTGCATCGCGGGAGGCAGCCCGGCCGCCCGCATCGCGATCCGCTCCACCCGGGCGTCCCGCAGCGCCTCGATCTTCCGCAGGTCGCGCTCGACGGCCTGGGCGGTGGCGGAGTCGCTGAAGTAGTCGAGCGGAATGCCGAAGAACTTGGCGATCTTCACCGCGTTCTCCAGGCTGGGCTTCTGGGTGCCCTTGCGGAGGTTGCCGATGTACGTACCGCTCAGGCCCGTTCCCTCCGCGATCTCCGAGTCACGCCACGGGCGGCCGAGATCCTTCGGATAGATCACCGAGATCACGCGCCGGAAGCGGGCCGCGAAGTCCAGCGCCTCCGACGGCTCGGCCGACGCTGACTCCCCGTCTTCGCCGGGACGGGGGGCCGGCGTCTCTGAGTGTGGAGAATCGGTGTTGGCCATGGGTCGGATCATAGAACTCTTCGGCCGCCGACGGGGAGCACGCCACCGGGCCGATTTACACGATCGTTGTGAAGAATCGGGGCAAAGGGCGCAGGAATTGGTGAATCTCCGCCTTCATCTCAAGCTTTAATCCACGATAGTTGACTTCCGCTCGCGTCACCTACAGGATCAACCTCGCTGGCACGCAAGCCACGGCCCCGGGTCGTGGAAGCGCCGGACGCCGTTGCCTCACGGGGGTGGGCAACAGCGCCCGGCGCCGAAGCCGCCCGGTCCGGGCGGGTCCTGTCAGTGGCCGCCGTGACCCGGCTGGTGGTGGTCGAAGACCAGCACCTCCCGGGGCATGACGGTGAACGGCCGCATCATGCCCATGTCCTCGTGCTCCAGCAGGTGGCAGTGGTACATGAACCGGCCGTGCGCCCCGGTGAACTGCCCCATGACCTTGACCATCTCGCCACGCCGGACCTGGAACACGTCCTTCCAGCCCTGCTCGTTGTCCGGGACCGGGTTGGCCCCGGTGTACCTGATCGGCGAGGTGGTCGTCGCGCCCGCGGGGCTGAAGCCCGACACGTCGTACACCTCACGCTCCAGCACCTGGAACTGGCTCAGATGGATGTGCATGGGGTGCGTGGGACCGCCGAGGTTGAGCAGGTTCCACAACTCGTAGTCGCCGTGCGCGACCTTGAACCCGAGCGCGTCGTCGAAGGTCCTGGCGATCCGCCGGTAGATCTTCGGCGTCTGCTCGCCCTCGCCGAGGAGCGCGATCACCCCGTCCTGCCCCGGCGCCGCCGAGCCGTCGGTGACCTCCACCATCTCCCAGATCTCCGGGTGGCCCGCTCCGCCCTTCGTACCGGGCGCGCTGAGCACGATCAGCCGGTGACCGTGCGGCGTGTCATGGGTCAGCCGGCGGAACGACGAGGAGATGACGGACGGCAGGACGAACCGGTCCACGACCGGCAGCGCCCCCACCCGGAACTCCATGATCTGCGGGAACAGCACGTCACGCGCCGGGTCCGGCGTACCGGCCGGCTGCCCGCCGACATTGACCAGCCGCACCTTCTTCCCGCGCAGCGCCCGGAAGTCGACCAGCAGGTCCATCCGCTCGGCGGGCGCGATGGAGAGCCCGCGCAGCGTGGCCTCGTCGTACTCCACCGGGACCGGACGGGGCAGCAGCCCGCCGTCGGAGCCGATCTGCCGGATCGCGCCGCGCACCGGCCGGTTGTCCTCGTCGACCAGGGCGAGGTTGTAGATCCGCGCGTTGGACGCGTTCAGCAGCCGGAAGCGGTACCAGCGGGCCTCCACGTCCAGGTACGGCCACACCACCCCGTTGACGAGGTTGTACGGGCCGGAGAACGGCAGGGTGACGAACTTCTGCGACTCCGCGTCCGGCACGGCCGACGCCCGGCGCACCTTGTGCAGCAACTGCCCGGTGGGCCGCCCCCGGCCGTCCGTCTCGAAGTTACGGTCGGACAGGATCAGCGGGACCTCGTACTTCCCGCTCGGCAGATGGAGCGCCGCCTCCTCCTCGTCGCGGATCAGATACATCCCGACGAGCCCGGCGAAGACGTTCCACCGGGTGATGTTCATGCCGTGGTCGTGGTACCAGAGCGTGGTGGCGGGCTGCTCGTTCGGATACTCGGAGAGCTGCGCGTCCTTGTACGCGACCGCGTTCTCCGCCCAGCCGTCGTTGCCGCCGCCGGTCTCGGCGCCGTGCAGATGGGTCACCGACCAGGCCGGGAGATCGGCCACCTCCTTGATCTCCACGAACCCGTCGCCCCGGCCCGGCACCGCGTGCGGCGCGGGCGCGCCGTTGACGGCGGGCGCCTCCCCCGCCACGACCGGGTACGGCGCGTTCTTGATGCGGTTGGTCCAGGCGATGTGGATCCGCTGCCCGCTGCGCACCTCGACCGTGGGCCCCGGGAACTGCCCGTTGTAGGCGAAGACATGGGTCGGCGCCATCTGCGAGTGCAGCCGCACCCAGGTCGACCGCAGCTCGATCTTCTCGGTCCCGCTGCCGGGCCGCAGCGTCGCCGGCACACGCAGCCGGTCCAGGTACGGCGTGAGCCCCCCGACCTCGGCGGCGGCGCCGATCTCCGCGCCCGTGCCGATCTCCACGTCCGTACGGTTCTCCGCGTCCGTGCTGTTTTCGGGCGCGCTGATGATGGTCTCGGACAAGGTTCAACCCCCCGTTGACTCCCCCGTGCCACCGGATGATCCCGGCGGCACCTTCACGGGGTAGGACTCACCCTCATCCGCCCCGGTTGCCCGTTTACACATGGTCCGTAAAGGTTGCGCCAATTTTCGGCCAGTCTGGCGAGCGTCCGGTACACAGTCCCCTGCGCTTGACGACGTACCCCCAGTTCACCCGTGCGGGGGCAATTGGCCGTATCTCGTCTGCCGTTCCACAACCCGCACAGGCTTAATGATGCTCCCGCGCCACGCACTGCGCGCCGCGCGGGTGGTTGTGACGACAGCAATGGGGGACCATGGATCACACAGGCGGCATCGGCGTACCACCCCCCGGGAAACCTCCCGGGCCTCCGCCACAGCTTCCGCCCCGGCCCCCGTCCCAGCCGCCGCAGCCGCCTCCTCGGATACCGCCGATGCCGCCGCCTCCCCGCAAGGGAAAGCCGCTGGAGCTCCGGGTCCAGCGGCAGATCCTGTGGGTGGGGTCGGCGGCGGTTCCGTTGCGCAATGTCAGCTGGGTCGAAGTGTTCAGGCTGAAGCCCGCCTGGGGCAGGGCCGGCGTCTACGCCCTGCTGTTGGTGGTCTTCGCCTTCTTGGTCTCCACCTGGCTCGACTCCACGGACGGGGGCGGCTGGGACGGCGGGGGCGGCTGGAGCGAAGGGGGCGGCGGGGGCGGCGGCTCTGCCCCGGGCGTCCTGACCCTGTTCACCCTGGTCGTTGTCTGCGCCGTCCTGCTCTCTTCGAGGAAGCCGGTGCTGGTCGTCGAGCTGAACAGCGGTTCCAGGGTGGTCCTGACCCTGCCGACCATGGATGAACTGCGGGCGATCGCCGGGCAGATCGTGTACGCGATCGACCACCCGGAATACGAGTTCTCCGCCGTCCTCGAACAGCACAACACCACGAACAACTTCGGTTCCGTCGTCAACATGAACGGCGGCAGGGGAAACACGGGGATCAAGCTATGAGCGACACATCGAACTACTACGGAGACGTAGTCAACGTGAACAACGGCGAAAAGGTCATCGGCATCAACCACGGCATCGTCGTCCACAACGACGGCACCGCTCAGGACACCGCGCTCCAAGCCGCCGTGACGGACCTCACCCGCCTCCTCAGGGAACTGCGCCCGGAGCTCACCCCGGACCAGGCCCAGACCGTGGACAACGCGCTGCCCGCGCTCACCCCCGACCGGGCCGCCCTGCGTGAGCGCGGCATGATCCTGGCGTCCGTCTCGCAGATCGCGGCGACCGTGGGCGAGGTGGGCAGGCCCGTCATGGAGGCGCTGGGGCGGCTGCTCGCGCTGCTGGGCTGACGGGCCTGCCTGGACAACAGCCCCGTACAGCGCCGCTCGTGCAGCGCGGCTTGGATCGGGGTGGTGCAGAGCGGGGACGGCCGAGCCGCGCGGCGGCAGATGACGGGCTGGACCCGCCGGCCTGACGACTCTCCCCGGTACGGGTGAAATCAGCGACAAGGAGCAGTGGCGGGCAGCCGGGCGAGTGTCCGTCGTCGGCTTCGTGTACCGAGAGTCCCGCGAGGCGGAGCGCACCGTACGCAGGGCCCCTGGAGGACGTGCCCTCGCGTCGACGCGGCGCGCCTACACCCGGGCGGCGGCGCTCCGTGCCTCGGCGGCGTGGGCTCGGACCCGGTCCGGTGGCAGTGCGGCGGGGTGGCATACGGGCGCGGGCGCGCCCCGGCAGGCCCCGCACTCCCCGTCGACAAACGCCTCCGGCTGCCCCGGCGCCCGGCAGGTGCCGCACTCCACCACGGCCGGTGTGACCCGATGCGGCGCCACCGGCATATCCGCAGGCTCGGGCGGCAGCTTGGCGATGAGCCGGGACTGTACGAACCCGGCCGGATAATGGACCGGTACGGGCAGCCCGTCGGTGAGGGCGCGCAGCACATCCTCCTCGCCGGCCCCGCGTGCGAACCAGTCGGCGGCCAGCACCTCCAGCTTCGCGCAGTCGGCGGCGGACAACGACAGCGCGGGACACCGCCGCCCGACCGAGGCCAGCAGGAGATACCCCCGGGACCGCTTCGTCCGCGTACCGGGCGCCGCGACCGGGGCAGGGGCCTGGTCCGGTGCCGGGACCGCGACGGCCGCAGCCCCCGTGACCGACTCGTCCGCATCGGCAGGCGCACCCCAGGAGTCATCATCGCGGGCGGTGCGGGAGAACCACGTACGGGTGACCCACCGTCCACCGCCGGGTCCGACCACCAGCTCCCGTCGCCGCAGCAAATGCCCGGCCTGCTCAAGGAAGTTCAGGGCCGTCCGTAAGGCGCACTGCCCGTACTCCATCACCTTGGCCAGCGCTTTCACCGAAATATCGGCCCCGTCGGGCAGCCGGTCGATGAACCCGGCGATGGCCGCCTCACGCCCCGGAAGCAGCACGAAGTCATCGGCGGAGGAGCCCGGTTGACGGGCAACCGAACGCTTGCCGTACCCGGCACTGGCCATCGGATGGGAAGCGGTGTGCACGCGCGACAGCGCAACACTAAACTGCGAAGCAGCCATAGAGATCAAGCCCTTGATCTAGCTGGTGAGGTCTCCGTCAGGTGCTTCCAACACCAGGCGGGGACCGTTTTGCGTTCAGGGGCACGCTAGACGCTACTCACCCTGCGTGGCAACCCGATCACGAAACGTCAACATCCGAGGTAGGGAGGGTGGGTGGGAAACAAGAACCAACCACTCCTCACAAGCAGGGCTCGCCCCCCGAAGCTCAAGCCCCGGGCCACCCCACCACCCCCGTCCCCAGCTCAGCACCCCCGGGAACCCTCACCCGAAGCCCGAAGCCCGAAGCCCGAAGCTCAAGCCCCCAGGTTTGTCGCAGGTGCGATTCGCAACCAGCTACCGCGCTGCTGGCATGTGACCGAATCGCCAGTCATCCAGGCGTTTACGGATGCTGGAGACCATGGGAAGGGCGTCCACGTCTTCGGACTTGACCCAACGAACGTCCGTGGATTCCTCCGAAGTGGCTAGCCGCCCGGATACGGGACGCCCCAGGAAGCAGACGGAGAATTCTTGCCTCACTTCACCATCGTCATAGGCGAATACGTGATGGGGGTTGGTGTACGTGCCTACGATGCCGATGACCTCAATATCGATTCCGGTTTCTTCGCGCGTCTCCCTGACTACGCAGTCCGGCAGAGACTCTCCGATGTGCATGGCCCCTCCGGGGAGCGCCCACATACCGTTGTCGACTCGCCGTTGGAGCAGCACGCGCCCGGTATCGTCAACGACAACGACTGACGCAGCCGGAACCAGGCTATTGGCAGTCGGAGCATTCGGGTCGTTCTCGTAGTCACGCCTACCCATGATGGTTATCCCCCCATACCGCAGTACCCCGGTTCCACAATTCCTCAACGTGAGAGACGAAGCGATCGAATATGCCGTCGTCCTGGTAGCGGCGCAGATGCAGCGTAGGGGCGTCATGCCCCACATTGCGGGTCAGTAAAGGCGTGACGATCATGTCGTCATCGAAGCGAAAGACAGACAAGTAGGCGTTACCTCCGCTATATCTCGCATCAATGCCTTGCTGCCCCTTGATCTTCTCCAACTCGGCAAGTGTCACACGGATGCGAGTGGACAGGGTGAGCGTCACGCCTTCATCTCTCTCGCGTAATCGCGTAAGTTCGCTTTCAGGGTCACCCAACAGGAAACGCACTCGGCACCCTTGGGCCGCCTTGCGCTTGAGTGAGTCGCCGAGTTGAGCTTGTTCGAGCCACAGGAAGTAATTCGTGTAACCCGCGAAGGTCATTTCTCCCTCGGCGCCGGCGATCAGTGAGCGCCACAGCGACGCCGGGCAACCGGACCGATACGGGTAGACGGAAACAATCTCACGGTCCGGACCGACCTTTATCGCCTTTGCGGCGGCTGCGGGCCAGAGTGCCGCCTCCTCCTCGCCGAGCACTTCACAGACAGCCCACCTGTGCCGGGCCCTGGGAATCCTTCCCGTCTCAGTGATCCACCGTCCAACTGTCTTGATGTCGACACCGCACTTCTCGGCCAACTGCCGATCACTGATTCGAGCATGAAACATGGCGCGGCGAAGCGCTTCGTTCACGGCCACCCCCTTGGGACGTTAGGCACGTTTCAGACGGTAGCTCTGCTTCGTTCCTAACGTTCGTCAAACGGCGTAGAAACGTGCCACCAGGGGCGGAAGTCTTGGTGGGCGGCCTGCTCGCCGCGTAGCCGGTCGGCCCCACGGCTACTTCGTTCGCTCCACTCCGACATCCACTCCGTACGAGGAGATCAAGTGACGACCGCTGTCGAACAGCCCACCGTGCCGTGGGGCGCCAGCCGCCTCGCGCCGTACCCGACCACCATCCAGCGCCCACACGCCTCGGTCTCCGTCGATCCGACCACCCAGCTCGGCGTCTTCAAGGACCGCGCGGGCCTGGTGGTCGAGATGGGCAAGCACGGCACCAGCAAGGGCACGGAGACCGCGACCACCACGAACTCGGACTCGAAGAACGACCAGGGGCACGACCAGGACTCGGTGCAGGACTGACGTGGCCGAGGAGATGCCGGTCCTGGTGGCCACCGAGGCGGATGATCCGACCGCCGACATGGTGATCACCGAGCTCAACCGGCGAAACGTGCCCGTGGTCCGGTTCAACCCTGCGGACATCGGCGCCGGTCTGACGGTCTCGGCTCGGTTCAGCACCCGCCCGGCCTCCATGGCTGGGCGGGTGCGCACCCCGTCGAGGACCGCCGACCTGACCCGCGTCCGAGCCGTGTACTGGCGCCGACCCGAGTGGCCGGCCTTCTCGCACCTCAAACCGGATGACGCCCGGTTCGCGGCTGCGCAGGTCCGTTTCGGGCTCGGCGGTCTCCTCTATGCGATGGATTGTCCGTTGTGGGTGAACCATCCCCAGCGGATTGCCGCCGCCGACTACAAGCCCGCGCAACTCGCCCTCGCCCAGCGGCTCGGGCTTGGTGTCCCCGCGACCCTGGTCACCAACGACCCCGACGAAGCCCGCGAGTTCATCACCGGCGTCCGGGGGGACGTGCTCTTCAAGACGCTGCGTTGGACTCCGTACACACGAGACGGAGTGCCGGTCACCGGCTGGGCCGACCCCGTGTCCGCCGAGGAGATCGACGAGAGCGTGCGCGTCACTCCGCACCTGTTCCAGGCTCGCGTGAACAAAGTCGCCGACATCCGCGTGCTGGTCGTCGGCCGGCACACGTTCGCCGTACGGATCGAGTCCGATCTGCTGGACTGGCGCAAGGACTACAGCGCGCTTACCTACAGCGTCGAGCACCTCCCCGATCGGGTGAACAAGGCGTTGCACCTCTACCTGGAGTTCCTCGGTCTGGTATCGGGAAGCTTCGATCTCGCGGTGGACCCGGAGGGCGACTATTGGTGGCTGGAGTTGAACCCAAACGGCCAGTGGGGCTGGCTGGAGACGGAGACCGGCCTCCCGATGTCCGCCGCATTCGCCGACCTGCTCGCACAAGGAGAAACCTGATGACCGACTCCAACTCCGGCCCTGAGCGCCGCCGCCTCGCCGACCTGCTGGTCCGGAACGGCGTCCTCGCATCGCCCTGGCTGCGTGCGGCTGTCGAAGCCGTACCGCGCGAGTTGTTCCTTCACCCTGGGGTGTTCCTCGACGAGGGGGGCGCCTGGAGGCCCGTCACAGCGATCGGCACCGACACCGCCGAGTGGCTCGGGATCGCGTACCGCTACGACACCCTTACGACCCAGCTCGACGGACACCTGACCGCCGACCAGGCGGGCGAGTTGGCTGCTGGGGTGCCCACGTCCTCTTCCACCACGCCGGCCACCGTGATCAGCATGATCGAGAGCCTCGGCCTGGAGTCCGGCCACCGGGTGCTGGAGATCGGCACCGGCACCGGATACTCCTCCGCCCTGATGTGTCACTACCTCGGCGCGGACAACGTGGCCACGGTCGAGGTTGACCCGCAGGTGGCCGAGCGCGCGGACGCGGCGCTGGAAACACTCGGATTCTCGGCGTGGACCACCACCGGCGACGGCCTCCTGGGACACCCGGGGCGCGCTCCGTACGACCGGGTGATCGCCACCTGTGCCGTCCGGCGCATCCCGCACACCTGGGTCCGCCAGACCAAGCCCGGCGGCGTCATCCTGAGCACCGTGGGCTCCTGGCCGTACGGGACCGGTCTGGCGAAAGTCACCGTGGACGACGAGGGTAACGCGCAGGGGCGGATCGTCGGCCGTTCCTCGTTCATGCAGGCGCGCTCCCAGGCTGTCGTGCCGGTAGCCGGTGACCTGTCGGCCCGCACCGCCTACGCGGACAGTGAGAGGGAGACGAAGGCTCCGCCGACCCTCCTGAACGATTGGATGCCGGCCTTTCTCGCCCAGCTCGCCGCGCCCGGCGCACATCTCGTCCGTGCCGCCCGGAGCGACGGAACGCCCCTGCTCTACCTCTTCGACCCCGACCGGGAGTCCTTCGCCGAGTTCATCGCCCATGACGGCAGGTGGACGGTTCGGCAGGGCGGCCCCGTGCCTCTGTGGGACCGGATCGAGGAGACGCTCGTCGCCTGGGAGGCCTCGGGGAACCCCGAGATCGACTCCGTTCACCTCCGCATCACTCAGGCGTCCCACCACTATTGGGTCGAAGGGGCGCCTGACCTGAACTGGGAGCACCGCCTCGACTGAGCCGAGGGGGCCTTCGTCGAGGCGCTATCCTCGCGGATGAGCAGCCGTCGAGTCATAGGGAAGCCGAATGGACGACGAACCGCTGTCCGAGTGGGCGGACCGCCGTGACGCCAGGATCGGACGGCTCCGCGCCGTCCCGCTGGGCCCCGGCGACGGCCCGCAGGCCGGGCACGTGAACCCCGAGGCACCTCGCCTGATCCAGCGGTGGAACGGGCACGCGTGGGAAGCGCACGGCTTCGCGGCCAACCTCGCGGAGGCGAAGCGCATCCAGTACCCCGACTCGAAGATCGAGACTCCGGCGCAGGAGCCGGGCCCGGCCCCCAAGCCCCTCGGCCCAGGCACCGGCCGGCACCGGAAGCCTCAACCATCCGGACCCGAGCGGCGCTGAGCTTGTTCTTTTTCTTCCGGCCTCGAATGGCGTCTCGAACTGGGTCGCCCACCTGGAGGTTCGCCGGACGTGAGGGCGGCCTTCGTCTGATCACGTGCTCCGACCAAAGTGCACGTGACCACGACGAAGGCCGTGAGAGTGAGCCTGCTGCCTGATGCTGTCCGGGGGAAGCGTTCTCAGAAGCGTCACGCCTCCAGGGCAAGTTCTACGAGCGGCCGGATGGGGAGCAAGGGCGCTGACCAGCCGAGCCGCCCGCCCATCGTACGGCGAGGGAAGAAGCGCCGCCGCAGTCGATCACCGACTTCACCTACGACAATCACCAGCACAGCACTCGCCGCACACCCGCCTCTGTGACGTGAGTCACTGGAACCGCCCTTCGTCGTGCGGACAGATGGAAGGTGTGGATACGAGTCTGCGGAAACGCATCAGCACGGGGGACCACGGCGCTTTCGGCGAGCTCTTCGACGCGTACGCACGTTCCGTCTACAACCACGCTTTCCGGCTTACGGGAAACTGGGCGCAGGCCCAGGATGTCGTGTCGCTGACCTTCCTGGACGCCTGGCGCCTGCGCGGGAGAGTCAATGAGGAAGGCGGTTCGCTGCGGCCCTGGCTTCTCGGGATCGCCACCAACGTCACGCGCAACACGCGCCGGGCAGCGCGAAGACACGCGGCCGCCGTCGCGCGACTGCCCCGTGACGAGGTCGAGCGCGACTTCGCCGATGAGATAGCCGGGCGCCTCGATGACTCGGCGCAGCTGGCTCTCGTACGGACGGCGCTTTCCCGGCTTCGCAGGGCCGATCGGGAAGTACTGGCCCTCTGCGTCTGGGCGGGGCTCGACTACGCGGCGGCGGCCGAGGCGCTCGGGGTGCCTGTCGGAACTGTGCGATCGCGGCTTTCCCGCGCAAGAACAAAACTCGCAGAACATATGGAACCGCCTTCCGGGCGCGGACAGATGAGAGATGGCCGCACTACGGCGGTCAGGCCCATCAAGGAGGGGAACCGATGACTGAGCTTCCCGAGAAGTGCCTTCCGCCGGGCCGTCACGAACTCCTCAAGGAGCATCTGATGACCGAGATCCGGCAGACCGAGACGCCCGCGCGGGCGTCTGTACGCAAGAAGCGGATGCGGCCCGCGTTCGTAGCGGCGGCCATCGCCGCCGCGGCCACCGTCACCTTCGTGGTCCTCCCACCGTCCGGCGGGGGCGCGAACGCTCAACCTCCGGCCAAGGAAGCCGTGGCGTTGCTGGAGAACATTGCGTTGGCGGCCGAGCGCGAGAAGGTGCCCGGCGACATCCGCGACGACCAGTTCGTGTACGTCGAGAGCAGGGTGGGCTACACGGCACACGGGGAGGGCAGGACTGCAAAGCTGGATCCCCACCACAAGCGGGAGGTGTGGCTTTCGGTGGACGGCCTGCACACGGGGTTGGTTCGCGAGGGCAACGGCAGGGGCGAGAACGCCCTGCCGCCCAGTCTCCCGCTCCATGAAGCCGCCGCCAACTACCGGAACCTGCAGACCCTGCCGACCGACCCCGACGAGATGCTGACGTGGCTCCACCGGGTCAGCGAGGGAGGCGAGAGCGAGGACCAGAACACCTTCGTGAAGGTCGGTGATCTGTCGTTCGAGGTGCTGATGCCGCCCGCCCAGAGCGCGGCTCTCTACCGGGCGGCAGCCAAGATTCCCGGGGTTGTCCTCATTCCGGACGCGGTCGACGCGGCGGGGCGACACGGTGTGGCCGTCGCGCGCGTCAACGATGGAGAGCGCCAGGAGCTGATCTTCGACAAGGAGACGAAGCAATTCCTGGGAGAGCGCAGCATCGCCGTCGAAGACCTCCCGGACGGACAGAAGAAGGGCGAGCTCACCGGGTCCAGCGCGATCATCAAGCGAGCTGTCGTCGACAAGCCGGGACAGCGCCCCTAGGAGCGGGAAACCCTCGACCGGGCCAGCTTGGGTAACGAAGCCCTCACAGCACCAGGAGCATGAAGCCCGGTGAAACCGACTTGATGAAAGGCACCGTGAGGCCCCGGCCGGGCACCGTGCGCAGGACGCACCATCTGAACGATCACACACCGTCGCGATCCATCTCTTGGTGGTGTGGGAATGTCGCGGTGGCAGGTGGGGCAGGTGCCGGCCCAGGTGGCGAGGAGTGGCTGCAGTTCCCGGACGACCTGGTAGAGGACCTGCGCCATGTCTTTTGGGTCGTGTGCAAGCCGTTGCAGTGTGCAGAAGGCGTGGGTGTCCATGCCGCCGATGACCGCTGTCTCGTCGCTGCCATGCTGGGTCCTGCTGTCCGTCCGTACGACGCGTGAGCGCATATCCTCGTCCTCGTCCGTGGTGGTTGTGGTGGAAGCAGGGGGCCTGATGGCTGAGAGGGAGCCGCGCGGTGTAGTCGACGGTGCCTTCCGGGTGTTGCGGGCTCTTCCCGAGGCCGGCCGGGAGCATCAGGTGGCGCGTCTCGCGCAGTTGACGGGGCTGCCTCGCCCGACGGTGCACCGGCTGCTCGGTCAACTGCGCGAGTCCGGCGCGGTGGAGCGGACTGACGGCCATTGGGCTCTGTCCGCGTCGTTGCTGGGCCTGGCACGGCGGGTGGAGCCACTGGCCGGTCTACGTGAGACCGCCTCGAAAGTCATCCAACACCTGCGGGAACAAACAGGCGCCGCGGTGTCCCTGGTCGTACCGTCGGAGGGCTCTTTCGTGGCCCTGGAGATGGTCCCGGGCCAGGACGCGTTGCCGATCGACGCTCGTAGCGGTGCGCAGATGCCGGCGGCGACGGCCGCCGCGATGGTCCTCGCCCCCGGTGCGATGCCGGCGGCGCGACGTCGGCCGTTCGGTGCCGCGGTCGACGACCAGGATGTGTTCGTGGGGCTGACCTGCTACGCCGTGCCGGTCGATCTGCCCGATGGGCGGCGGGCGTCGTTGCAGATCGCCACCGCGGCGCAGCGGCCCGCGGACCGGTTCGCGGCGCCCGTCCACCGGGCCGCCGTCGCACTGGAACGCGGGCTTTCGACGCTGTGATCCGGCGGTTGTCCGTTCAGCGGACAACTCATGGCCCAAGCAGAGCGCTTCCTTCATCGTGGGGTCGATCCCACCGACGGAAGGACCCTCATGGCGGACCGGAAGGTTGCCCTGGTCACGGGCGCTGGGCGCGGGCTGGGCCAAGGCATGGCGCAGCACCTGACGCGTTCGGGTGTCGCAGTGCTGGGCACCTATCTCACCAGCGAGCGTGCGGCCACCGAAGCCACTGCTCCAGACCTCGTTTTCTGCCGGCTCGACGTCACTCAGACCGACACGTTCCCGGAGTTCGCCACCACCGTGCGGAGCACGCTGCGGGAGCGGTTCGGCGTGGAGACCTTCGACTACCTGGTCAACAATGCCGGCATCGGCACGTACGCGCCGTACGAGGCGACCACGCCCGACCAGTTCGACGAGCTGGTACAGATCAATCTCAAGGCACCGTTCTTTCTCACCCAGGCGCTGCTGCCCTTGATCAACGAGGGTGGCCGTGTGCTCAACGTGTCGACAGCTCTGACCCGGGGCGTCGTACCCGGGATGTCCGCCTATGCCGCCACCAAGGGCGCGATCGAGGTCCTGACCCGCTACCAGGCCGTCGAACTCGCCGAGCGGTCCATCCGGGTCAACACCCTCATGGGCGGCGCGGTCGCCACCGACTTCGGCGGAGGCATCATGCGCTCGCCCGACGTGCAGAAGCTCGCCGCTAACACGATCGCCCAGGGCCGGATCGCCAGGACCGACGACATCACCGCGATGGTCCCCGCCATCCTCTCCGATGCCTTCCAGTGGGCGACCGGCTCCATCATTGACGCGTCCGGCGGCCAGAGCCTCTGAACCTGCGCATGCCCCGAACCCACGAATCTAACTGACGGATAGTCCGGTGCGTTCGATGCGACGGCCCTCAGTGAGCTCCACCGTCGTGCGGTTCGCATGGTCACCGAGGTACGCGATGACTACCCGAACGAGACGGCCGCCCTGCAGGGGAAGACGGCAGCGGGTTTCTTCGGGGTCAGGCTCGACCGGCCACATACGCGCTCGTAGCGTTCGCTGAACCAGGCCCCGTCACACCGGAAGAGGGTGACGGGGCCCGGTGAATCGGTACGCGCTGTGCTGCGGGATCAGGCGGTGCGGAACTCGCCGGTCTTGACGCCCGTCACGAAGGAAGTGAACGAACTGACGGGGAAGCCCAGGACGGGTCCGTTCGGGTCCTTGGAGTCACGGACGGGGACGACGCCGGAAGCCGCGCATGCGGGGGCCCATTCGACGCAGTCGCCTCCGTTCCCTTCGCTGTAGCTGCTCTTGACCCACTCCGTGCGGGAGAGGTCGGGGGTGGGGGTCATGGGTGTACGCCTCCATAACGTGCCGGATGAGAGAGAGGGAGTCATCGCGTGACAGCGCATCCGCGCGCAACCGCTCATAGGCCGCTCGTGCTTCGGCTACCGCTTCTGCGGAGTCTTCCACCTGCCCTCGCACATAAGTCTCCTCGTACAGGGCTTCGGTTCCGTCCTGCCGTGTGAGCACCTTAAACGGTAGTGCTCGCGACGCGGTGCCCGCGCTGAAGGGAAAAACCTGGACAGTGATGTGCGGAGACTCGGACGCATCTACCAGGTGCTGAAGCTGCCCCTGCATGACACTTGCGCCGCCCACGCCGGACCAGAGAACCGCCTCGTGCAGGATCACCCAGAGCGATGGCGGGTTCGGTCCTTCGAACACCTCCCGCCTCCGCATCCGGTCTTCCACCAGCTTCTTGATCTGGACTGCCGAGTCCTGCGGACGGGCGGACCGGAAGACCGCTTCGGCGTACTCCGGGGTTTGCAGTATGCCCGTGACGCGGGTGGCGGCGTAGTCGCAGATGCTTGCCACCTCGCGCTCCAACTGGAGGTAGGGGATGAACCAGAGGGGGTTGCCCGCGTCGGCTGCTCGCTGCCGCATCCGGGTGTACGTGCCGGGCGTGCCGAGCACCTTGTCGCACTGCTCCGCGAACTGGGCTGACGGGAGTTGCCCGACGACTCCACCGGCAGCAGCGGCCCCCCGCCGGGCGGCGGACATGAACGCCGCCCGGCTCTACCACGTGACCGTGCTCTGCGAGGGGCCCGTCAACGGCACGTGGGTACGGCTCGTCCTCGCCGCCCGGCAGGCGGCATCACCGGAGTTCGCCCTTTCTTTCCTCCGCCACCAGGCCCGGCGCATCGCCGACGGCCTCGCCCCCGACCCCGGTGCCGGGTGGGCTCCGCCGGGCACGCTCGTCCCCGTACAGGCGCCCGTTCCGGACGCACCCACCGCACTCCGGTCCTGGTGCCATGACCCCCAGGCACAGAAAGCCGCACAGGAACGACTCCTCGCGGGAACGGAGTTGACTCTCGACGCCGACGACTTCAGCGGCCGGTACACCCTCAGAGCACTGCCCGCGCCCGTACCCGCGTACGTACTACCGCGCCACGCGCCACGCCCCGGCCACCGGAGACACCGAAAGCCCCGGTGGTTCAACCGGTTCCGCCTCCACCTCCGGCTCCCGGGCTCGTTCCCGTTCCGGCGACGGGACCGGAAACGGCATGCTGCCCGGTGACACCGCACGGGCCGCCCGCCGGAGCCTCCCCGGCGCGGTGGTCCCGGGCCTCTCCGCCCGCGTGAAATCCTGTGCCCCGCACGGAAACCCAGGGACGGCACGGGGGCGGTACGGAAGGCGGAAGCATGGCGGAGTTCGAGGTCACGGGCGCGAGCGTCGACGACATCACCCAGCTCGGTGAGTGGGCGCACGACGAGGGATGGAACCCGGGCCGCTCCGACGGGCACGCCTTCTTCCCGGCCGATCCCGGCGGCTTCCTCTTCGGCCGGCTCGACGGCCGGGCCGTGGCCTCCATCTCCGCCGTGCGGTACGGAACGGACTTCGGCTTCGTCGGCTTCTACATCGCCACCCCGCCGGTGCGCGGCCAGGGCTACGGGATCCAGGTCTGGCGCGCGGGCATCGAACGCCTCGCCGGCCGCACCATCGGCCTCGACGGGGTGATCGGCCAGCAGGAGAACTACCGCAGATCCGGCTTCCGCCGCGCCTGGAACAACATCCGCTACGAAGGCGTCCCGGTGGGCGACGCGGACGCCCGGCCCGGGGACGGCGTCAGGCTGCTGCACGCCCGTACGGTCCCCCTTGCCCAACTCGCCGCGTACGACCGGCGGTTCTTCCCCGCGCCCCGGGACACCTTCCTCGCCGCGTGGGTGAGCCTGCCCGACCGCACCGCGCTGGCGGCGGTCCGCGACGGCGAACTCCACGGCTTCGCCGTCCGCCGCGCGGCCCGCGGCGCCTGCCGTGTCGGGCCGCTCTACGCCTCCTCGCCCGAGATCGCGGCGACCCTGCTGGACGCGCTGGCCGCGACCGCCCCGGGGACCCCGCTGGCGATCGACGTCCCCGACGTCAACCAGCACTCCGTACGGCTGATGGAGCGGTTCGGGCTGACTCCGTCGTTCGAGGCCGCCCGCATGTACACGGGCCCCGCCCCCGACGTGGACCTGGCGGGAATGTACGCCGTCACCAGCATCGAACTGGGCTGAACCGAGCCCGCCCGGGCTGACTCCGGGCCTGCTGGGGACGTAGATCCCGGGCAGGGGTCCGGCGAGCATCTCCAGGATCAGGCCGTGGGCGGTGAGATGGTCGGCGAGCGCGGTGAGTTCGGCGGCGTCGCGCCCGAGGCGCTTCATCTCGTACACGGTGAGGATGACCCGGCAGTGCGGGGCGTGGGCCTTGATGGCGCGGGCGGCGGCGAGGGCTGCCTCGAACTGGGGGCGCCCCCCGGTCAGGGCCCTGTTCTCGTATGGCCACGGCGAACGGACATGTAGCGCTGTGTGACCGTTGTGGAGGTCGTTTCCCTGTGCCGGGGCGGCTCGTTGAGTTGAACGAGTGACTGGCCTTCGGCACATCCCGACCGGGAGGAACCCATGAAACTGAAACAACTCGCCGCCACAGCGGGAGCAGCCCTGCTGACCGCGATGGCACTGCCGGCAGACGCCCACGCCACCGCCATTGCCTGCGGAGGTGCCGTCTCGACCCAGAACATCGGCGCACAGGGCTGTATCTCCGCCGAACGGTGGAAGGACGGCAAGGTCTTCATGCGGAACATCACCGCCCACGCCGTCATCACCAACTCCCGCGGCCACGCCTCCTACGTCGACTACGAAGCATTTTTCCGGATCCGCGAAGGCGGCCACTGGGTCAAGCTCGGCAACGGCCGCACGACCGTCCAGCGCAGGTCCACGATCGGTCCGATCGAGCTCGGCAACACCGACCGCGCCTGCGGCCCCGTCAACGTAACCGCCGAAATTCGGGTCCATGTGAGGCCGGCCGGCGGGGCGTGGAGCAACTGGAGCGGAGCCGCGACGAAGCAGTGCCAGACGTGAGCTAGGTACGACGACGCCCCCGCCTGACGGAGTGGGAGGACGGGGGTGCCCGTATTTTCGACCACTGGTCCGCACTCGTGAAAGCCCAGAGCATCTGGGTGCTGAAGGCCCGTCAACACCGCCTCCGACCGTTACGCAGCGTTCCATGTCCGGTCGCCGTAGCTATACGAGAACAAGGCCTTGACGGCACGGACCACGCCGGCCACAAGGAGCAGGGCAGCCCGATCCGCCGCTGCTTCATCCGGCGGAACCGCCACGCCGACGACCGGCACCTACGCGCCGCCGCAGACAGGGCCGACGCCGCCTGGAACCGCGTTCAGACACCTTTCGGGGCGTCTTGCAGCATCTGCCGGAAGAGTGCCGCGACCTGGGCCGTCAGCTCGGCGGTGCTGGAGCCGCGCGCGGCTGACATGTCGTCCATCGGGCCGTCGATGGCCAGCATGGCCAGACCGGCGCCCAGTGACCAGACCATGGTGACCAGCGGAGCCGGGTCGCCCGGCGGGGCGGTGCCCTCGCGCTGGGCGGCCAGCACGGTGTCGGTGGCCAGCCGCAATCCCTCCTGCGCGAAGGCCTCGGCCGCCGGGTCCTTGGTCGTCCGGGACAGCTCCGGCCGGTACATCAGCCGGGCGTACCCGGTGTGCTCGCGGGCGAAGTGCACGTACGCCTCGATCATCGCTCCCAGCGCCTCGACCGGCGTACCGGCTCCGTCGTGGGCCGCCCGTAGCTCGGTGACCAGGAGTTCGAAGCCCTGGGCGGTGATGGTGTGGAGCAGCGTGGCGCGGTCGGGGAAGTGGTGGTACGGCGCCCCCGGGCTCACCCCGGCCTCCCGTGCGACCCGCCGGAGGCTGACCGCGCCGATGCCCTCGGCCTCGATCAGCGCGAGGCAGGCAGTCATCAACCTCTCGCGCAGAGCGCCGTGATGGTAGGCGGACTTGGATTCACTGGAAGGCACGCCTTGAGTCTAGAGCCCACCAATCTATACACTGCTTACATTCTGAACATCGTTTAGATTGGTGAAGGCACTCATGAAAGTTCTGATCACCGGGGCCACCGGATACCTCGCCGGACACTGCATCGCCGAGCTTCTGACTCAGGGCTATTCCGTACGCGGCACGGTGCGCGACCTGCGCACCGCCGACGTCGCCCACCTGCGCGCGCTGGCCGAACGTACGGGCGGCGAGCTGGAGTTCGCCGAGGCCGACCTGACCGGCGACGCCGGCTGGACCGAGGCGGTCGACGGGTGCGCCTACGTCTGGCACGTGGCGTCGCCGTTCCCCAGCAATATCCCGCGCGACGAGGACGAGGTGATCCGCCCCGCTGTCGAGGGCACACTGCGCGTACTGCGGGCCGCCGAGTCCAGTGGCACCGTCCGCCGCGTGGTGCTGACCTCTTCGGAGGCCGCCGTGCACTACGGGCATGACAGCGACCGGGTGTTCACCGAGGCCGACTGGAGCGACCCGGGCAAGGCAGGCCCGTATGCGAAAAGCAAGACGCTGGCCGAGAGGGCGGCTTGGGACTTCGCCCGCGAATCCGGACTGGAGCTGGTCGTACTCAATCCGTGCACCATCCTCGGCCCGATGCTGAACGCCGACGTCAACACCTCGCTGGAGCTGATCCGGCGGATCATGCGGGGCACGCTGCCGGTCGTCCCGAAGATCGGCTGGAACGTCGTGGACGTCCGCGACCTGGCCCGCCTGCACCGGCTCGCCATGGAGACGCCTTCGGCGGCAGGGAACCGGTACATCGCCGCCGGACAGTTCATGTGGGCTCGCGAGATGGCGTCGGTGCTTGCCGGTCGCTACCGGTCGCGCGGCTACCGGATCGGGACGGGCGCGATGCCGTACTGGATGCTGTGGGTCATGGCCCGCTTCGACCCGAGCGGCCGTCTGGCGCTCGGGTTCTGGGGGCGCGAGGACCGGAGCAGCGCGGCCAAGGCGGAGAGGGAACTGGGCTGGACCTCCCGGCCACCGTCCGATTCCGTCCTCGACACCGCCACCAGCATGATCGAACTCGGTGTGGTCCCCCGGCGCTAGCGTCACGCGAACGCTGCCTGTTACGGCACTAGCTCTTCGGGCCGTCCTGCCGGCCGTCCCGCCGCCCAGCCCGGCGTGCGCGGGCGAGCGTCCGCGCGAGCCTCGGGCCCACCCGGCGCTTGAGGCCGCGGAGCGCCGCCGACCGGCTCACCGCGCGGTCGAGCCGGTAGTAGAGCGCGGGCGGGACGTACGGGAGCAGCGGGGAGTGCCGCTGGCCGAGGAGCGCGAACATGTGCGCGGGCGGGAGATGGATGTAGCGCGTCAGGTTCTCGTACCAGCGCGCGCTGTAGCGGGCCGCGCTCTGGACCGGGAGCAGCGCCGAGCGGCGCTCGCGCTCGTAGTGGGCGAGGGCGGCGGCCGGCTCGGCGTGCTCGCGCAGCGCGCCCGCCAGGGCGATGGCGTCCTCCAGCGCGAGGGTGGTGCCCGCGCCGATGGAGTAGTGCGTGGTGTGCGCGGCGTCGCCGAGCAGGACGACGCGGCCGTGCGACCAGGTGCGGTGGGTGAGGGTGCGGAAGGTGAGCCACTGGGCGGCGGCGCCGTCGGAGTTCGCCCGGCCGATGAGCGCGTGCCCGTCCAGCGGCACGGCGAAGAGCTTCTCCAGGAGGGCGAGGCTGTCGGCCTCGTTCGTCTCGTGGAGGCCGAGGCCCGTCCAGGTCTTCTCGGAGCACTCGACGATGCAGGTGCTGTGGCGGTCGCTGAACCCGTAGCCGTAACACCAGATCCAGCCGTGCTCGGTCTCCCGGAAGGCGAAGGTGAAGGCGTGGAAGACCTTGGTGGTGCCGAGCCAGACGTATTTGTTGCGGCCCGCCGTGACCTCCGTACCGAAGTGGTCGGCGGCGCGCTCGCGCAGGGCGCTGTTGACGCCGTCGCAGGCCACGACGAGGTCGGCGCCGGCCAGCTCCCCCTCGTCCGGCCCGGCGGTGACCTCGTGCTCGTACTCGACGCGTACGCCGAGCTCCCTGGCCCGGTCGGCGAGGATGTCGAGCAGTTCACGGCGGCCGATGCCGAAGCCCTCGTCGCCGTGGTGGACGGTGGTCAGGTCGCCCACGTGCGCGACCCCGTCGCTCCAGCGGACCGAGCGCTCGCCGATGGTACGGGCGGACTCGGGGTCGTGGGCGCGCAGCTTCTCGATGAGACCGGCCCAGTAGGTCACCCCCCAGCCGTAGGTCGAACCGGCCGGATTCCGCTCGTAGACGGTGATCTCGTGGGACGGATCCTGCCGCTTCATCAGGATCGAGAAGTACAGTCCGGCGGGCCCGCCGCCGACGCAGGCGACCTTCACAGACACCCCTTTGATGACGTGTTGATGACGTGACGCGACGCAATGTGATCGATTGGCAGCGAAGAGTAGCAGGGGTGTGTGCCGCGTTCGACTACATCCGGTTGCTACATCCAGAGCCGGGCCTTCATCAGGAGCTGGCCGTGGAGCAGGGAGAGGTCCGAACGGCCCAGATCCCCGTCCCGCGTGGCGAGGTAGAAGGTGTTGATGGGCGGGAGTTCGGGGTCCAGCAGCTTGACGACCTCGCCGCGCACCAGCTCCTCCGCCGCCAGATAGATGGGGAGCACGGAGATGCCCGCCGAGGACTTGACGGCGGCGAGCGCCCCTCGCAGGTCCGGCACGACGAGGGAGGGCGCGGCGGTCGGCCGCAGCCCGAAGACCGTGAGCCAGTAGCGGCGGATGATCGGCAGGGACTCGGCGTACGCGATCAACGGATACTTGGCGAGGACGGACGGGCCGTCCTTCTCCGTGAGCCGGTCGGTGGGGATGTCCTTGGCCAGCTCCGGGGAGGCGAGGAGCGCGAACTCCTCGTCGACCAGGGTCGTGGCGGTGATGCCGCGCAGCCGTGGCCGTACGGTCGACAGGACGAGATCGAAGTCGCCGCTGATCAGCCGGCCGAGCAGGTCGTCCGCGAGGCCGAAGCCGAAGGTGAGGCGCAGTCCGTCGGCGACGAGGTCGCTGACGGCGGGCAGCACGCGCGAGGTGATCAGCTCCACCGGCCCGCCGACGTAGAGCGGATGGCCGTCGGGGGCGCCGCCGAAGTGCCGCTCCACCACCGTGCCGAGGGCGTCGACCGGGCCCTGCACCTCACGCAGCAGGGTCTCGGCGGCGGGCGTGGGGAGGGCGCCCTGGGGGATGCGCTCGAAGAGCGACTTGCCCAGCTCCCGTTCGAGATTGCGGATCTGGTGGGTGACGGTGGGCTGGGAGAGTTCGAGCCGCTGGGCCGCCTTGGTGAAGGAGCCGAGGCGGTAGACGGTCACGAACGTCCGCAGCCAGCTCAGTTGTACCGCCATGGTCAAGGCCGTCCCCCTGTGCGTTCGTTCGCCCCGCGCGGTGCCCGGCGGGGTGGTGGTGCTCGTCGGTCGTCGGTCGTTGGGCGTTGGGCGTCGGGTTCACGGCACTCGGCGGGGCGTACGGGGGAGGCCGGGTGTCTGGGTGTCCGGGTGTTCGGGGGGGCTGCCGGCTTACGGGTCAGGCCCTCGGCCCATGCTGCGCGAAATGCCGTGGCGGCGCGGTCGGGTCGGTGGAAAACACCCGTAAGGGCGCGGCGAATACGTACGTATGGCCGCTTCCCGTGCCCGAGAGCACGAGAAGCGGCCACATGCATGAGGGAGCGCGTGTCCACGCCTCCGGGATTCCACCCTTCCGGATCTGCACGCCCCCGATCAGGCAGCAGGTCAGGCGGTGGGTCAGGGGGCGGTCAGGGGGCGGGTCAGGCGGTGGGTCAGGCGGCCGGGGCCTCCAGCGGGGCCTCCAGCTGTTCGACGACCAGCTCCGCGACCCGCAGCGCCGAGGCCGGGTTCTGGCCGGTGACGAGCCGCTGGTCGGCGACGGCGTGCTCGGCGAAGTTCCCGGTCTTGGTGATCTTCGCACCGCGCTCGGCGAGCCTGCTCTCCAGCAGGAACGGCACGACCTCGGTCAGCCCGACCGCCTGCTCCTCCTCGTTGGTGAACGTCGAGACCTGCTTGCCCTCCACCAGGTACGAGCCGTCCCCGAGCCGGATGTTGACCAGCCCGGCCGGGCCGTGGCAGACGGCGGCGACGACGCCGCCCCGCTCGTAGACCCCGGCGGCCAGCGCGGCCAGCTCCGTGGCGCCGGGCAGGTCCCACATCGCGCCGTGGCCGCCCGCGTAGAACACGACGTCGTAGTCGTCGGCGGACAGTTCGCCGGGCGCCGCCGTGCGGGAGAGCGCGGCGACGGTGTCGGGGTCGGCGAGGAAGTCGGCCTGCACCTGGTCCTCCGCGTTGTACCCGTCGCGCGGCGGCTCGCCGCCCCGCACGGAGACGTACGCGATCTCGTAGCCCGCCGCACGGAACACGGCGGCGGGGTGGGCCACCTCGGGGACGTAGAAGCCGGTGGACCGGCCGGTGTCGCCGAGGGTGCCATGGCTCGTGAGCGCGAACAGAACCTTCTTGGGCATTACGGTTCTCCAATTTCCGTGGTGCGATTCCGGTTCACCGAATGTAGGCACCGGGAATCCCGGCCGCCAAATAATCTGCCCGATCGCCCCCATAGAGAAATTCATGGAGGCAATTCGTTACGGTGGGCTCCCTTCGGAGAATGGAATGCATATGAAAGAGCCCGGAGAGAGCGGGGCGAGCGCGGAGAGCTGGGCGGGCACGGAGAGCCGGGCGGGCGGGGTGGACCTGGCGGGCGGGGAGAACGGGCCTCTCGGGGGGCCGGCGCGGCGCGGGCTGATCGTGGTGAGCAGCGTCGCGCGGCTGCCCGGCGGCCGGCAGGCCGGCTTCTGGCTGCCCGAGGCCGCCTACCCCTGGCGCGCCCTGACGAGCGCCGGCTGGGACTTCGCCTTCGCGGGCACCCGCGAGGGCACCCCGACGATCGGCGGGGTCGACCGCTCCGACCTGCCGCAACGCCTCTTCCTCGACGACGGCACCGTACGCGAGCGTCTCGCCGCGACCACGACGGCCGACCGCTGCACCCCCGCCGACTTCGGCATCGTGCTGATCGCGGGCGGCCACGGCGCCATGCTCGACCTTCCCGAGGATCCGCGGCTGGCCGGCTTCCTCACCCGCTTCCACACCGGGGGCGGCGTGGTGGTCGCGGTCTGCCACGGCGTGGCGGCGCTGCTGCCGGCCCGGGCGCCCGGCGGGGCACCGCTGGTCGCCGGGCGCCGGGTCACCGGCTTCTCCCGGGCCGAGGAGGAGGCGGCGGGGCTGGCCGCCACCGTGCCGTTCTTCCTCGACGAGGCGCTGCGCGAGCGAGGGGCGCGGTACGAGGCGGGCGAGCCTTTCGCGCCGCATGTCGTACGCGACGGAAACCTGGTCACGGGGCAGAATCCGGCGTCGGCGGCGGAGGCGACGGCCCTCGGTATGCGGCTCGCTCTCGGCCGGGCGCTTCCCGGGAACTGGCTGATCGGGCATACCGGGAAATACGCCGGTTCGCCACGTTCGGGAACGGCCGAGAATACGCACGAAATGACCGCATAATCCCCGGACGGAGGAATTCCTCTTCGCCGGACCGAAAAGATCTCCCGGCTCCTGGCGCGAGGTGCGATGAGTTCCGGGGCCGCGGACGGTCAACCCCTCACAAGCCCCGGACGGAAGCCGGGGCCGAACCCCCGGACCGGACAAAGGAGTCACGACATGAAGTACATGGTGCAGCTCTTCGGGAACCGCGAGACCTGGGACGCCGACATGGCCGCCTACACGCCGGAGGCCCTGGGCGCGATGGTCGAGCACATGGGCAGGCTCAACGACGAGCTGGTGAAGAACGGTGAGCTGGTGAAGGCGGAGGGGCTCGGCGGGCCGGGCCAGGTCACGTCCGTGAGCGCGCGGGACGGCGGCCGACCCGAGGTGACGGCCGGACCGCACTTCCGGGCCGAGAAGATCCTGGCCGGCTACTGGGTGATCGACGTGAAGGACGAGGCGCGGGCGGTCGAGTTCGCCGCGCAGGTCTCCGCGACACCGGGCCCGGACGGGAAGCCGTCCAACGAGACGGTCGAACTCCACCTGGTGGCGTCGGCTCCGCCGCAGGCGTGAGCGGCGGCTCCGCCGGGTGAGACGGGCCCGTACGCGCCGCCCGGGGGCGCGGCCCGTCCCGGACCTTCCTGGGTCCGGGGCGGGCGGGCGGTCCTCCGTTGATCCTCCGTCAGGCTCCGTTGTCAGTGGCTCCCCATAGTGTGAAGACATCGCTCGGGGAGCCTCGGAGAAGGAGCACACGCATGTCCGCCAACAAGATCCAGCACAAGGTGAATCACGTCGCGCTGGTCGTGGACTGTTCGGGTTCCATGCATCAGCACCAGGGTCAGCTCATACGGGTCGTGGACGAATTCGTGGCGGGCCTGAAAGCCGAGTCGGACAACCTCGGCCACGAGACCCGGATCAGCCTCTACTCCTTCGACCACAGGGTGGAGAACCTGGTCTGGGACATGGATGTGAAACACCTGCCCTCCATGCGCGGTCTGTACAAGGTCAACAACGGCGCCACCGCACTCATCGAGGCCTCTCTGAAGTCCCTGGACGACCTGGGCCATATCTGGGAGGAGTACGGCGAGCACAGCTTCCTCCAGATCGTGGTGACGGACGGAGAGGAGAACGCCTCCGGCGGAGACCGGCGACACGACGGCGACATGACCATCCTCGGCCCCTGGCTGGACAGGATCGCGGCGAAGATGGGGGCGCTCCCGGGCCACTGGACATCCGCGATCCTAGTTCCGAACTCCCTGGCGAAGCGGACCGCCCAGAACTACGGCTTCCCGGCGGGGAACATCGCCATCTGGGACGCGGACTCCCAGGAGGGTGTCGAGGAGGCGATCGGCACCGTGCGGGCCGCCGCCACCAGCTTCCTCCGCGGCCGCGAGCAGGGCGTGCGCGGCACGAAGAACCTGTTCGCGGTCGGCCAGGACCTATCCGTCGACGACGTACGGGCGAACCTCGAACCGGTGGCGGCCGACAAGTACCGGCTCCTGAAGGTCGACACCGAGATCGAGATCCGGTCCTTCGTCGATTCGCATCCGGGCGTGACGTACGAACGTGGCTCGTGCTACTACCAGTTGGGCAGCCGGGTACAGGTTCAGCCCGACAAGGAAGTCATCGTGGTAGAGAAGGACACCGACCGCGCCTACACGGGCGACGCGGCGCGCAGCCTTCTGTTCGGCACGGGCATCCAGGGGACCGTCTCCGTGAAGGCGGGGCGCAACCCCAAGCTGGAGGTGTACGTGCAGAGCCGTTCGGTGAACAGGAAGCTCAAGCCGAACACGCGCCTGCTCATCATGCTCTGAACTGCGCCGGAGGGCGCGAGCACTCCGGATCAGCCACGGGACAACCCCGCGCGCAGACGGAGCAGTTCGGCCATCCGCTCCGCGAGCCCGGCCGCCGACTGCGGGTTCTGCGCGGTGACGAGCCGGCCGCTCACCACCACGTGCGGCGCACGGTCGGGGGCCGCGGAGAAGACCGCGCCGCGCTGCTCCAGCGCCGTCTGGAGCGAGAACGGTACGACGTCCGCCAGCCCGCGCGCGGTCTCCGACGCGTGGGAGAACGCGGTCACCTCGCGGCCGTCCACCAGGTGCGTACCGTCCGAGAGGATCAGGTCGACGAGCGCCGCCGGGCCGTGGCAGATCGCGCCGACCACCCCACCCGACTCGTACACCCGCCGCGCGATCTCGTGCAGGACCGGGTGCCCCCGGAAGTCCCACATGGTGCCGTGGCCGCCGACGAAGAGCACCCCCGCGTACGCCCCCGGATCCACCTCCTCGGGCCGCGGCGTACGGGCGAGCCGGCCGCCGCCCGCCGGATCGGCCAGGAACGCCCGCTGGGCCGGGTCGTCCCGGTCGTACCCGATGACGGGCGGCCGGCCGCCACGTACGGAGACGAAGTCCACCGCGTGGCCCTCGGCGCGCAGCCGCTGCCAGGGGATGACGGTCTCGCCGAGATGGAAGCCGGTGGGCTCGCCCGTGTCGCCGAGCGCATCGTGGCTGGTCAGCACGGACAGCACGCGCCGGGGAGCGGTCACGGTCATGGCAGGCTCCTGGTCGGGCGGGAGTCGGGGCGGGAGTTGTCGAGGTGGGAATGGGGGCGGGAGTCGGGGCGGGAGGGAGAGGTGCGCGGGCGGGTGCCGGTGGCCACCGTCAGGCAGGCGAGCAGGGTGGCGGCCACGAGCACGGCGAGCATGGGCCGGAGGCCCAGATGCGCCGCGGCGAGCTGCCCGGCCGACGCGCCGGCGAACAGGGCGAACGTGTTGACCGCGCCCGCCGTTCCCCGTGCGTGCGGGGCGAGGTGGTGGAGCAGGCCGACGATCCCCGGCACGATCAGCCCCGTACCCGCGACGAAGAGCGCCCCCGCGCCGATCATCGCGCCCGGCACGGCGGCGATCCCGGCGAGCAGCGCCAGCAGCAGCCCCGCCGACGCCGTCAGATACCCGGCGAGGGCGAGCGCCCGGGGCCCGGCGGCGCCGAAGCGCCGGTTCACCAGCGGCCCCACCAGCAGCCCCAGCGCCCCGGCGGCCTGGGCGAGCAGCAGCCCGTTGGAGTCGAATCCGTACGTCAGGCGCAGCTCCCGCTCCAGAACGGCGTAGAAGGCGACGAAGCTGCCGAACACGGGCAACGCGGCGGCGAACACGGCCGCCGGACCACGGGTACGGAGCAGCGCGAGCGCCGTGCCGGCCACGGCACGGGCGGAGGGAGCGGCGACAGGACCCGAGCCGGAGTCGGGGTCGGAGTCGGGGGCCAGGATGCGCCAGAAGGCCACGGCCGCCACCGCGTACACCAGGGCCGCAGGCCAGAACGCGGTGCGCCAGTCCGCGTGTTCCGTCACCAGCTCGCCGAAGACCTGCCCGGCGATCCCCGCCCCCAGCAGCCCGGTGGTGAGCAGCGAGAGCGCGACCGGACGCCGGGCGGCGGGCGCGCGCTCGGTCACGTAGGCGAGCGCGACGGGCGCGAACGTCGCCGCCGCGAACCCCTGCAGCGCCCGCCCGGCGAGAAACCAGCCGAGCCCCGGCGCGGCGGCGGTCAGCGCGGTGGTCACGGCCGTCGCGAGGGCGCCGCCCGCGAGGACGGGACGGCGGCCGACGCGGTCGGACAGCGGCCCGAAGACCAGGAAGCCGAGGGCGTACGCGAAGGAGAACGCGGCCCCGGTCCAGGCGGCGGACGCCGCGTCCACCCCGTAGGCGGTCCGGATGCGGTCGGCCACCGGTATCGCGAGATAGAGCTGCGCCGGGATGGCGAAGGCCATGGCCACCAGCAGCGCGAGCTGCACCGCGAAGGGAAGGAGAGAGGCCGGTGATCGTTGTGGTCGAGGGGCGCCGCGCTGCGCGGCCCCGGTGGCGGCAGTGGTCATGGAAAACCCCCTGGAGAGTGATCGGGGACGGGAAAGGGCGCCCGGTGGCGCGTCGAGCGCACCGGACGCCCTCCCCGGGGGTGGGTCAGATGGTCAGCGGCAGGCCGGCCAGGCCGGTGAGTTCGAGCCCCGTGATCCCGAACTGGGCCGCTTCCGCGCGGTGTTCGGGGGTCTGGTAGCCCCACTGCGCCCACCACGCCCGGGCGCCCGTCGCCGACACCCTGCGCACATTGGGCAGGTTGTCGTCCACGAACGTCGCGGCTTCCAGCGGCACACCCCGTCGCAGGCACGCCTCCCGGACGGCCTCCGGTTTGGCGGCGCACTCCCCGTAGACCCCGGCGATCGCCGATTCCAGGCCGTGCCGGCCCAGGATGGCCCGTACCGAGGGCTCGTCCTTCGCCGTCACGATCACCACGGGCACACCGGCCCGCCGCAGCAGCTCGGGAACACCGGGGTAGAGCGTGTGCAGCCCGAGCCAGAACTCCGTCTCCGACTCGCGGAACCAGTCCCGGACGTCGGAGGCGCCCGCCACGAAGCGCTGGACACGCGCGTCGGGCAGCGAGGCGTACAGCCGGTCGAACTCGGCCTGGGACCCGATCCCGTCCGCCTCCGGGAGGTGGGCCACCACGAAGTGGTCCAGCACCCGCGCGTAGTCCCGTACCGTCCGGAACCGGGTGGTGAACTCCACCGGCACCCGGTCCAGTTGGCCCGGCCCGGGGAGCGCCCGGTCGTGCTCGTGCTCCCCGAGCCAGGTGATCAGGGCGCACTCCTCGAAGGCGTCGCAGACGACCCCGTCGAAGTCGAGCGCGAGCAGCCCCCGCCCCTGCTCGCGCCCCGCCTCCGGGCGCTGCTCCCCCGCTTGCGCCGGCACCCGCGCCTGCGTGTGACGGCCCATCAGGCGGCGCTCTCCGCAGCGAGCTTCTCCGTCGTCTGGAACACGGCGCGCATGAACGCGCCCATGTAGCCGTAGTACGAGCAGGTGATGATGTTGCCGTCCACGATGACGTCGCTGTCGACGACCTCCGCACCCGCGTTGATCACGTCGTCGCGCAGCCCGATGTACGCACAGGCCCGCCGCCCCCGCAGCACCCCGGCGCTCACCATGATCCACGGCCCGTGGCAGAGCCCGGCGACAACCTTGCCGGCCTCGTTCATCCCCGCGACGAAGTCCAGCACGTCGCGGTCCTGCCGCACCCGGTCCGGCGCCTCGTGGCCGCCGGTGAGGATCACGGTGTCGTACAGGTCGACGGCGAGGTCCTCGTACGCGATGAGCGGTCGCGCCGTCTTGTCCATGGGCAGCGGGACACCGTACTTGCCGGTGGTCGGGTCGCCGTTCTTCGTGGCGATGTCGACCTGCCAGCCCTCCTCCAGCAGGCGGTAGTAGGTGAAGACGACGTCGTGGTCCTGGAACCCCTGGCCGGTGATGATGACAGCAGTGTGAGACATGACGATCCCCCCAGATCTTTCTGTCGTACTTTTTCTGTCGTACTTTTCTGTCGCGCTTTTCCTGTCGCGCTCGCGCTTTCCCTCTTTGCTTTCTCTCTGCGCTTCCCTCGGCGTTTTCCTCCGCGTTTTCCCTGGCGGGCTTCCGCCCGTCAGGCGCGGCTGACGCAGAGATACTGCTTGTCGGCCTCGACGCGCCGGGTGTCCTCCGGCCGGCCGGTCAGGATCTCCACATCGGAGTAGACCGCGCCGGAAACGCAGAGCGGAATGTGGAAGAGGTCCTCGACGCGCCGCCGGTAGAACACGTCCATTCCCGTGCGGAGTTCGAACCGGAAACGCCCGTCGGGCGTCCGCGTCCGCATCCGTGTGTTCGGAAACGCGACCACTTTCCGCATCGGGTGACGCGGGGTTTCGAGCGAGGTCGATTCGTACGCCGTTCCCGCCCGGTTGTAGTCGTCCTTGAGCCGCATCAGATCGAACTTGTTCCTCGGGGACTCGACCTCGATCAGCTCCAGCGGTTCGTCCCCCGCGTTCCGCGTGCCGTGGAACGCGCCGGGCGCGATCCGTACGACGCTGCCCTGCCGGATCGGGATCGACACGCCGCCCAGGCCCGTCGTGACGCCCTGTCCCCCCAGACAGAGCAGATACGTCAGCTTGCGCGGGTGCACATGCACCGAGGTGCTGTGCGGGGCGTCGATGTGCAGCGCCCAGAAGTCGAAGAACTCGTCCACGAAGGCGCGGTACTCGTACCCCCACGGCTTCGGGATGACCTCGTCCAGATGCGTGTCCTCGTCGAACTGCTCGTGCGCGACGCGGGCGCCGCGCCGCAGCAGCCGCTTCAGCTCGGCGATGTCCGCCGGCCCGGCGTCCAGCCGGACGGCCGGATCCAGTCGCGGACCGGAACTTTCGAATATGTTTGTTACGGGTGTTGCCGCCATGTTTTCTTACCCCCGTTTGCGGATTGCCCATGGCCGATCAATCTCGACACCGCAACTAAAGCACCGATCGCACTTCCGCTCAAATAGGAAGTTCTGGTGGGGGCATGAAGATTCCTTGTTGAGGGGAATCTGATGTTCCGGGGGGAGTCGTCAAAGCAAGGAGAAACGATTTTTGGTCGCCGGGTAAGGGGATTCCCCCAGGGGTTGCCCCTTCCTCGCCGCGACCTCCCTGCCCAGCGCGTCGTACGCGCGCTCCACCACCGCGGGCAGGCTCTCCGGGTCGTCGTCCGCGCCCCGCGCCCACAGCCTCAGCGCGGCGATCAGCACCCCGGTGCCGGCGGCGACGACCACCCCGGGGCGGGGATCCCGGTCGGCGTCCGTGCCGAGCCGGGCGGCGACGATACGTACGGACTCCTCCTGCGCCTCCAGCCGCACCCGCTCGAACGCCGCGAACAGCACCGGCTCACGGTCGATCAGCGCGAACAGCGCCCGGCCGCACGGGCGGCGGTGCAGCCCCGGACGCGTCTCGTCGAACAGCCACTCACGGACCGCCATCCGGTAGGCCACCAGAGGCGGTTCGCCCGCCGGGCGGGCGCGCAGCGCGTCGTTGATGCGCTCGCCGTCGACACGGGTCGACTCGACGGCGGCGTCCTCCTTGCCGCTGAAATGGCGGCTGAACGTGCGCCGGGTGACGTCGGCGCGCTCGGCGATGGCCTCGACCGTGACGCACGCCAGGCCCCGCTCCAGCATGAGATCGGCGGCGGCCGTGCCCAGCGCCTCGCGGGTGCGCCGCGCCTTGCGCTGCCGACCGTCCTCAACCTTCATGCGCCCGATCGTACACCCCAAATGTCCCATTGGGACATGATTCACTTTGGGTCGAATTTCCGCGCAGGACAGGCCAAATGACGGCATGGAGGCGGTATTCATGCCACCGGCACCCGCCGCCGGGACGCCGTTACGGGCCGGCCACGGGGCCGCGTCGAGGCCGCCGCGCGGGCAGGGACCGTCGTCGGCCCGGCACCGTCAGCCCCAGCTCTGCGAGTACTGGCTGCGGTAACTGGCCTTCTCCGACCACATCCGCTGAGCCATCGTCAGCCCCAGCAGGCTCACGGCGATGATGAACAGCCCCGGCACGAGGGTCCGGTAGTCCACGATCGAGCTGACGCCGCCCGTGCCGACCCCGACGCCGATGCCCACGCCCGCCCCGGTGCCGGTCCCGTTGCCCGCCGGTACGCCCCCGCCCGTGCCCGTGCCCGTCGGCGCGGGGACCGCCGAGTCCACCGTCCCGTCGCTGCTGCCGGTCGCCGTCTCGTTGCCGCCGCCGGCCTCGACGCCCGCGAGCTGCACCCCGAGGGCCGCCATCGCCGTCGACACCGGCTGGAAGAACGTCGTACCGCCGACGGTGCAGTCCCCGTTGCCGCCCGACGTCACCCCGAGCGCCAGCCCCTGCGCGAGGAGCGGGCCGCCGCTGTCGCCGGGCTCGGCGCAGACGGTGGTCTGGATCAGACCGCTGACCGTGCCCTCGCGGTAGTTCACCGTCACGTTCAGCGCCGTCACCTGCCCGGAGCGCAGCCCCGTGGTGCTGCCGCTGCGGAACACCTGCTGGCCGACGACCGGGTCGGCCGCGCCGATGATCCGGACGCCCTGGCCGTCACCGATGTCGACGGTGCTCGTGCCGTCGAAGGACGCCGGGTTCTCGTACTGCACGAGGGAGAAGTCGCTCTCGGGGAACGTCGTGGCGACCGTGGAGCCGACGAGCGTGCCGCCCGCCGTGTCCTGGAACCAGGTGGTGCCCGTCGGGCCGCAGTGCCCGGCCGTCAGAATGAAGTTGTCCTGGCCGTCCGTGACATTGAAGCCGACGGAACAGCGGTCGCTGTTGGTGAAGATCGGGGCGGCGCCGTTCACCTTCGTACGGAACTCACCCGTGGTCCGCTCCATCTCCACGGAGTCCCCGATCCCGTCCGCGACATCGGTCAGCCGCGACCAGTCGTCGGCGGACACGGTCCGGTCGGCCTGCACCACGACCCGGTTGGACGCGTAGTCCACGGCCCACGCGGTCCCCGGGACCCGGGGCGCCGCGCGCAGCGTCTCGGTGGCGGTGGTGAGGTCGCGCATGCTGTAGCGCATGACCTCGGCCCGCGCCCCCTCGCGCCGTACCTCGGCCGCCGCGTCCTCGTCCGTCACGGCGACCACCGGCCGCCCGTCGGCGGCGATCCAGGTACCGGCGGTACGGGCGGTGCCGAGCTTCGTCACCAGCCCCGTCCCCACCTCGGCGACGGACGCCGCGCCACCGGGCCCCGTGCCGCGCCCGGCCGGTTCGCCGGCCACCGCGTTCGAGACCAGCAGACCGCCGCAGAGCAGTCCGCCGACGGCGGCGAGTCGCGTCACCCGCCGGAGCGTGCGTCGCGCGTGCTTCGTCCGTGGCGTCCGGGTCGTCCGTAGCGTCTGTGGCGTCCGTGGCATCCGTGGCCCCCAGTGTCGTACCGGTACGACGTCGTCAGCGACGGAGCCCCGGGCATCAGAGGGCCCTCCTCCCATACGTACGGCGGCCCGGGCCCGTTCAACACCCGGCCGGAAACCGGAAATCAGGACCGGGGACCGAGGAAGCCGCGGGCGAGTTCGGTGAGGGGGTGGCCGGGGCCGTAGAGGCGTTCGCGGTCGGCCAGCACCCTCTCGAAGAGGGCGGTGGCCGCCTCGGTGTCGCCGGCGAGCCGGAGGGCGTAGGCGAGGTTGCTGCGGGCCGTGACGGTCTCGGAGTGGTCCGGCCCGTGCACCCGTTCGTAGTCGGCGACGACCTGACGGTGGAGGCCGACGGCCGTCTCCAGGTCACCGGTGTCGCGGTAGGAACTGGCCAGGTTGGCCAGGGCGTTGAGGGTGTGCGGATGGTCGGGGCCGTGGCGGCGCCGCAGGTCCGTCAGGTTCCGCCGGTGCAGGTCACGCGCTCGGGCCGGCTCGCCCCGCAGGGCGTGGAGGTAGGCGAGGTTGGCCCGGGCGACGAGGGTGTCGGGGTGGTCGGGGCCGTGGACACGCTCGTGGTCCGCCAGGTTCCGTTGGAGCCGGAACCGCGCGGCATGCGGAACGCGACGCGTGACAGCGCGTGCCGCCCTGGGTAGGGCTTGACCGGGCAGCGGGATCCGGGACGGCGGAGGGAATCGAGCGGCATGAGCACACACCACGGACCCCTCGGGGACGAAGGCTTCGACGTCGCGGCGGTACGCGCGGCGTACCCCGCGCTGCGCGACGGCGTCGCCTACCTCGACGGGGCGGCCGGTACGCAGACCCCGGAGCCCGTGATCGAGGCGATCGCGGCGGCCTACCGCGCGGGCTTCGGCAACGTCGGGGGCGCGTTCCCGGCGAGCGACCGCGCGGGCGCGATCGTCGACGCCTGCCGCGCCGCCGTCGCGGACCTGGTCGGCGGCCGGCCGGAGGGTGTCGTGCTGGGCGCCAACACCACCACGCTCGTGTACCGGTTCGCCGGGATCCTCGGGGCGAGCTGGCGGCCGGGGGACGAGATCGTCCTCTCCCGCCTGGACCACGACGCGAACGTCCGCCCCTGGGTGCAGGCCGCGGCGCGGGCGGGTGCCGTCGTACGGTGGGCGGAGGTGGACCCGGCCTCCGGGGAGCTGCCCGCCGGTCAGTACGACGCCCTGCTCGGCGCCCGGACCCGGCTGGTCGCGGTCACCGCGGCCAGCAACATCCTCGGCACGCGCCCCGACGTCGCGGCGATCACGGCGCGGGCCCACGCGGTGGGCGCGCTGACGTACGTGGACGGCGTGCACGCCACGCCCCACGGCCCGGTGGACGCGCGGGCCCTGGGCGCGGACTTCTACGCGACGAGCGCCTACAAGTGGTCGGGCCCGCATGTCGGCGCGGTCGTCGCGGACCCGGCGCTCCTGGAAACCCTGCGCCCCGACAAGCTGGCGTGCTCGCCCGACACGGTGCCGCAGCGGTTCGAGACGGGAACAGCGCCCTTCGCCGACCTGGCCGGGGTCACGGCCGCGGTGGACCACCTGGCGTCACTCGGCGGCACGCGCACCGGCACGCGCAGGCAGCGGCTGCTCGCCTCGATGGCGGCGGTGGAGACGTACGAGCAGAAGCTCTTCGGCACCCTGCTGGGCGGCCTCCGGGACCTGCCCCACGTCACCCTCTACGGACATCCCGCGCACCGCACCGCGACGGCGTACTTCCGCGTCGCGGGCCACACCCCGTCCGCCGTGGCCCAGCACCTGGCGACCCGTGGCGTGAACGTCTGGAGCGGCCACAACTACGCCTGGGAGCTGACCGGTTCGCTGGGCCTGCGGGACACGGGCGGCGCGGTCCGCGCGGGCCTGGTCCACTACAACGACGCGTCGGACGTGACCCGCCTGCTCGCGGGCGTGGCGGAACTGTCGTAACCGGGCACGGCGGGGCGGCTGCCGGGCACCCCGGGGCACCGCCGCCATGGACCATGCCCGCGCCGTCATGGGGACGCACAACCCTGACGAAGCAGACGACGAGCACGGGGGACCTCCACCTCGACAAGCCCAGCGAGGTCGCCCAGTACAGCAACGTGTTCAAGGGCATCTGGAACACGGCACTCGACGAACAGGCGTCACGACGCCTGATCTCCGAAATGGCGACCGGGGCGTCCGCCCCGTTGCCTGTGGCGCGGCGGATACGAAACGGGCCGGGGCGCCTTCGCGTTGGCCCGCAGTTGCTTGGGATCACCGTTCGCGCCGCCGGGCCACCCTCGGCGCGGGACATCAGGGTCGGGTCGGTCAGCTCGAAGCGGCCGGTGTGCGGGGCGTCGTGCCCGTACATCGTCCGGACCAGGCCGGTCGAGCCGTCCACCGCCAGCGCCCGTGCGGCGCACCGCAGTTCGAGGGTCCCGGGGTTCGGTGCGCTGCGCCCGCTCCACCCTACGCAGATCAACCAGCACGCCTCCGCGACGGAACGTTCGGCGGCCGGTGCACGTCTCATCGGGTGTGATGGATCTTCCTGAGACCCCGAACTCCGTCGACACCCAGGACGAGCACGAGGACGAGCGATTGCGGTCCGGCCCGCTGTGGCGCCATGCGCTGTGGGCGGCGCTCGTCACCGCCGCCGGAGTGACGCTGGGGTGGTTGGGCGCCATGTTCCGCATCGGCCCGGAGGAGTACGGCCTGCCGCCCGCCGCGCCGGGAGCGCTCTGGCCCTATCTGCTCACCTGGGCCGTGATCGGCCTGGGGCTGGGCGCCATCCTGCGGTTCGTGGCGGCCAAGGTTCCCGTCTACTCCCCGTCGGAGGCCCTCCTCGGCACCGTCGTGATCGGCACCCGGCTGTCCCTGGGCTGGCGGCCGGAGCCCCTCGAAGTCGCGGGCCTTGCCGCGGCCGCGCTGCTCCTGGTGACCATCTGGTGCGCCGTCGCACTGCGCGGGGCGGCCGTCGTGCGACGGTCCAAGGACGCTTCCGGGGTCGCCTAGGGCCTGTCGTGCGGGTCAGGCTGGATCAGGGAGCGCCCGCCGCGGCACCGGCTGATGTCACCGCGGGCACGCGAGCCCACGGGGCCCCGGTCTCGGGCCCCCGGCCTCGGGCTTCGGCCTCGGGCATATTTACGCCGGGCGGAGGGCGTGCGCCGATATCCTGCGATCAGGTTCAGTGGTGCACGGCTGATCCCAGGAGGGACATTGCGCAAGTTATCGCACCATTCGGCACACCACGCGAGACCCGAGGAGGCCGGCGCCGTACGGCCGATCACCGTACTGCTGGCCGAGGACATGCCGTTGATCCGGCAGGCGCTCGCCGCGCTGCTCTCCCGTGAGCAGGACATCGACATCGTGGCCGAGCTCGACCGTGGGGAGCAGATCGTGCCGACGGCCCTGCGCCTGCGGCCCCGTATCGCCCTGCTCGACATCGACCTGCCCGGTCTCGACGGCATCAGCGCCGCCACCGAGTTGTACGAGCGCCTGCCGCAGTGCCGGAGCGTCATCCTCACCGGGCTCGGCGGCCCGGCGCACCTGCGGCGGGCGCTGTCCGCGCAGGTCGGGGGCTTCATCCGGAAGGACGCGCCGATCGCGCATCTCGCGCAGGACATCCGCAGAGTGGCGGCCGGCGAGCGGGTCATCGACCCGGAGCTGGTACTGGCCGCCGCCGGTGCCGGCGAGAACCCGCTGACTCCGCGCGAACGCGATGTCCTGCGGCTGGCCGCCGAGGGCGACTCCCCCGCGGACATCGGCGTACGGCTCTACATCTCGGTGGGCACCGTACGGAACCACCTCGCCTCGGTGGTGGCCAAGACGAAGGCGCGGAGCAGGGTGGACGCCATCAGGATCGCGAGCGAGGCGGGCTGGCTCTGACCGGCCGCCGTACGGGACCGGGCTCCCCCGGCGTGGACTGCTTCTTCTGCGAATCCACTGGATCTCCTGAATCCCCTGGATCTCTCGGATCCGACGGTGGCGGTTCCTGCCAGTGGCCCACCAGGTCGCGGTAGAGGGCCGAGCGCCGTAGCAACTCGTCGTGGCTGCCGTGCAGGACGTCCGTGCCGTCCATCAGGAGTACGCTCCGGGCGCGCAGCGCGCTGCTGATCCGGTGGGCGACGACCACCAGCGCACCGGGACGCCGGGCGAACGCCTCCTCCGCCCGTGCCTCCGCCGCCGGATCGAGGTGGCAGGTGGCCTCGTCGAGCACCACGAGGGGGGCCGGGGAGAGATAGGCGCGGGCGAGGGCGATCTGCTGGCGCTCACCCGCGGAAAGACCGGCGGCGCTGATCCGGGCGCGGTATCCGCCGAGCCGGCCGATGAGCGGCTCCAGCCCGAGCGCTGCCACCGCGTCATCCAGCTCGGCGGCGCTCGCCCCCGGGCGCAGATACGCGAGATTGTCGTGAACCGTGCCGGCGAAGACGTACGCCTCCTGCGGGATGAGGACCCGGCTCCGCGCGAGTTCCGGTCCGGAACGGCCGGCCGTCGGCGCACCCGCGAGCCGTATCTCACCGCTGTCGGGCACCAGCATTCCCGTCATGAGGCCGGCGAGGGTGGACTTGCCGATACCGCTGGGACCGACGACCGCCACATGGCCGCCTTCTTCCACGACCAGGTCGAGCCCTCGGATCAGGGGCTGGGACCGGGCCCCGTAACCGAAGGAGACGGAGCGCAGTGACAGCCGGTGGCCGTCGGGGGGAGCGGCGTGCGGGCGGTCCTTCTCCGGTGCCGGTGCCGGTGCCGATGTCGGTGCCGGTGTCGAACCCGGTGCCTGCTTCCCGGGCTGCCCGGTGCCGGGAGCGTCCACCGCCGTCTCCAGGATCCGGCGGAGGGCCACGACCAGCCGCAGCCCGCTGCCGCCGAGCCCCTGGACCAGGGTGCGCAGCGCCGGCTGGAGGCTCTGGAGCACGTACGTCACGGCGCCCATGACCGCGCCCGACGAGACGCCGTTACGGGTCAGCCAGGGCGCGGCGCCCAGCAGCAGGAGCACCGGGAGCCAGCCGCCGAGCGCGAGCGCGAGCGTGCGGACGGGCATCAGCGCGGCCAGCCGCCGCGCGGCCAGGGCCTGGGCCTCCACCCGTCGGCCCAGCGTCTCGCGCGCCTGCTCCTCCGCGCCGCAGGCGACCACGTCCCTGACCCCCGCGGCCAGGGTGCCGGCGGCTTCCGCGACCTGTTCGTCGGCGAGGATGAGGTCACGCTGACGCTCCGCCATCCGGCCGATCAGCAGGGCGAACAGCAGCACCCCCGCGAGGAGCGGCGGCAGGACCAGGGCCAGCACCAGCGGGGACAGCAGGAGCAGGCCGACGAGCGCGGCGGCGACGGTGAAGACGAACCGCCGGACGCCCATGACCAGCCCCGCGTACGACTCCCGCACCATCTCGACCTGTTGGGTGAGCCGGGAGACGCCGGAGGTCCCGGCCGGGCCGTGCCCCGCCACCGCCCGGCGCAGCGCGCCCCCCACCACCCGGCCGACCAGGTCGTCCCGGTACGGTTCGACGATCCCCGCCAGCAGGGGGTAGACCTGCCGGGTCCCCCAGGACCCGGCGAAGATGCCGGCCCCCATGAGACCCAGCCAGCCGAGACCGGCCCACGGGCGCCCCGCGGCGAACCCCGAATCCACCGCCCTGGCGACGAGTTGCCCGGTCAGGAAGGCGGGCAGCGCCTCGACCAGCGACCAGAGAACCAGCCGGACCAGGACCCGGGTACGGCCGCGCAGCGGCGCGCCGAGCTCCTGGCGCAGGCTCCGCGAAGGAACGGACGGGGCGGAGGGGGCGGAGGGAAGGGACGGGGTCCGGGTCACTTCGAGGCCGTCCCGTCGTCCGGAGCCGTCCGGTCGTCCGGAGCCGTCCGGTCGTCCGGAGCCGTCCCGTTGCCCCGTACCGGCCGGAACAGCCGCCGGTACTCCGGGTCGTGCCACAGCGCGCGGTGGGTGCCCCGGTTCCGGATGCGGCCGCCGTCCAGCCAGACGACCTGGTCCGCCGCCGCGGCCGTGGAGGCCCGGTGGGCGACGAGGATCCTGGTGCGGTCGCCCAGCGCCTCGGTGAGGGCGAGGGTGACCTGCCGTTCCGTCACGGTGTCGAGGCTGGAGGTGGCATCGTCGAGCACGAGCAGCCGCCCGGCGTGCGCGAAGGCCCGGGCCAGCCCGATCCGCTGCGCCTCGCCACCCGACATGGGCACATCGGCCAGCGGCGTCCCGTACCCCTCGGGCAGGTGCTGGACGAAATGGTCGAGACGGGCCCGGCCGGCCGCCCAGGCGATCCGCTCCGGGGACGGCTCCCGGGCCCCGTAACCGATCGCTCCGGCCATCGTGGCCCCGAAGAGGGCGGGCCGCTCGAAGGCGTGGCCGACGGCGGAGCGCAGCTCCTCCCGGGAGAGCCGGGGCAGGGGTACGCCGTCCAGGAGTACGGTGCCGCGGTCCGGGTCGGCGAGGCGGCCCGCCACGGCCGCGAGGAGCGACTTCCCCGCGCCGGAACCGCCGACGACGGCCACGGCGGTCCCACCGGGGACGACCAGGTCGATCCCGTCGAGGACGCGTACCCCCCGCCTGCTCACGGCGACATCGCGCAGTTCGAGGCGGCCGGGGCCCTCGGGCAGCCGGCCGGTGCCGTAGCTCATCCCCGGTTCCGCCAGCACCTCCGCCGCGCGGCGGCCGCCGGCCCGGGCCCGTGCCAGCCGCCCCAGCTGCACCGTGGTCATCCCCAGCCCCGCGGCGAGGGCGGTGTACTGGGCCGCGGCCACCATCTGGCCCAGGCTGATCCGGCCGCCGGCGAGCGCGAACCCGGCGACGCCGAGGACCGCCACTTCGAGGAGCGGGATCAGCAGGGCGGTCTGCGCGGCCATCCGGGTCTGGGCGCGCCACATCCCGTGGCCGAGCCGGTTCAGCTCGGGGAGGCGGTCCAGTACGCGTACGGCCTCACGGTCGGCGGTGCCCGCGGCGGCGATGGTACGGATGCCCGCGAGCGCGTCGACCAGCGCCGTCGCCAGGGCGCCCTGGGTCCGCTGATAGCCGGTGATCACCTCGGACACGTCACGGGTGAAGGCCCGCAGACACAGCAGCAGGGGCGGCAGCGCCAGCAGGAAGGTGACGGCGAGCCAGGGGTCGATGAGCCACAGCGCGACGACGCCGCCGACCGTGGGGACCAGGGACAGCACCAGCCAGGTCGCGGCGGAGACCGCGCCGGCGGCGTCGGCCGCGCCCGTCACCACCCGGCTCACCAGATCGCCGCCGGGGAAGCGGGAACCGGTGCGGGGCCCCAGGGCGAGCAGGTGGTCGAGAAGGCGGTGGCGGAGCCAGGCGGTGGCGCGGGCGGCGCTGTGGCCCGTCGCCAGCTCGGAGAGGGCCTCTCCGGTGACGAGGAGCAGGACCACCGCCGCGCATCCGGCGGTCCAGGGGCCCGCGAACCGTCCCGAGAGCGCGTCGTCCAGCGCCCTGCCGAGCAGAGCGGGGAGGCAGAGCTGAGCCACCGTCACGATCAGCGCGGTCACCATCAGGGCGGGGGCCCAGGGCCCGCTGTTCCTGGTCACCCGTAACAGCAGACGATCCGCGCCCCGGCGGTTCCGGATGGCGTCGGACCGGTCGAGGACACTCCCCGTCATGGTGTCCTCCGTTCGGATCGCTTTCGCGTCGGGCGGCTGCGAGAATGGGGCCTGAGCACAGGCCCGCCGGGATCCCGGGTGGCGGGTGATTGGTGCACTCGCCACCCGGGTCCTGACCGTGAACGGATGTTCAGGTCACTTCCGCTTCACTCAGCAGAAGACCCAGCTCGCGTCGGAGCAGTCACGGCTCTGGCCGCTGTCCAGAGCCGCCTCGTCAGCGGTCTCGGACGGCAGTTCCATCGTCTGGAGATCGAGAAGCGTCATGGTTGGTCACCTCCTTCCTGCGTGGATACGCGATGCCCGTCCTGCGGGCGCCCTCCGTCATCGGAGAGCTGGTCTGTGGGATGGTGCGGACTCAGGAACGGCAGGTGTACGGGGCGGTCGTGCAGCACGGAGCCCAGCGCGAGCAGCACCCCCGCCGTGCCTGTGGCGAGGTCCATCGAGAGCCGGAGCAACTGCTCGCCGGGGAAGGCCGGACGGCCCTGGTACGACAGCGCGTGCCAGTTGAGGGCGCGCACCTGCCGGGCGATCTCGGGGTCGTCGGCCGGAGAGGGGTGCCGGGTCGTGGCGGCGAGATGCGCCAGGATGCCTGCCCGTCCGTTGAAGAGCCCGGACTGGACGTAGAACTCCGACCGGGAGGAGAGCCGGGCACCGGCCGCGGCGATCGCGAACTGTTCGTCCTCCCGGTGGCGGAGATACGCCTCCAGCACCAGCGCGAGCCCGGCGCCACCGGTGGCGAGATAGGGCATCGTGCGCCAGCCCTCGTTCACCTGGAGGGCGCCGTCCGCGCGGGTGAAGCAGCGGCGCAGGTCCTGCCGCAGCGCGGTCGCGGCCAGGTCGAGGAAGGCCTCGTCGCCCTGTTGCTCGTACAGGCGCAGGAACAGCAGCGCGATACCGGCGGAGCCCCGCATCAGGCCCGCGTAGGGGTGTTTGCCTCCGCTCACCTCGGCGACGTCCTGTTCACCGCCGAGCCGCGAGGCCACCAGGGCGGCGGCGCGCAGGGCCGCCTCACGCAGTGAGCCGTCCCCGGTGAGGGCCGCGAAGTGGGCGAGGTTGAGCCCCACCCCCGCCAGGCCGCTGAACAGGTCCGAGCCCAGGCGCTCCCATTTCTCGTGCAGGCACAGCTCCAGCAGGTCGAGGGCCGCGCCCCGGTGGCCGAGGCCGTGCAGCGCGTGTGCCACACCGTGCAAGCCGTCGTAGAACCCCAGGCGTCCTCGCTGGTCCTTGCGTAACGCCGAGCGCAGGAGCCACTGTTCGTGCTCGGGTCTTCGGCCCGCTCCGGTCGCTCCCAGCGCGTACAGGACACCCGCCGCTCCGTAGGCGAGGCTGACGCCGCCCCCCGCGCCGAACTGCGCGATGTCACCGGGGAAGAGCCGGTCGTCCCGTTCGGGGGTGGCGCTGGCCAGGACGGCTCCGGCCAGGGCGTCGCGGGTGGCCGGCCAGCTCGCGGGGTCCGCCGTGAGCCGCACCGGCGCGGAGTACGCCGGCCGCCGCTCCCCCGAGGATCCGGCCGGGACCGGCGGTCCGGCCGATCCGTCCCGGGGCCCCTCGCCGAGGATGTCCCGTACCGCTCTGTCGAGGAACTCCCGGTCCACGGGGAACCGTTCGGCGATCTCGTCGGCGAACTGGACGCACTTGCCCAGGTCCTGCCGGAGCAGCGCGGTCAGGGGCAGGAAGACCGCGAGCCGGATACAGCCCAGCGCGTACCGGTCGACGTCGAAGCCGGTCCGGTCGCGCGGCGCGGCGTACGCGGGGTGGCCGAGCGTGGGCCGTTTACCGTCGCCCGCCAGGGTGGCCACCTCGAAGTCGATCAGGGAGACCCGGCCGTCGGGACGCACCATCACGTTATACGGATGCAGGTCCCCGAAGATCACACCCCGTTCGTGCAGCGTGGCCACGGCGCTCTCCAGCCGCTCGCAGACCCCGACCGCCCACTCGGTGTACTCGGCGATCCCCGCCGCGTCCGTCCTCGCCCCGGTGTACGGATAGCGCTGGGCGAACGTCTTGCTGAGCGGCTGCCCCTCGATGAACTCCTGGACGAGGAAGTGGTGGTCGCCCAGGAGGACGTGGTCGAGCACGGCGGGTACGGCGTCGAGCCCCGCCAGCCGCCGGAGGATGTCCCGCTCCCAGCACAGCCGCGTCACCGCGTCCGCGCCGTCCACGGTCAGCCCGGCGTGCGGGCGGGCCTCCTTGAGGATCACCTGGCGTCCGTCCCTGGTGTCCTCGGCCACGTAGACACCGCCACCGTTCGAGAAGTGCAGCACCCGCTGGACGCGGTACGGCAGGTCCGCGACGGAATCCGCCTCGCGGGCCCGCAGGTGCGGTTCGAGGAAGCCGGGCAGCGTCACCCAGGACGGCACATGGAAACCGGGCTCCCGCCGGTCGGGCACGAGGGTGCCGTCCGGGCGTTCCACCGCCGGCTCCAGCACCCCCTTGTCCGAGATCACATGGCGCTCGGTGAAGCCCCCGTACCGGACGTACAGCGGCCCCGCGCCCCAGCGCAGGTCGCTCAGGATGTACGGGCCCGGCTCACCGCCGATTTCCCGGTCCAGCCCTTCCAGGGTCTCCCGCAGTTCTTTTTCGTCCTGCGGATAGATCGTGACCAGCTTTCCGCTGGCCGCGCGGGGCGCGTACTTCATGTTGCGGGTCTGGAGGACATGACGGCCCTTCAGGAATTTGAAGGGAATTCCCCGGTCGAGACAGTAATTCCAGACCGCGTCGAGTACCTTCTCCGCGTTGTCCATGCGGGCCGAGGCGTGTATCTTCCAGCCCTGCCCGGGGCGTCGTGCCCCGTCAGGCCGGCAGACCAGCCAGTCGTCCTGCGGCGAACGGGTCCAACCGGCGGGCAGCGGACGGTCGGTGACCCCGAAGGCGAGATCCTTGTCCGCCGCCGTCGCGGGCGAGTCGAAGAACACGGGATCCGCAATGCAGTAGACGTCGTATCGCTTTTCCATCCGCTTTCCCTCCCCGCTCGTCCAGCTTCCCCCTGAGCAAGGAAAATCCTGCCAGACACTTCGGGGAACAGCCAGTGCGGAATACCTTTAATTACCCGTGAAAAACCCATGGGTGGTCTCATGGGAAACACCCGGTTCCCCCCGGGGCCGGGAATTGAGGCGGTACGCTCGAATCCCCCCACAGCACGGAGGAAGGGACCATGTTCTTACGCGCGGGCAGGCGATCGGGAACGGGAACGGGAACGGGAACGGGTGAGAACTCCCCGGCCGGCACGGACCGTACGGCCGCCGACCCGGACCCCGGGGACGTGGTCGTCCGGCTGGAGTCCGTACGGCGCGTCTACGGGACGGCACGGAACGAGGTCCATGCCCTCCGCGGCATCTCCCTCTCCTTCGCACGCGGCGGCTTCACTTCCGTCATGGGGCCCTCCGGGTCCGGCAAGAGCACGTTCCTGCACTGCGCGGCGGGGCTCGACCGGCCCACCGCCGGGCGCGTGTACGTGGGCGGCACCGAGCTGGGGGCCCTGGACGAGACCGCGCTGACCGTGCTGCGCCGCGAGGAACTGGGCTTCGTCTTCCAGGACTTCAACCTCGTCCGCTCCCTGACCGTCGAGCAGAACATCACCCTGCCCCTGCGGCTCTCACGCCGCCGGGTGGACCGGGCGTGGCTCGACGACGTCGTCGGCCGTACGGGGCTCGGGGACCGGCTCCGGCACCGGCCCGCCGAGCTGTCCGGCGGGCAGCAGCAGCGGGTCGCCGTCGCCCGCGCCCTGATCGCCAGGCCCACGGTCGTCTTCGCGGACGAACCGACCGGCGCCCTCGACCTCCGTACGGGCCGGGAGATCCTGGCGCTGCTGCGGCACGCGGTGGACGGCCTCCGCCAGACGGTGATCATGGTGACCCACGATCCCGCCGCCGCCTCCCACACCGATGACGTGCTGTTCCTCGCGGACGGGCAGCTCGCCGGTTCGCTCCCCGCGCCCACCGCCGCGGCGGTGGCCGAGCGCCTGGCCCGACTCGGGGAGGACTGACCGGTGTTACGTCTCGCCTGGCAGACGGCGAACGGCCGGAAAGCGGGGTTCGCCGGAAGCTTCGTGGCACTGGCGTTCGCGCTGCTGCTCGTCACCACCTGCGGTGTCCTCATGGAGTCCGCCCTGCGCGCCGAGGCGCCCACGGAACGGTACGCGGCCACCCCCGTCGTGATCGGCGGCCAGCCCGTCGTCACCGATGCCGGACCGCTGGCCGAGGAGCTGGCAGCGGCACCCGGCGTCGCGGCGGCCGTGCCCGAACTGTCCTTCCCGGTCACGGCCGTCGGCGGCACGGGCGCGGTGCTGGAGGCGCCGTGGGACGGCCCGTCGCTGGGGCACTCCTGGGAGAGCGCCCGGCTCGCCCCGTTCCGGCTGCGTGAGGGGCGGGCCCCGCGGGCGGCCGGGGAGGTCGTCCTCGACAGCGGGCTCGCGGCCGCGGCGCGGGCCGGGACCGGGGACCGGGTACGGCTGACGACCACCGCCGCGCCCAGGACGTTCCGCGTCGTCGGCGTGGCGGACCCGCCGAGCGCCCCGCTCCGGCAGTTCGCGGTGTTCTTCTCGCCGGGCGAGGCGTCCGAACTGGCCGCCACCGCCCGGCCCGTACGCGCGATCGGGGTCCTGCCGCGCGCCGGCACGGATCAGGCGGAGCTGCTGCGGGAGGTGCGCCGGGTCGTCGCGGCGCGCTATCCCGACGGGGCCGCCGGGAGCGGAACGGGTGCCGGCGCCGGTGGCACGGGCGGCGGCGCCCCGGAGGAGGACCGGGCGTACGACGCGGCGAACGAGCCCTCCGTCGCGACCGGCCAGGGCCGGGCCGGCGTGGAGTTCTGGGGGATCGGCTCGCCCGGCGACACCCTGTCCTCCCTCGTCGGCGCCCTCGGCGTCATCTCGCTCTCGGTGGCCGCCTTCGTGACCGCGGGCACGCTCGCCCTCTCCGTACGCCAGCGGCTGCGGGAGATCGGGCTGCTCCGGGCGGTGGGGGCCACTCCCCGGCAGATCCGCCGGATGATCGCGGCCGAGACCCTGCTGGTGACCCTGGCGGCGGCGGCCGTGGGCGTACCGGCCGGGATCGCGCTCGCCACCGTGCTCCACGGGCGGCTCGTCGACGGCGGGGTGCTGCCGCCCTCGCTCGCCCTGCACGCCGGCCCGGTCGCCCCGTGGGCGGCGGTCGCCGTGGCCGTCGTCACCGCACAGCTCGCGGTGCTCGGCGCGGCCCGCAAGGCGTCCCGGGTCCGGCCCACCGAGGTGCTGCGCGAGGCGTCGGGCCCCACCGGGCGCACCGGTCCGGCGCGGATCGTGGCCGGGCTGGCGGTGCTGGCCGTCGGCGGCGCGGTGCTGGCGTCGGTCGCCTCGGGCGGGGGTGACGGGGGGTCCGGTACCGCCGAGAGCATGGTGCTGGTCCTGATGGTGGGCGTCGCGCTGCTGGGGCCGCTGATCGCCCGGGTGGCCGGGGCGGTGCTGGGCGGTCCGGTCGCCCGGCTCTTCCCGGTGGGCGGCTTCCTGGCCGCGGCCAACCTCCGGGCGGAGCACCACCGGCTCGCGGCGGCCGTCACGCCGCTGGTCCTGGCCGTCGCGTTCACCTGCACCGTGCTGTCCGTCCCGGGGATCAAGGCGGACGGCGCCGAACGGGAGGAGCGGCGCCGGGTGCTCGCCGACCAGGTGGTGCGTGCCACGGGCGCGGGGCTGCCCGCCGGGTTCGCCGAGGAGGCCGCCGCGCTGCCCGGCGTCCGCGCGGCGACGGGCCTGCTGTACACACCGGTCGAACTCGCCGCGGCCCCGGCGGGCGCGGGCGCCGGTGACAGTGACAGTGACGACAGCGAGAGCCTCGCCTCGGCCGAGGGGGTCGCCGTACGCCCTGAGGGCCTGGCGGGCCTGCTCGACCTGGAGGTACGGGCCGGATCGCTCGCCGGGCTGCGGGGCGCGACCGTCGCGCTGGGCGCGGGTGTCGCGCGGGAGACCGGCGCAGGGGTCGGCGCCACCGTGCGGATCCGGTGGGAGGACGGGACCCGCGCCACCGCCCGGGTGGTGGCCGTGTACGAGCGGGAGCGGGGCCTCGGCGGCGTGCTGCTGCCGCGGGCGTTCGCCGCGCCGCACGCCGCGAGCCCGATGGACGAATCCGTTCTGGTGCGGACGGCGCCGGGCGCGGACCGGGACCGTACGGCCGAACGGCTGGACGCGCTCGCGGCGGCCTACCCGACGGCGCGCCCGGACGGGGCCGGCGGGAAGGGGGAGGGAGACGCGGGGGAGGGCGGAGACGCGCGGAGCGGGGGCCCGGGTCCGTCGGCCGCCTTCGGGCTGCTGCTGCTCGGGATGGTCAACGCGTTCACCGCGATCGCCGTCGTCAACACCCTCGCCATGGCCACGGCGGGCCGGGTCCGGGAGTTCGCGGTGCTGCGGTCGGCGGGCGCGACCCGGGGCCAGGTGCTGCGGATGACCGGCTGGGAGGGGGTGATCACCGTGCTGGTCGCGCTCGCGGTCGGCACCGTGGTCACGGCGGCGGTCCTGGTGCCGGTGAGCCTCGCGGCCACCGGGTCACCGGTCCCCGCGGTGCCCGCCGCGCCGGTCGGGGCGGTGCTCGCGGGCGCGGCGCTGCTGGGCGTCGTCACCGTGGTACTGAGCGCCCGCCTGTCCCTGCGTGCCGGGGAACCGCCCCGGGAAGCCCCCCGGGAAGCGTCCGGGGAACCGCCGGGTGACCCCTCCGGGGAGCGCTCCGCCGGACCAGGGGTACGGTCACGGTGAGCCGGAACCACCCCTCGCGGTCGGTCACCGCGGACAGGCTCCCCTCCAGCTCGGCGCTCCGCTCCGCGAGGTTGCGGATGCCGCTGCCGCCGGCCCCCGGGCAGCGGCCCCGTACCACGGCAGGGGCCCGTGTCCCCTCGACCGGCGCCCCGTCGTTGGACATCGTCAGACGGACCGTCCCGGCGTCCTCCTGGATCCGGACCACGATGGAGCAGCGCCGGGCCTTGCTGTGCCTCATCACATTGGTGAAGCCCTCGCGCACCACCGTCGCGAACAGCCCGTCGACGCCCGGGGGAAGGGGGCCGGCGGCGAGGTCCGTCACCACCTCGGCGCCCGCCGTCTCCAGCAGCGAGGCAGCGGCCGTCGCCTCCTTCGCCAGCGACAGGTTCCGGTAGCCGGCCGAGACGGATCTGACCTCGGCGAGCACCTCGCGCACCATCACCTGCGTCTCCAGCAGCTCCGCCTGGGCGCGCCGCGGATCGGTGGACACCAGCCCGTGGACGAGTTCGCACTTCAGGGCGACGGCCGACAAGGAGTACCCGCAGAGGTCGTGCAGATCGCGCGCGAACCGCACGCGTTCCTCGCCCACGGCCTCCCTGGCAAGTTCCGACCTGGCCGCGTTCAGTTCCCCCGCCAGGTCCGCGAGGCGGGCCACCCCGTACACCGCCAGGCCGCCGACCGTCGCCGAGATGAGCGCGCTGACCGCCTGGCCCGTGGTCTCGCCCACCGCCAGGGTGAGCGGGAACTGCAGGCCGACCGCCCCGGCGAAGACCGCCCAGGAATGCGGCAGGGGAAGCGTCAGTAACAGCGCCGCCTCGAACGAGCCGGGGATACCGACCCACGATCCCTGGAAAATCAGGTACGGCAGATAGGTCAGCGTTCCGTGGACGACAAGGCTCCACGGCCACCACGGACGGCGGCGGCGCAGGGCGGCGGGCGCCGAGTGCAGCAGATGGAGCCCCAGTACCGGCACCAGGAAGATCAGCGCTCCCGACAGATGGGGGAGACCGTCACGATTTCCGGCGGTGGCGACCACGGAGGCGGCGAAAAAACAGACGGCCACCACGATCACGATGTACCGGGCAACGCGCGGCCCGTACTCCTCGCTGAACATGAAAGCCCCGTACCCCCGTTGGTCAAGAGCGAAGAATTCGCCATTCCGTGCCGCGCCCCCCGGTCAACCCTCCCGTGCGCGCACCACGTCAAGATGAATCAAGACGAATCAAAAACCTTCATAACCTCACATATAACATCTTCACATTTCAATCAGCCGCTCTGTAGATGTATTTCAGTCACGTTAAGTCCTCTTTCAGGCCTTCGTAATCTTGGCTGGACCATGGCAGCATCGACCTGCCGTCGGCACCCCTCACCGTCATCACTTCGCAGCAATAAGCAGGAACCGCAGATACCGCAACATGTAGCCTTAAATAATGAAAGCGCGGCTGGATCTGCTGGCCACCGTGGACCAAGGTGTCACGGAGAGTGAGATCTTCCGGCTGGCCCTCCAGCACTCGGTGGCGGAGCTCGGCGGCCTGGGCGGGACCGTGCATCTGCGCGGCCCGATGTCCGCGCTGCGGCTCGTCTCCTCGACCGGGCTGCCCCCGCGCCTGGTACGGCCCTGGGAGATCATCGACCAGGAGGGGCCGACCGCCCCCGCGCGCGCCCTGCGCGAAGGCGGCGCCGGTGGGGGCGCCGGGGCCGGGGTGTGGGTGCCCACCGGGCACGGCGGCACCTGGCCGGGAACGGGGCTCGCGGCCGTACCGGTGTCCGGCCCGGAGCGTCCCGTCGGCGCGCTCACCCTCGTCATGGGGGAGCAGGGCCGGCCGACCGACGCGCAGTGGGCCTTCCTGCGGGCCGTCGTCGCCTGGGCCGAGGAGCGGATGGGGCAGGCGCCACCGCCCGCGCGGGTCCGTACCCCCGGCGAGGAGTCGGGCGGGCGGCAACTGCGGCAGGCGCTGAAGGCCGTCCAGGTCGGCACCTGGGACTGGAACATCCAGAGCGGCGAGCTGGCCTGGGACGACGCCGCCATGGACATCTACGGCACCGACCCGGCCGACTTCCTCCACAGCATCGAGAGCTGGCTCAAGGTCGTCCACCCCGACGACCTCCCCTGGACCCTCGCCGCCGTCCAGCGGTCGATCCGCGACCGGGCCGTCTTCGAGGCCGAGTACCGGGTACGGCGCCCCGGCGGCGGCTACGTCTGGACGCAGGCGCGCGGCCGGGTCGTCCTGGACGACCGGGGGGAGCCGGTCCGTATGGTCGGCCGGGCCTGGGACAGCAACGAGTCGCCCGCCGCCCGCGACGCCCTCGGCCGCGCCCTGCGCCACATGAGCGACGGCTTCCTCGCCGTGGACGAGGACTGGCGGATCACCTTCGTCAACCTCGCGGCGGAGCAGACGCTCGGCTCCTCCGAGGCGGAGCTGGTCGGCCGGGTCCTGTGGGAACTGCCCTCCGTCCGCGGCGTGCCCGACCTGGAGACACACTGCCGGCAGGCCGCCGCCGCGGGCCGCCCCGCCGGTTTCGACGTACGGGTGCCCGACGCCGGACAGCCGCCCGAGGGAGACCAGCCACCCGACTACGGAGGGACGCCCGGCGACGTACCGGCTTCCGGTGGGGTGGTGGTGCGCGACGACACGGGCGCGCCCGTCGCCGACGGGCGCAGCTACCACCTCCGGCTCGTTCCCGTGCCCGACGGCGTCACCCTCTACTTCACCGATGTCACCGAGCGCCGCCGCCGCGAGGCCGAGCAGGCCGCCACGGAACGGGCCGCCACCGAACGCTCCGCCCGGATCGCGGAGCTGACGAGCGCGCTCGCCGGGGCGACGAGCTCACGGGACGTGGTGGACGCCGTCGCACAGCGCGTGCTGACGCCGTTCGGCGCCACCGGACTGATGGTGCTGGCCGTGGAGGGCGGCAGCGGCCGGCTCTCGTACATCGGATCCGTCGGCTATCCACGCGAGTTCGTCGACGCGATCATCGGAAGCTCACCCGAGCGGGGCGGCCCGGTCTGGGAGGCCATCCTGACCGCGTCGCCGCTCTTCCTCTCCTCCGCCGACGAATTCATGGCGCGCTACCCCGCGATGCGGGGACGGCCCGCCGAGTCCGCCAAACAGGCGTGGGCGTTCCTGCCGCTGACCGCCTCCGGCCACACCTTCGGCATCTGCGTGTTCGCCTTCGACCGGCCGCGCCACTTCTCCGACAGCGACCGTACGCTGCTGACCGCGATCAGCGCGCTCGTCGCCCACGCCCTGGAGCGGGCCCGGCTGTACGACGCCGAGCACACCCGGTCCCGCGAACTCCAGCGCGTCCTGCTCCCCCACACGCTGCCCGAACTCCCCGCGTGCACGGCCGCCGCCCGCTATCTGCCCGCCGGGCAGGGCATGGACGTCGGCGGCGACTGGTACGACGTCATCCCGCTCTCCGCCGGACAGGTCGCGCTGGTCATCGGCGACGTGATGGGCCACGGGCTCTCCGAGGCGGCCACCATGGGACGGGTCCGTACCGCCGTCCACACCCTGGCCGCCCTCGAACTGCCGCCCGACGAGATCATGAACCACCTCAACGACATCGTCGGCGCCCTCGGCGAGGACTCGTTCGTCACCTGCCTGTACGCGCTGTACGACTCGACCACCCGGATCTGCTCCTTCGCCCGCGCCGGACACCCGCCGCCCGCCGTGGTCCACCCCGACGGCACCGTCCACTTCCCCGACCTGGCCCCCGACCCGCCGCTCGGCGCGGCCGAGCCGCCGTTCGAGACGGTGGAACTGACGGTCCCCGAGGAGGGGCTGCTCGTCCTCTACACCGACGGCCTCGTCGAGGCGAAGGGGCGCGAGATCGACGAGGGGATGACCGCCCTCGCGGACCTGCTCCGCAGCGCGGACACCTCCCCCACCGCCGACCTGGACCAGCTCTGCGACACCCTGACGGCCGGACTGCTCCCCGCCGACCAGCCCACCCCCGACGACGCGGCGCTCCTGGTCGCCCGCGTCCACGCGCTCGCCGCCGACCACATGGCCTCCTGGCCGCTCCCCTCGCATCCGCAGGCGGCCGGGGAGGCGCGCAAGCACGTACGGGAACAGCTCGCCGCCTGGGGCCTCGACGACCTGGCGATGACCACGGAACTGCTGGCGAGCGAGCTGGTCGGCAACGTCGTACGGCACGCCAAGGGCCCCGTACGGCTCCGGCTGCTGCGCAGCGCCGAACTGGTCTGCGAGGTCGGCGACGGCAGCCTGACCACCCCCCGAATCCGGCGCGCCTCGGCGACGGACGAGGGCGGACGGGGGCTCCAGCTCATCACGGCGCTCTCGCAGCGGTGGGGGACGCGCTACACGGCGACGGGCAAGTGCATCTGGACCGAGCAGGCGCTCCCGGGAACGGAGGAGTACCGCGCGGGACTCGCGTCCGGCGGGGGCGCGGACTTCGCCCTCGGCGAGGACTTCGGGTCGCTGGGGGACTTCGTCACGGGCGAGCTGTGAGGCGGAAACCCGGTCAGTGTGTCGCCACCCCGCGCAGGAGTGTGTCGAGCAGGCGTGACGCCAGCGCGTCCGGATCGGCGTCGGCGTCCGGGCCCGCCGGTGCGGTCATGCCGTCCACCGTTTCCGTGAGCAGCGCGAGGTAGACGCGCCGGGCCCAGGCCGCGTCGGCGTCCGGGGGCAGGATCCCGGCCTCCTTGGCGCGGTGGAAGGCCGCGTCGCACTTCTCCATGACGGACGCCTGGAGCGTACGGGCCTCCGCGCCCAGCGGTACGGACCTGGCCAGGGTGAAGCGCCAACCCGGCTTGGTCCTGAGGATGTTCGCGGTGGCCTGGTGGAGCGCCACCAGGGGCGGGGCGGTGCGCGGGCGCGCCGCCTCGACGGCCTCGTCCATCTCCCGCCAGGCGGTGGCCTCCATGGCCTCGATCAGCGCCTCACGGCTGGCGAACCGCCGGTGGATGGTGGTGCGCGCGACCCCGGCGGCCTCGGCGATCTGCTCGGTCGTGGCCGCCGGGTTCTCGCCGAGCAGCCGCTCGGCGGCGGTCATGATCGCGCGCATGCTCCGTTCGGCGTCCGCCCTGAGGCGTCTTCCTGGTGTGGTGGCCATGGCCAGAAGTTACATCACCGTCCGACTTTCCTGACTAACTGCTACTTCACGTTGCAGTTATGTGCTTAACTCGAACACGTAGACGCAGTATTGCCGCGTGATCAAGGAGCGTACGTACTCATGACCAGCACCAGGAACTCACTCGCCCTCGTCACCGGCGCCTCCTCCGGCATCGGCGCCGCATTCGTCCGCCGGCTCGCCGCGCGCGGCGACGATGTCGTCCTCGTCGCGCGCGGCGAGGAGAAGCTACGGGCCCTGGCCGAGGAGGTACGCGGGCGGTACGGCGTACGGGCCGAGGTGATCGTCCAGGACCTGGCCGCGCCCGATGCCGCGGCGCGGGTGACCGGGGAGCTGACCGCGCGCGGGCTCACCGTCGACCTGCTCGTGAACAACGCGGGCTTCGGCACGGCGGGCCGCGTCCAGCACCTCGACGCCGGCCGCGAGCACGACGAACTCATGGTGAACGTGGTGGCGCTCGCGGATCTGACGTACGCCCTCGTCCCCGGCATGCTCGCGCGCGGCTCGGGGGCCGTGGTGAACATCAGCTCCACGGCCGCCCTCAACATCGCGCCGTACCTGGCGACCTACGCCGCGTCCAAGGCGTTCGTGCTCAACTTCAGCCTCGCCCTGTGGAGCGAGTTGCGCGGTACGGGGGTCACGGTGCTGGCCGTCGCGCCGGGTCCCGTCGAGACGGCGTTCTTCGAGCGGCTCGGCGCCCTGAAGGCGGCGCTCGGGGGGACGTTGAACACACCGGAGAACGTCGCCGCCGCGGCCCTGCGCGCGCTCGACCGCGACCGCGGCTATGTGGTGCCCGGCCGGGGCAACTTCGCGACGGCCCACCTCACACCGCGGCGCCCGCGCAAGCTGGTGGCCCGGATCGGCCGGTGGGTCACCCGGGGCGTCGCGGAGGCGCCGGCCCCCGCCGCCGCCTCCGCCGCAGCGCACTGAACCGGTGGGGCGCGCCGATACGTGCCGGGGCGGGCGCAGTTGCGCGCCGAGGGGTGCAGACAGGCGCCGGGGGATGCAGACACGCGCTGGAGGATGCGGATACGCGCGGGGGGATGCGGATACGCGCCGGAGCGGGCTCGGGAGCGTATGAATTCCGCCATATCTGAGCGATCGCGGGGCGCGGACGGCGATTCGGTGCCAGCATCGCCGTCCGGGTCAGCCCGAGGCCAGACCCGTCAGGACCTCGGCAGACGCGCGGAGATCGGGTAGCGGTGCGAGGCAATTCATCGCGCCAAACCGCCCCTTCCGCGTTTGCGCCCCGGGAACCGGGCGCCGAAGCCTTTACGCAAAGGTCACTTGGTCCACTACTCTTCCACCTGTCACACCGAAGCAACACACTGCATACACTCAACACGCCACACCCCTGGCCTTGTTGGGCCATCCGCGTCCACCGCGACGCCCACCCCTCCCTCGTCTCCACCCCCGTCTCCATCCCTCTCCACCCCCCTCCCCCTTTGCCGACCGATCGCAGATCCCGGACCTCTGATCCCGGAACTCGGTCACGGATCCGCGTACCCCGTCCCCGCGGGTGACGCTGGAGGCAAGCTGCGCATGTCAGAGATGAGCGGTGCCGACCCCACTCGGCCCATCGATCAGCGATCTCCCGCCGAGCCGCCGGGCGCCGTTCCCGTGCCTCCGGGCGGACTCCCCGCCCCGGCGGTCCCGCCCGGCCCCGTGAACGCTCACGCCCCCGCACTACCGGTCGCCCCCGCACCACCGGTCGCCCCCATAGCCCCGGCCGGCCCCGTACCCCCGCACCGTCCGGGCAAGGAACTCGCTGCCCTGCGCGCGCCCGATCCGTCCGCCGGCCCCGACCCGTCGGACCTGGAACTCTTCGAGGACGCGCCCGGAACCGCCCCGGCGGCCCTGGACGCACCCACCGCCGTGATCTCCGCCGACCCCCTCGCCGGCACCGACCCCGGCCGGCTGCCCCCGGAAGGGCTGCCCAACGGGCTCGGCTGGCCGCGCGGTTCGGTCGGGCCCTCGGCGCTGCTGCCCGTGCCGCCGCCGGGGCCGCCGCCCGGGCCCGGGCCGGGCACACTGCCGGGCGGGCGGATCCCGTTCGAGCAGCCCGAGCAGCACGGCCGCTCCCTGTGGGTCACCGTGCTCGCCGGGGTCGCCGCGCTCGCCTGCGGCGCCACGTTCGTCGTCATGGCCGGATCGCAGGACCGGGAGGCCGTGAAGGCCGCCGCGCCGGTCACCGGAGCGACCGTCCCCGGGCTGCGCGGCTACCCCGAGCCCCCGGAGGGCAATCCGGGCGACGGCGGCGACTCCGCGGGGTCCCTGTCGGAGGCCGAGTCCGCGGTCTCCCCGGGCGTCCAGCACAACGAGGCCGCGAACGATCCGCCGCGCGCCGCGAACACCGGCGAGCCGGGCTCCGAGGACGGCAAGGACGCCACCACCGGCGGCGCGGACGGCGACGGCGAGAAGGGTGACTCCGCGTCAGGAGGCTCCGGCTCGGGCTCCGGATCCGGCGGCAACCCCGCCCCGGGCCCCGGATCGGCCGGCGGCTGGGGCGACGGCGGCAGCAACGGCGGGGGCGGCAGCGGCTGGAACGGCGGCTCGATCGGCCGGCCGACCTCCTCGCCGGACCACAAGGCGGCCATGCAGGCCGTCAACTACCCGGACCGCTACTGGTACGTTCGCGGCAACGGCGTCGGCTACCTCGACCAGGTCAGCCGCGGTGCGGCGGCCTTCACCGTCAAGGAGGGCCTCAGCGACCCGAAGTGCTACTCCTTCGCCCTGAGCAACGGCCGCTACCTGCGCCACGCGAACTTCCGGCTGCGCGCCGACTCCGACAACGGCGGCACCTTCCGCAAGGACGCCACCTTCTGCCCGCGCTCCGCCGGCAACGGCACGATCATGCTGGAGGCCGTCAACTACCCCGGCCGCTTCATCCGCCACCGTAACTTCCAGCTCCTGCTCGACCCGTACCAGAACAGCAGCCTCTACCGGGCGGACACCGCCTTCCGGATGGTCTCCAGCTGACGGCCCGGACCCTGCCCCGGTGGGAGGGGCGGGGTCCGGACCTGATCGGCCGATGGCATAGGGTCGTGCGCCGTCGGGACTTCGAACACCCGTCCTGGGAGAACCGGTGGGAAACGCGCGTTGGATCGTCCCGGTGATGGCCGGGCTGGTGATGACCCCGATCGCGGTCGGCCTCGGCTTTCTGCTGATCTCGTCGGTCAACGACGGGCAGGATGCCGACCTCGGCGCGCCCGCGCCGATGGGGACCGAGCTGAAGGCCGGCGACGGTGGTGTGCCCCCCGAGTACGGGCAGCTCATCCTCGACGCGGCGGCCGACTGCGACGAGAAGCTGCCCGCCACCGTCCTGGCGGCGCAGCTCAAGCAGGGCAGCAACTTCCAGGCGCGCGCCCAGTCGATCGAGTCCGGGGACCGTCCGCCGGCGCAGGGCATCGCCCAGTTCCGGCCGGACGTGTGGAAGGCCGAGGGTTACGACGCCAACGAGGACGGCCGGGTGGACGTCTGGGACCCCGCCGACGCCATACCGTCGCAGGGCCGGGCGATGTGCAAGCTCCTCGTGAAGGCAAAGGAACACCCGGACTACCGCGGCAAACCGATCGAGGTGGCCCTGGCCGCGTACCACGCCGGGTGGGAGACGGTGGAGACGTACCGCGGTGTGCCACGCGCCAGTTGGTCGGACGGGGCGACGTACGAGTACGTCCGCGGTGTCGTGAAGTCCTCCTCCTACATGGTGGTCCCGGCCGGCGGTTCACTGCCGGGGAACTGGACCCTCCCCGTCGTCGGCCCGGCGGGCGCCCCGTACCACCAGCAGGGCTCCTCCTGGTCCACCGGCTTCCACACGGGCATCGACTTCGTCGTGCCCACGGGGACCGAGGTCCGGGCGATCGGCCCGGGCGAGGTGGTCACGGCGGGCCCGGGCGGTGACTACGGCAACCAGATCGTCATCCGCCACGAGGACGGCACGTACAGCCAGTACGCCCATCTCCTGGAGATACGGGTCACCGCCGGCCAGCGCGTGGAGGGCTCCCGGGTCATCGGTTTCTCCGGCGCCACGGGCAATGTGACGGGCCCGCACCTCCACTTCGAGATCCGTACGGGCCCGGACTTCGGCTCGGACGTCTCCCCGCTGCCGTATCTGCGGGGGAAGGGCCTGATCAGCTAGGCCGCGGCCGTTCGGAGTACGCCCGGGGACTCAGCGCCCGCCGGTGCAGACGCCCGTCTCCCAGGCCCAGGCCGCGATCTCGACGCGGTTGCGGGCGGCGAGTTTGCGCTGGATGTTGCCCAGGTGGGTCTTGACCGTGGAGTGGGTGACGTACAGCTCCCCCGCCACCTCCTCGTTGGTGCGACCGCGGGCGACCAGGCGGACGACGTCGAGTTCGCGCTGGGTGAGGGGGTCGGTGAGCCGGGCGGTCGTACGGGGGGCGAGGGGGGCTGGGCGGGATCCGGAGTGCTCCCGCGGGGGCGGTGCCATGTGCCGCAGGAGGCGGACGGTGACGGAGGGGGAGATGAGGGAGTTGCCGGCGGCCGCCGCGCGTACGGCTTCGGCGAGGAGGGCGGGGGCGCCGTCCTTGAGGAGAAAGCCGCAGGCGCCGTTGCGCAGGGCCTGGTAGACGTACTCGTCGAGGTCGAAGGTGGTGGCGATCACGACATTGAGCGGGTCGGGAACGTCCGGTCCTGCCAGCAGGCGGGTGGCCGCCAGACCGTCCATGCCGGGCATGCGGATGTCGAGGAGGCAGACGTCCGGGCGGAGCCGGCGGGCCGCCTCCACCGCGTCGGTGCCGTCGGCCGCCTCGGCGACGACGTCCATGTCCGGCTGGGCGCCGAGGATCATGCGGAAGGCCGACCGGATCATGTCCTGGTCGTCGGCGATCAGGACCCGGATCTTCATGGGGAAATGGTCGCAGAGCTGTCCTGCCGGTCCGCGCGGTCCTGGCCTTCCGCGCGGTCCTGGCCTTCCGCGCGGTCCTGACGGTCCGTCCGGGGTGACGGCGGGAGGGGGATGCCGGCCGTGACCTCCCAGCCGGGGCCGCCGCGCCGGGGACCGGCGGTGAAGTGACCGCCGAGGGCCTCGACCCGTTCGGCGAGTCCGAGGAGGCCGTAGCCGCCGCGGTGCTGTCCTGGCGGCGCCCCGCTCGCGGTCCGGCCGTCGTCGTTGACCGAGACATCCAGTTGGCCGGGTTCACCGGCCCGGAGGCGGATGTCCACGGTGATGTGCCCGGCGGCGTCGGCGTACTTGCGGATGTTGGTGAGGGATTCCTGCACCAGGCGGTGCACGGTGGTGCTGATCTCCGGAGGCAGGGAGCGTCCGGCGAGCCGGGGGTCGAGGGCGAGCCGGGCGGGCGGGCCCGCGGCGGCGAAGCTCTCGACGAGGTCGCGCACGCGGGTGAGGTCGCCTCCGGGGAGGGTGGCGGCCGGATGTCCCGGGGCGCGCAGCATGGAGACCATGCCGCGCATCGACTCCATCGCCTGTGAACCGGCCTCCTCGATCCCGGCGAACACCTGGTCCAGGTCGGCGGGGGCCGGTGCCTGGCCGGCCGAGGTGACATAGCGGGCCGCCTTGGCCTGCGCGACGATCGCGGTGACGTGGTGGGCCACGAAGTCGTGCAGCTCCCGGGCGTGCTCCAGTCGCTCGGCCTGGCGGGCGGCCTGCTCGGCGGCGTTCCGCTCGCGGTCGCGCAGGGTGTCGACGAGGCGCAGATACAGGCCCAGTACGACCATCAGCACGGTGGCGAAGAGGAGCACCGGCGCCCCGATCGTCTTCACGTACTCGTACTCGGTCTCCGGGATCCGCAGGAGCAGCAGCGGGGCGGCCACGCCGGTCGGCGGGAGCAGCACGATGTTCCACAGCGGCGACTGATGACGCACGGTACGGGCGATCAGCAGCAGGAGCGCGCACAGTTCCGTCATCCCCGGGGTGTTCTCGGGCCGCTGGGGCAGCTGCATCTCCGTCACCGACAGCGCGAGGGACGCGGCCACGGCGCAGCCGGCGACGAGTGAGAACCGCGCGGGCGGCACGAACAGGGCCACCACGCACAGTGCACCGGTGACGGTGGTGGCGGCCGCGGTGGGGGCGTAGCCGGTGTTGAGCCCCTCGGCGACGAGCACCGCGAGGACGGCGGCACCGGCCACCACCAGCAGGACCTGATGGGTGCGGGAGCGGCCCCGGAAGGCGTGCATCATGCCACCCGACGTTACGGCGCCGACCGGCCCGCCCGCCTCGGTCCTTCGGCCGATACGGGCGGGCCGGACCGTTCGGCATTCCGGCTGATCCGCGGCGGGCCCGGCGCGCCGGATGATCGGGGTACGGGACGAGAGCCGGGCCCACTTGGGACCACCCGGCCGGGCCCGCTCGGGACGCCCCGGGCTCGCTCGGGACCACCTGCGTGGTCCACGCGGACCACGTGGACCGCATGGTCCACGTGGACCTCCTGGCCGGCGGCCCGATCGCCGGGTCCCTCCGCCGGCCGGCGGGCCACCCGTGTCCGGTAGCCGGCTCCCCTCGCCCTCCCTCCCTCCTACGCCTCTTTGTCTCCCGGACCGACCACTTCCCTCCAGGACTGATCGCCCATGTTCCGTACCGCCCTGCGCACCGTGCTCGCCCACAAGGCCAGGCTGCTGATGACCGTGCTCGCCGTGACGCTCGGCGTGGCCTTCGTCGCCGGCACCCTGGTCTTCACCTCGACCGTCTCCGCCGCGTACCGGAACAGCTCGGACCAGGGGTTCGACCGCGTGGACGTCGCCGTCCGGCCGGACGGTGCCGACACCTGGCCGGGTACGGCCCCCACGCTCACCCCGGACCTCGTCGGCCGGCTGGCGAAGGTGCCCGGCGTGCGGTCGGTGACCGGTGTGGTCTCCGGTTTCACCGCCGTGGCCGGCGGGAACGGCGAGCTGGTGGGCGAAGGGTGGCCCACCCAGGGGGCCAATTACGCCGCGAACAGCGGTGCCCCGGACCCCCGTTACCCGCTCACCGCAGGCCGCGCGCCGAAGGGGCGGGACGAGGTGGCCCTGGACACCCGGACCGCCGAGCGGGCGGGGTACCGCGTCGGTGACACGGTCCGCCTGTCGGTCGACGGGCCGGTCCGGGCGCCGCGGCTGGTCGGGATCTTCACCACCGACAGCGGTGAGGTCGCCGCGGGCGGCACGCTCGCCCTGTTCGACACGCCCACCGCCCAGCAACTCTTCACCAGGCCGGGGGAGTTCAGCGAGATCCACGTCGAGGCCGCGCCGGGCACCTCCCAGGCGGGGCTCGCGGCCGCCGTCGACCAGGTGCTCCCCGAGGGTCTGTCGTCGGCCACCGGCCAAGAGCTCGCCGCCGCACAGGCCCTCAGCGCCGAGAGCAGTGTGACCAGTCTGCGGACCACCCTGCTGGCCTTCGCCGGTATCGCGCTGTTCGTCGGGATCTTCCTCATCGCCAACACGTTCACCATGCTCGTCGCCCAGCGCACCAGGGAGCTGGCCCTGCTCCGCGCGGTGGGCGCCACCCGCCGCCAGGTGACCCGTTCCGTCCTCGTCGAGGCGTTCCTCGTCGGTCTGGTGGCCTCGGTGACAGGGCTCGCCGCCGGCGTCGGCATCGCCGCCGCGCTGCGCCCGCTGACCTCGTCCTTCGGCAAGGGGGGACACGCGCTGCCCGACGGCCCGCTGACCGTCACCCCGGCCGCGGTCGTCACCTCGCTCGTCCTCGGTGTCGGCGTCACGATGCTGGCCGCGTGGCTGCCGGGCCGGCGCGCCGCGAGGATCCCGCCGGTGGCCGCGATGGGCAGCGTGCACGCGGTGGCCACCCCGCGCTCGCTCGCCGTACGGAACGCGCTCGGAGCGCTGATCACCACGGTCGGCGCCGTCACGGTGCTGGGTGCGACCGGCATGGACTGGGAGGACGGCCAGATGGTCATGGTGCTGGGCGGCGCGGTCCTGATGACCGGGGTCCTCATCCTCACCCCCCTGCTCTCCCGCCCGTTCATCGCCGCCGCCGCGCCGGCCCTGCGCGCCTTCGGTGTCTGCGGCAGGCTCGCCGGCGAGAACGCCCTGCGCAATCCGCGCCGTACCGCGGCCACGGCCTCGGCCCTCACCATCGGCCTCACCCTGATCACCGCGCTGACGGTGGTCGGGGTCAGCAGCGAGCGGAGCATCGACCAGCGGGCCACCGGCGCCCTCTCCGCGGATTACGTCGTACGGATGGCCACCTACGAACCGCTCTCCGGGACGGTGGAGCAGCGCCTCCGCGAGGTCGACGGGGTCGGCGCGGTGAGCCCCCTGCGCGAGGCGTCGGTCCGCGTCGCCGACGACGAGACGAACGTGACGGAGACGTACGTGACGGGCCTCGACGCCGCCACCGTACGGAGCATGGTCCGGCCGAACTTCACCGACGGCTCGCTCGCCGGTTTCGGCGGCCGCGGCATCATCGTCTCCACGGGCACCGCGGAGTGGCGCGGATGGCGTACCGGCACCACCGTGCCGGTCACCTACCCGGACGGACAGCGCGACCGGTTGACCGTCGCAGGCGTCTTCGAGGCGGACGATCTGCTGAGCGGCATCGTCATGGACACCCGCACCCTCGACCCGCACCTGGAGACCCCACGGGCGAGCCAGGTCCTGGTGAAGGCCGAGGACGGCCCCGGCGAGGCCGTCGGACGGGGCATCGCCGCGGCGCTCGGGGACAGCCCGGCCGTACTCGTCCAGAGCAAGCAGGACCTCTCCGACGCCATCGCCCGCGGTACGACCATGATGCTCAACATCCTCTCCGGGCTGCTCGCCATGGCGGTGGTCGTGGCGGTCCTCGGGGTCGTCAACACCCTGGCCATGTCCGTGGTCGAACGGGCCCCGGAGATCGGCATGTTGCGCGCCGTCGGGCTGGACCGGCGGGGCGCCAGGCGCATGGTGCGCCTGGAGTCACTGACCATCTCCCTCTTCGGCGGTGTCCTCGGCATCGGTCTGGGCACCTTCTTCGGCTGGGCCGGATGCCGGCTGCTCGCCTCCGACACCCCGGGCCTCGAACTCGTCCTGCCCTGGGGACGCCTGGCCCTCTTCCTGGCGCTGGCGGGCCTGGTGGGCGTACTCGCCGCCCTCTGGCCCGCCCGCCGCGCCGCGCGCCTCGACCTGCTCGGCGCCATCAGGGCGGAGTAGGGCCGTGGTCCGGTGCGGCCCCCGGCCCCGCATGCCCCACGGGCCTCGCGGGCCTCGGGGCCCCGGGGGGGCTCACACCATGACGACGGTGACGTGCTCCAACTCCCGGAACGGCTGGAGCTGTTCGTCCGTCGCGCCGGTGTCCGTCACCAGGGTCCACGCGCGGTCCAGGGGCGCCCACGCCGTGAAGGGGCGCTGGCCGAACTTGCTGCTGTCCGCGAGGACGTAGAGCTCCGCGCCGCGCGCCGCCATCAGCTCCTTCAGGGACGTCTGCTGAAGGCTCGCCTCGCAGATGCCGAGCTTGGCGTCGAGGCCGTCCGCGCCGAGGAAGACCTTGTCGGCCGTGAGCCGGGACAGGGCCAGTTCGGCGAGAGGGCCGACGAAGCCGTGGCTGACATGGCGGAGGGTGCCGGCGAGGGTGATGACCTCGACACCGTCCGCCTCGGCCAGCTCGACCAGGGTGGTCAACCCGTTGGTGATGACGGTGAGTTCGCTCTGTCCGCGCAGGTGGTGGGCGAGCCGGCCGGTCGTCGTGCCCGCGTCGAGGATGACCGTATCGCCGTGCGCGATCCGCGCAGCCGCCCAGCGCGCGATCCGGTCCTTCTCCGCCACCGCGAGCCCCGAGCGCTGATTGAGCGAGGGCTCGGGTGTGTGGCCCGGGGTGATGGCTCCGCCGTAGGTACGGGCCAGTTTGCCCTGCTCCGTGAGGTGGGCCAGGTCGCGGCGGATCGTGGAGGGCGTGACCGCCAGGGTGCGCGCCAGCTCCTCGACCGCCACCGTGCCGTCGGCGGCGACCATCCGCAGGATCAGCTCACGGCGGTCGGCCGCCCGCAGCCGATCGGGACCGGCGGGGGCCCCGGGATCACGGCCGGAAGCTGAGCCCGAGTCGCGCCCGGCTCCGGGCGCTGAGTCGGGCCCGGCGCCGGAGCCCGGCGCCGCGCCGGCGGCAGGATCGGGCGCGGCGGCGTCGTGCGGGCCGTGGGGGGCGTTCTGCGGATCCATCGTCGTCATCCTCTGGTCACCCGGGTCACCGGACAGATTACGGGCCGACTCCGGCTCGTTGTCCCCGTTGCACAGAAGACACCGTACAGACCCTTGCGCGTATCGCGCAGTCATGCCAGCGTTCTGCACGCAACACGCAATCGCAGTAGGCGAGATATGGGCCGGACACGCCCAACGGCGGGCGCTGAGGCGGGAGAAGCATGACGACACGGAGCACGCCGGAGACACCAGGGGCATCGGGGACGGTGGCGGCGCAACCGGCGCCCACACCGAAGGGCGGGACCGGGGCAGGCCCCGGGCCCGGGGCCGCGCCCGAGGATCCGTACGCGCTCCACCCCTCCGACGCCCTGGATCCCCCCACCGGGTTCCGCGGCACCGTACGGCGGTTGGGCCCCGGGATGGTCCTCTCCGCGGCCGTGGTCGGCTCCGGCGAGCTGATCACCACCACCGCGCTCGGCGCGAAGGCCGGCTTCGTCCTGCTGTGGCTGGTCGTCATCAGCGCCCTGGTCAAGGTCTGGGTGCAGATCGAACTGGCCCGCTGGACCATCCTCACCGGCCGTACCGCGCTCTCCGGTTACGCACAGGTCGGCCCCCGCTTCGGCGGACGCGGCCGGCCCGGCGCCGGGGTCGGCTGGATCAACGTGCTGTGGATCCTCATGGACTTCGCCAAGATGCTCCAGCGCGGCGGCCTGATCGGCGGCACCGCCGCGGCGTGCAGCATCCTCCTGCCCCTCGGCGGCCCGGCCCTCGGCACCACCTCGCTGACCGTCTGGACCGTGATCGTCGTCGCCGTCGTGATCGCCATGATGTACTCGGGCCGCTACAGCGCCGTCGAGAAGAGCGCCTTCGTCGCGGTCGTCATCTTCACCCTCATCACCGTCGGCCTCGCGCTCGGCCTGCCCTGGACCGACTTCTCGTACGGCGGCGCGGAACTCGCCTCCGGCCTGACCTTCGCCATCCCGGCCGGCACGGTCGGCTTCGCGATCGCCATGTTCGGCATCACCGGCGTCGGCGCCGACGAGATGACCACGTACACCTACTGGTGCCTGGAGAAGGGCTACGCGCGCTGGACCGGCCCCGACGACGGCACCGAGGAGCGCGCCCGCCGCGCCGAGGGCTGGATCAGGGTGATGCGGATCGACGCGCTCGTCTCCTGGGCCGTGTGCACCCTGTGCACCCTCGCGTTCTACGTCATCGGCGCGGCCGTGCTGCACCCGCAGGGCCTGGTCCCGCAGGGCAACGAGATGATCACCACCCTCTCCCGGATCTACACCGACACCCTCGGCCCCTGGGCCCACTACTTCTTCCTCGCGGGCGCCATCGCCGTCCTCGGCTCGACCCTCGTCGGATCGACCGCGAGTGTCCCCAGGCTGTGGACGAACACCCTGGGCCTGCTGGGCCTGCTGGACTGGACCGACGTACGGGCGCGGACGCGCATGATCCGCATCCTCACGGTGGCGCTGCCGCCGCTGTGGGCCTCCTTCTACCTGTTCATCCAGTCACCGGTGCTGATGGTCCAGATCGGCGGTGTCGCGGGCGGGATCTTCCTGCTCGCGGTGGTCATCGCGGTATGGAACCTGCGGGCGGCGGACGTGGACGCGCGCTTCAAGCGGAGCAAGGGCCTCAATGCCGCGCTCGTGGCGAGCAGTACGGCGATCGGCGCCCTCGGCGTGTACTCGGTGCTGGAGGTCTTCGGCCTGGGCCTGGGCTGAGGACAACAGCACCGAGAACAACCGGAGTGAGTTCGGAGCGACGACGGAATGAGTACGGGACGGAATGAGTACGCGATGAGCACGGACACGGAAGAGACCCCCACGGATCCGGCGCCTGCGGGCGCCCCCGCGCGCACCCCGGGTCGTGGCCCGTCGGGACATGGCCCCCTGGGCGAAATCCTCGTGACAACGCCCAGTTTCGGCCAGACTTCCCGCGCCCCCTGGGAGGTCTTCGAGACCGCCGGCGTCCCCGCCCGCCGCAGCGCCTTCACCCACCCTCTCGGCGAGGCGCAACTCACCGGCGAGATACGGGACATGTCGGCCCTGGTGGTCGGCCTCGACCCGGTGACGGCGGGCGTCCTGGACGCCGCGCCCCGGCTCAGGGTCGTCGCCAAACACGGTGTCGGCACCGACAACATCGACCTCGACGCCGCACGGGAGCGGGGCGTACGGGTGGTCAACGCGCCCGGCACCAACACCGGCGCGGTGGCCGATCTCACCTTCGCCCTGCTGCTCGCCGCCGCCCGGAAGATCGTCCCGGCCCACGCGGCGGTCACCGGGGGCCGCTGGGACCGGTTCTTCGGCCTGGAGCTGGGCGGCCGTACGCTCGGGATCATCGGGTTCGGGCGGATCGGGCAGGCCGTCGCACGCCGCGCCAAGGGCTTCGACATGGACGTCGTCGCGTACGACCCGCATCTGCCCGCCGAGGTGTTCGCGGCGGCGGGGGTCCGCTCCGTACCGTTCGGCGAACTCCTCACCGCGAGCGATGTCGTCACCCTGCACATGCCGCTGACGTCGGAGCAGCCGCTGCTCGGGCGCCGGGAGTTGACGGCGCTGCGCCCCGGCGCACTGGTGCTCAACACGGCGCGCGGCGGCCTGGTGGACGAGGAGGCCCTCGCCGATCTGCTGCACAGCGGGCACCTCGGCGGCGCCGGAATCGACGTGTTCAGCAGCGAACCGCCCGTCGGCAACCGGCTCCTGGACGCACCCGGTGTCGTACTGACCCCGCACTGCGCGGCGTTCAGCGACCAGGCCAACCAGGCGATGGGCACCACGGTCGCGGCCGACGTGGTGCGCGTCCTGCGCGGCGAGGAGCCGGTGAACGCGGTGGTCTGACCCACCTGCGGCCCACCTGCGGCCCGCCTTCGACCCATCAGGGCCCCGAACCGCCCGAGAGCCTGACCCGCATTCAAGAGACGCATCTGACCTGCAAAAACAGACACTCTTTGGCAGGTCGGCTGTCGAACGCGCTGACAAGGTGTCATAATGGCTCGCGTAGCCCTTCGTGCATCCCCCGTCGCGAAGGGCTACACCTCTGCCCAAAGCTCTACGGCCCCGGCACGCCCCAGGCGACCGGGGCCTTTCCGTGTGCGCGCGCCGCCATGAGCAGGGGACTCCCCTCGTGGTCCCCTGCCCATGTTTTCTTGAGTTAACAGCGCCCGTGATTGTTTGCGCAACCCTGTACTGCTGGCTGGACCAGGACGCTCCACTTCTCACCGCCGCCGGTGCCCCGCCGGCTCAGGGTCCGTTACAGTACGAGCCCGTTGACCAAAGCCGTACGTGGACGTGGGGGGGCTGAATGGACAGCGGCGAAGAGCAGGCCCCGGAGCAGCGCCCCGCCGACCGGCGGTCCACCGGCGAAGAGACCCCTGAACTGCGCACGCTGCAGCAGAAGGTCGAGTACATGGTGGAGAAGACCTTCCCGGACCAGCGGATCTCCGGCCGGGTCTTCGCGGATCTGGTCAAGGAACGCGGCGGCTCCCTCTCGCACAGCTACTTCTCCAACATCCTTGCCGGGAAGGTCACTCACCCCTCCGAGGACATCCTGCGGGCGCTCGGGCTCGGATTCGGCGTCGACTGGCGCTTCTTCAAGGAGGAGTCCGAGGTGGTGGACGAGGTCGTGGCCGGCCTCCAGTTCCTCGTGAAGCGCCGTACGGGCGAGATCAGCGGGCTGGCCGCGCGGGGCCTGGACGACGGCGGACTCCCGCCCGAGCTGCTGAAGTTCGCGCTCTCGCTCCTGGAGGACACGAAGGCGGCCCAGCGGGACCAGCGGCCGGCCCCGGGAACCGACGCGGGTTCCGGACCGAGTTCCGGGCCGGGCGCCTGACCGAGGGCCCGGGAGGCCGTCCGGGGCGGTTCGGTAGGCCGTTCGGGGCCGTCCGGGAGGCCGTCGGGGGCGCTGTCGAGATCAGCCGGATCCCGATGCGCCGAGCGGGCATGCACATGTCCTTTGGCTAGAATCGCCGACCGCATGCCACCCGCACGCGCGACGACGATCAAGGGCCCGCCATGTCCATGCGCTCCAGCCGATCCATGCGCGCGCTGCGGCGGGAGTGCGAGTCCGGCCTCGCCGATCTGCCCCTGCCCACCCCGTTCACCGTCGAGGGCCTGGTGGCCAACATGGCGGCGGCACGCGGCCGTACGATCGTGCTGCACGAACTCCCCGACGCCCTGGCCCGCCTCGACGCCGCGTGCGGCCTGCGCATCTCGGCCGGTGACACCAGCCTCGTCCTGTACCGGCGGCGCCCGACCGCGTACCAGACCCAGCACGTGATCCTGCACGAGCTGTGCCACGAGTGGTTCGACCACGGTACGGGGCTCGACGAGGAGCAGTTGCGCCGCTTCCTCCCCGTCTTCGACACCTCGCTGATCAGCCGCGTCCTCGCGACCGACGAACCGCCGACGATCCAGGCACGCGCGCAGTACGACGCCCACGACGAGCGGGTGGCGGAGTTCGGCGCGTCGCTCATCCCCCGGATGGCCAGGGACCTGACGAGCGACGACGTGGTGGGCCGGCTGGCCAACTCCCTCTCCCGGCCGGTGGCGTACCGCCGCAGGGGCGGCGGCCCGAGCCCGCCCCCCCCACGTAACCCGCGCCCCGTACGTCCCCCCTCACCCTCCCCCCCCTCCCGTACCGCTCCTTGAAGCCTTGAAGGAAGGACGCCCGTGACCGCGCTCGACCTCGCCGGATATCTCATCGCCGGCCTCATGACGGCCGTGGCCCTGTGGCGCATGCCCGCCGCGCTCTGGGGCGACGAGGAGGACAAGCGCCGGCGCGCGCTGTGGGGGTGTTACGCGGGGTTCGCGATCGCCCTGTGGACGAAGACCGAAATCGTACGGATCAGCCTCAACAACAGCCCCGTCACCGATCTCGCCGTACTGATCAAGCACTACACGGCGACCATCGCGATTCTGGCCATTCTCAGCTACATCGTCGCGATCTACGGACGCTACCCGGACGACGGGGACGTCCCCCGGCACGTACGGTTCGCGCGGACGGTCCAGCACGTGGCGGCGAAGGCGTCCGTGGCCACGCTGATCCTGCTCACGGTCCTCTTCTTCACCGTCGTCGACCGCTCCGTACCGTCGGACCGCTTCGTCTCCGACCACGCCGGCCAGTGGGGCGCGACGCTCTACATGAGCGTGTTCTACCTCTACTTGGGCGCCGCCTCGGCCGTCTGCGCCTACCAGTGGGCACTGGCCACCGGCGCTGCCACGCTGCGCCATCTGCGGGTGGGGCTCGGCATGATGACGTTCGCCATGTTCATCGGCGTCGGCTACACCGTCAGCCGGACCCTGTTCATGTGGGTCAGCGTCGTCGACACCCCCAGCCCCTCCTTCGCGCTCACTTTCGACGAGGTCACCGAGGCCGCGCAGATCGTGCTCTTCGCCTTCTTCGCGCTGGGCGCGTCCATCCCCGCCTTCAGAAAGGGATGGCGGCGGGCCAGGCTGTGGCGGGCCCAGGCCGCCCTGCACCCGCTCTGGTACGAGCTGATGACGGCCTTCCCGGACCAGCCGTTCGAGCCGCCCGCGTCGCTGTCCCGCGAGCTGACCCGCTTCGACACCCCGGCGGACCTGCGCGTCGACCGGTGGGCGGCGGACATCGCGGACGCGATGGAGAAGCTGCGGCACTACGTACCGGACAGCCTGCTTCCTGCCGCCAAGAGCGCGGCGGCGGCCGAGACCGGCGACCCGGAGCAGGCCGGCCCGCTGGCCGACGCGTACTGGATCAAGGCGGCCCTGACCGCCAGGACCGACGGCGCGCCCGCCGGCCCGGCGGCGGCCGTGGAGCCGCAGCACGCCGCCGACCAGGACGACGAGGTCGCCTGGCTGACGCGGGTGGCCGCCGCGTACCGGACCATCACCGACGAGCGGACGCGGCGGGTGCTGGCGTCCATGGAGCAACCGGCATGACCACCGAAACCACGAACACCAAGAACACCACAGACACCACGGACGCCCCGTCCCTCACCGCATCGGCCGCTCCCCAGCCGTACGTGACCCCCGACCGGCCATGGGCGCTCGCGGTCACGAACATCCTCCAGCCCCGCAACATCATCCTGGCCGCGATGCCCGGCATCGGCCTCGCGACGGCGGGCGACTGGACCGGGATCCCCTGGGGGCTGCTGGCGGCGCTGTGCGCGGGGCTCATACCCGCCGGCTACATCGAATGGCGCCGCAAGCGCGGCGCGTGGGGCGACCGCCACGTGGTCGACCGTACGCAGCGCGCGCCGATCTTCTTCGTCATCCTGGGCTCGATCGGCACCGGGGCGCTCGCGATGATGCTGGGCAACGCCCCGACGGGCATCCTGGCGACGATGCTCGCGCTCTGGGTGATGACCGTGGGAATCCTGGCCGTCAACACGGTGTGGAAGATCTCGGTGGACGCGGCGGTGGCCTCCGGCCTGGTGGCCCTGCTCTCGGCGGCGCACTCCCCGTGGTGGCTGACGGCGTACACGCTGGTGGCGGCGGTCTGCTGGTCCCGCGTGGCCCTCACGTACCACACGGTCGCGCAGACACTCGCGGGCACGGCGCTGGGCGCCTCGACGGCGGCGGCGTTCCTCTTCGTCTGACGGCCGGCCGGGGCGGCCGGCGTCCCGGCTGCCCCGTGACCGAGGTGGAGCTGACTCCACCCCCATTCGGCAGTGAGCGGGAGTGACCACCCTGCCCGGCTTTTGGTGTGCTGATCACACCGAAAACCGCCCCCACGCCGAGGAGCACCGTGGCCGTTCACGAGCACCCACCCGTCACCACCACCGACCCGACCACCACCCGGCACGCCGGGATCCGCGGCGCGATCAACCGCCGCCCCATGCTCTGGTTCTTCGCCGGTGCGATGGTGCTGAGCTGGATCGCGTGGCTGCCGTATATCCTCTCGGCGACGGGACTCGGCGTCCTGGATTTCCGCTTCCCGGCGCTCCTCGGCACCACTCAGTTCCTGGGCGTCCTGCCCGGCGCCTACCTGGGCCCCATCCTGTCGGCGTTCCTCGTCACCGCGGCCACGGAGGGCCGGGAAGGGCTCAAGCGGTGGGTCGGCCGGCTGACGAAGTGGCGGGTGAGCTGGCGCTGGTACGCGGGGATCATCGTGGGCGTACCCGCGGCCCTCATCCTCGCCACGCTCCCCCTGTCCGGCGGCGACATCCGGTTCCCCTCGGCGGCGGTGCTGGTCGCGTACCTCCCCATGCTGGTCATCCAGATCCTCACGACGGGCCTCTCGGAGGAGCCCGGCTGGCGCGACTTCGCCCTCCCGCGCCTCCAGGACCGCTTCGGACCGCTGGTGGGCACGCTGATCCTGGGCCCGCTCTGGGGCGTGTGGCACCTGCCGCTGTTCTTCAGCGAGTGGGGCGGCTACCCGCACATCAGCGCGCTCGCCATCGCCGAGTTCGTGCTGGCCGCAACGACCATCAGCGTGGTGATCACCTGGGTGTTCAACCGGACGGGCGAGAGCATGCCCATGGCACTCCTGCTCCACGTGGGCATCAACAACTTCGCCTCGGTGGCGGCGTCCGACATGTTCCCGACGATCAACTTCGAGCACAGCGACGCCAGCCGGATCTCGCTGATCGCCTCAGGCGTGGTGGCCGTCATCCTCCTCATCGCCACCCGGGGCCGCCTGGGCTACCGCTCCCCGGACCAGGCCGCGGATCAGCCACTGCCGAAGGTGCCTGCCTGACCGGCGGCCACGGACGAGGTGGGGGCGTTCACTCACGAAATGCGCGCGGCTGGTGTCCCAGAAGTGCCTCACGTGCATCGGTGTCACAGCAGTTCGTCCTGTGGGACGTCCCACGATGTCCCACCATGCCGAGCTCCCCTCCCGCTCCGGACCGCGCTCCGGGGAAGCTCTCTCCCAAGCAGCCGGAACAACGATGCAGCTCACGCCATCGGGACCAGGCTCAAGAACAAACGGAGGGGACACCATGAAGGCATCACCCAAAACCAAGTCGCTCATCAGCTCTCTCGCTGCCGTGGCCGTACTGGGCACCGGCGTGGTCGGCGCCTCGGGCCAGGCGTACGCGGCTCCGGGCAAGGCGGTCGGACGCTGCGTCAAGACGACGGCGTACTACCAGCCCTCGTTCGTCGACGTCGCGGTCAAGAACAACTGCAAGTCGACCGTGAAGGCGAAGGTGATCATGAAGTACGGCAAGGACAGCGGCTGCATGACCATCAAGAAGGGCAAGACACGCTGGCACCACGGAAAGAATCTCGCGACCTACAGCAAGACCGTCAAGTGCTGACGGTCCACGCCTGATCGGGCACGTGTGAGGGCCGGCACCGTGGAACGGTGCCGGCCCTTACACGTCCGCGAGTCAGCCGTCGCCGAAGGTGTCCGCCTGAACGGCGGCGACGAACGAGGCGAAGACGCCGACCGGGAAGACGAGCGGAGCCCCTTCGGGGGCCTTGCTGTCGCGTACGGGGACGATGCCGGGAAGGCCGTGGGCGACCTCGACGCACTGCCCGCCACTGGCATCGCTGTAGGAGGACTTGATCCACTCGACAGAGGTGCGGCTCAAGCCGGCGCTCATGCGCGGTAGCCGAGCTCGCCCTGCCGAAGGGCCGACACAAACGAACCGAACGCGGGCAGCGGAAAGACAAGCGCCGGGCCGTCGGGAGCCTTGGAGTCCCGCACCGGAACCACCCCCGGCACGCCGTCGGCCACTTCGACGCACGCGCCATCCCCTTGGCTCCGGCGCGACTTTCGCCAGCGGGCGTGAGCAAGGTCCATGCCCTTGCCTCCTTCGTAGCTCACAGCTCGTCCACCATGTTCCGGATCAACGCCACCGAGTCGACAACACTCATTGCGTTGGCTCGCACGTAGTCGAACAGCACCTCGTACCGCTGGATATCTGCGGGATACGAATCAGTGTTGCCCTCGGTGTACACCACGTCGGGGTCTTCCTGATGCGGGAACCGCAGGACAATGAACGGTCCCACCATTGTCCCAGGGTGGGCGCCACAGGAGAAGGGAATCACCTGGAGGATGACGTTGGGCAGCTCCGCCACCTCCAGCAGCCTCTCCAACTGCTCGCGCATCACGTCCACCCCGCCCACCATCCGGCGCAGCGCTGACTCGTCGAGCACGGCGCGAACCTCAAGCGGGCTGTTACCGGTCAGCACTTGCTGACGCTGCATCCTGACGTCGACGCGCTGCTCCTGCCCTTCGTCCGACAGCCCCGGAACCGTACCCAGGTTGATCGCCTCGGCGTACCGACGGGTCTGGAACAGACCGGGAACGACGTTCTCGTAGGTCAGGATGGACTCGGCCTCCGCCTCCAACCCGATGTAGGTCGAGTGCGGAATGTCGCTGTAGAGCTGCCACCAGCCCTTCTTACGAGCCTCCCGGGTGAGTATCGCCAGCCTGTCGCGCTGCTCCGGGTCATCCACTCCGTACAGATCGAGGAGCCGGGTCACATCGGCCAGGGTCGGGGCCGTCCTTCCGGCCTCGACGCGGGACACCTTCGAGGTCGACCACTTCAGGGCCTTCGCCACCTCGGCTCCCTTGAGGGTCGCCGATTCGCGCAGGCGCCTCAGCTCCAGGCCCAGCCGTCTGCGCCGCACTACGGGGCTCGTTGTCGTCACGGCCACCAGTCTGGCCGCTCATGCCTCCAATTTCCAAGCTGCATGCAATTGCACTCTCAAGGGTGATTGCGCGTCATGGCGGGCGGATAGATGCTGACGCAAGGCCAGGTGCTGGCGCAACTGCCAGCCCGGCGCGACCCACAGGAGGCTCGGCAATGGCACGGAGTGAAGCCCGGCGACGCCTGTCGCTGCTCATCGAGACGTACGGCACGGACGGAGTCCTGGTCGTGAAGAAGACCGCCCCCGGCGCACCGCTCACGTGGCCGCCCTGCGAGTGCGGCAACGCCATCTGCCCCGACTACCGCAGCCCGGACGACCCCGAACAGCCGGGCGCCGATGCCGACTTCGAGCCGGACGCGCGATGAGGACCGTACGGGCGGCGCGGGCATGGCTGACAGCCAAGTGGAGGGCCGGTGCGATGGGGTGGGCCCGCGAGGGCCGGTCCAGCAGGCCCGCGCGACTCTTCGACCCCCGCCGCACACACCCGGCGCACGAGGCACGGTCGTTGTACGAGGACTACGGGAACCCGGTCCACGGCCCGTCCGAGCTGGAACTGCTCCGGCGCCGCATCGCCCTGCGCCGCCACCGCGAGGCCATGCGCGCGGAACTCGAAACCGTACGGGCCGAGTTACTCCGAGCGGAGCTTCGGGCGCTGGACGATCCGGTGCTCTTCCGGCAGATCTTCGGCACCCCGCCGAACACCGCCCCGGACCAGTGAGCGCCCGGCACCCGTACCGGTAGTCCCGGCACGCGGGACTACCGGTACAGCAAGTCGGTTTCAGAGGCCGCTCACCGCACGGAAGTCAGCGCCTCGGCCCACGCGTCGCCCGGCGGGGGAACGAAGAAGTACCCGCCTCCGGTGGTCAGCAGGTACTTGGCCATCGATTCCCCCTCCAGGCGTTTCTGTACAGCCTCGAACCCGTCGGCGAGGTCGCGCTGGAAGCAGGAGAAGACCAGCCCGGTGTCCCCGTCACCCCGGTCGTAGCTGTACCCGCGCCGGACGAGCGGGGCCGGGTTACGGCGATCGGGAGTGGCGAGCCGCACATGGGAGTCGAGCGGGGTCAGCGAGCCCCGGGGGTCGGCACGGTAGTTCGGCTGCTCGTCCACGGGCGCCCCGTCGAGCCACCGGCCATCCCGGCGCCGCCCGGTGATCCGCTCCTGCTCGTCCACAGAATCCTTGTCCCACAACTCGGTCGCCAGCCGGATGATCCGTACGACCTGATAACTCCCCCCCGACCGCCCATGCGGGCTCACCCTGACCATCCGAACCAAGCGAAGGGCACCTTCGCCGCAACCGCCCGCTCGACCACGAGCCGGACCTGCTGCGGGCGGGTGCGGAAGGGGACGGCGTCGGGCACGCCGGCTTCGCGGCACCGCTCGCGATCGGCTGCCCAGGTGTGCTGCGGCGGCCAGCTGACGACGAAGCTCTACACCGACCGGGTCTGTTCCCTGTCAAGTTCAACATGTTGAAGTAGGCCGTGGTCACTGGCCTAGTGTTTCGACCTAATCGGCGTCCTTGTCCGCCTCGCCGGTGTGGACGTGACCGTGTACGCGCCGCGAGGCCGTCGGTGCATCAAGCCCAGGATCCCCGGATCCGAGCGCCCGGCAGACTCCCGCCATCCGGGGTGATCCTGACGAAAGCACCAAACACGGCAGGACGCTTGAAGATCGCCGACGGCGTACAAGTCAGATGAAAGGCGCGGGCAGGCTGACAAACCCCGTCGGAAGCAGCGCCGGAGTATGACAGCCGCACCGGGCCAGGGAAGCGGCGGGCACCCGGTCCGGCGTGCCAGGGCTCGCTGACGCACAGTCAGTCGCCGTCGGGCGGCAGTGGCACGTCGTACGCATTGAGGATCGTCGAGATGGCGGCATACTGCGCGACCAGGAAGACGAGTTCAGCCGTACCGGAGTCGCCGAAGGTGCGGATCCCGGCTCGGTAAAGCGCTCCCGGCAAAGGCGCGCCGCTGTGCAGCCGGGATGCCACATCGTGAGCGACCGTTTCCTCGTCGGTCATGCCTGCCGGGCGCTGCCCCGCGACCAGGCCCTCGATGATGTCCTCCGGCAGACCGACGGCGAGCGCAACCCGAGAGTGTGAGTACAGCTCGTAGGCCGCGGCATACCGCGAGCCCGTGGTGAGAATCGCAACCTCGCGCACCCGGGCGGGCAGGACTGAGGCGCCGGTGCCGGCCGTGAACCACTCCAGCAGCGGGCGGGTGAGCCAGGGAAAGCGGAGCAACACCGGGAAAGGGCCGATCAGCGCGCCGTCGGAATCAGTCGAGGTAAACGGCGCGGGCAAGCCGGCCATGAGCTGTCGGACGTGATCGTCGAGCGAGCGCTGCTCGGCTGTCAGTTCGCTGGGCTTGATCGAGGGCATGCGCACAACGCGTCACCGTACTCGCGTGCCGTCGAGCCACACCTGACGGACCCGGCCGCGAAGGTCGTCGAGATCGGACAGACTGCCTGCGATGACGACCACATCCGCGAGCTTGCCGGCTGCCAACTTTCCGGCGGTGTCGAATCGGAGGAGTTCGGCCGGGCTCGACGTCGTGGCGCGCCAGGCATCCAGCGCGGACATCGACGAGGAGTTCACCATCAGAGCGAGTTCTCTGAGGTTGCTCGCTGCCGGGCTCCAGTAGGGCGGGCTGTCGGTCCCCATAGCGATCTTCACCCCCGCCTGGACGGCGAGTGCGAAGCTCGCCTGATGAGCTTCGACGGCCTCACGGGCAAGGTTGGCGTTCTCTTCCGGGATCGGTATGCCGCTGTCAGCGGCGTCAATGATGGCGCGTGTCGCTGACAGCGTGGGAACGAGCCAGGCGCCACGCTCGAGCATGAGGTCGACTGCTTCGTCGTCCAGGTAGTAGCCGTGTTCGATGGAACGGACGCCGGCCCGCAAGGCTGCCTTGATTCCCTCGGTCCCCTGCGCGTGGGCGAATACGTAGGTGTCGGCCGCGGCGGCTTCGGCGACGATCACCGCTAGCTCGTCGGCGCGAAACTGGGCGTGGCGGGGATTATCGCCTGAAGACATGACTCCGCCGGTGGTGGCGATCTTGACTACGTCGGCTCCCGCGCGCAGGACTTCACGGACTCCTCGCCGCACTCCGTCCGGGCCGTCGACGACCGGGTTGGGCCGTCCAGGGTGTGCCGTCATCATCGGGATCGATCGATGACCTCCCGAGGGGAGATGGACATCGCCGTGCCCGCCCGTTTGGGACAGCATCGAGATCGCGATCTGCAGTCGCGGTCCCTCGATGAGTTCCTGTGCGATCGCTTGCTTCACCCCTAGGTCTGCGCCTGCGGCATCTCGGGCAGAGGTGATGCCTTGGTCGAGCAGGAGTGACAGGTTGCGCTTTGCTTCGTAATACTGCAGGGAGAAGGCTTGTTGTTCGGCGCGTGCGAGGTTGAAGTCTCGGGTCATCACGTGCACGTGGCAGTCGAACAGCCCGGGGAGGACCGACTTTCCAGAGCAGTCCACAACGTGATCACCGTCCAGATCGGTCCCGACATCGACGACGTGGCGGCCTTCGATGACGAGGTCGGCCATGCCTGCTGAGGTTCCGTCGAAGACGGTCCCATTCTTGAAGACTGTGCGGACTGCCATAGCTCCTCATTTCCTGATGGTTCGACTGCGCAGGTTGGGCACGGGGGGGGCGCCTGACGCGGCTTCAGCACTCGACAACGTTGACGGCCAGCCCGCCCAGGGCCGTCTCCTTGTATTTGTGGTTCATGTCCGCCCCGGTCTCACGCATGGTGGCGATGACCTGGTCCAGCGAGACGTGATGGTTGCCGTCGCCCCAGAGCGCCATTCGCGCGGCGTTGATCGCTTTCACTGCGGCGATCGCGTTGCGTTCGATGCAGGGCACCTGTACAAGGCCGGCAACAGGATCACAGGTCAGGCCGAGATTGTGCTCCAGCGCGATTTCGGCGGCGTTCTCCACCTGGCGCGGTGTACCGCCGAGGATCTCGGTCAGTCCGGCCGCAGCCATCGCCGATGCAGAGCCGACCTCGCCTTGACAACCCACCTCGGCACCGGAGATCGAGGCGTTGGCCTTACAGAGGCTGCCCACCGCCGTGGCGGTGAGCAGAAACCTCTCGACGATGTCGTTGCGTGAATCGTCGTCGGCGCCCTTGCCGGCAGCCGTGTAGTTCAATGCGTAAAACAGTACGGCGGGGATGATGCCGGCCGCACCGTTGGTCGGTGCGGTCACGACGCGACCACCGCTGGCGTTCTCCTCATTCACCGCCAACGCGATGAAGTTGACACGCTCCTGCCAGTACTGCTCACTGTGCTCGGGGTCCTCGCGGTCCAGACGCGACGCCCATGCACCGGCTCGCCGACGGACATCGAGGCCGCCAGGGAGCACCCCTGTCCGCGATACAGCCGAGGTGACGCATGTTTGCATCGTGTCCCACAGTTCGCGCAATCCCCGGCTGAGGTCCGCGTGTGAGCGTCCTGCGAGTTCGTTTTCGCGTATCACGTCGCAGATGCGGGAACCTGTCTGGTCGCAGACAGCAAGCAGCTCCGCCGCCGTGCGGAACGGGTGTGGAATCGAGGTCCATTGCGCGCCGCCGGGACGCTCCTCGTCGCCGTCGCGGACAACGAACCCGCCCCCGATGGAGTAGTACGTATCCGATCGAACAGCAGCGCCGGCACGGTCGTATGCGGTGATCGTCAACGCGTTCGGATGGCGCGGACGTACGGTCAACGGTCGCAGTACGAAGTCCTCGATCCGGCAGGGGATTCGTTGCCCTGCGCCCAGGCTCACCGTGCCGGATGCCGTGATGTCCGCCAGCCTTCGCTCAACTTCGCCGGAGTCGATCCTGGCTGATTGCGCACCATCCAGGCCCAGAAGAACTGCGGTGAACGTGCCGTGCCCGTGCCCGGTCGCGGCGAGCGAGCCGAAGATCTCCACTCGCACTGACTCGACGCAGTCCGCCGCGCCCGCTCGTCGCAGGTCCTTCGCAAAGGCGGCGGCTGCCTTCATCGGCCCGACTGTGTGCGAACTCGAGGGCCCAATCCCCATAGTGAACAGGTCGAAGACACCGACAGGAGCTGTCGAAGTGGTCATGAAGCAGGACGGTAGTCCGTGCACCTAATGGTCCCGGCCTGGTGCAGGATTTCACTCGAAACGCGCGTTTGGCTGAGGCATATTGGTCAGCAGAGGGCTGAATTCGCCGGTGGCGTGCCCACGGGAATCGAGGCGGTGTCCTTCCTTCTTGACCGTGCGCAGCACGACGGAACGGTCGGCAATGCTGACGCCGGGAAGCTTCTCCTCCAGGATGACCTCGAGCCGCTGCACATCAGCCAGCGTCGGCAACCACACGGCTAGGATGAGGTTGTACTGACCGACGGTTGAAACCGCGAGGCGGATCTCGCCGATACGCGTGAGCACAGACCCGACGCGCTGCACGAGCGCGGCAGGGACCCGGAGGAAGTACCACGCATGAACCGGCCGGCCTGATTGCGCCTTTGCCATATCCAGGCGGGTGTCCAATCGGCCTTGTGCAGTCATGGCAGCAACCGCATCCCGCACCCGACGCTGGCCCACGTCGAGGGTTCTCGCCAGGAAAGCCACTGTCGCCCTGCCATCCGGCCCCAGCAGGCGAAGGAGTTGATCCTCCAGATGAGAGTCGACGCGGCTGCTCGGGGATCGCGAGACCTCGACGCTCCGCTCCACGGCAGCGATCTCCTCGGCAGACAGGGAGCGAAGGCGCCACTGTCCTCCGTCCACGAACGGCGACGAGAACAAGTGGGCCCGGGTCGCCCGAATCCCGTCAAGTGCCGGTACCCGCATCATCAAGTATTCCGTCAGCGCATTCATGCTGGATGTGGCCACCAGCACGAGCATCTCGCGTCCCCCGGCCGTGAGGTCCACCGTGAACGCTTCACTGTCCGCCGCGATCTCCTGTGCGAGACCGAGCGTGGCGGCAGGGTGGGCTTCAATCTCCAGTATTGCCGACGGCCCTCTCAGCTCCGGGCCGGGATGTCCGGACACCCATGCGATGCCGGCCTCGACGATCCGTTCCCAGCGCCGGGCAAGGGTGACCGCGTCGACCCCGATAATCGGCGCCAGCGCAGCCCAGCGTGATCGCGGGTTGATCTGGAGGGCATGGATGAGCCGCCGATCGAGCTCATCCAGGTCGTAGTCCTGCCGACTCTCGTCCAAATCACTCATAAAAATTGACTCTATGGTACAAGAAGGCTCGCTGTTTCCGCGGGCATGCGGCTGTTCACGTGCCGTGCGCCGAAACATCCTGCCGTGGCACCGTACGTACGGAGATCCCGGACGACGCAAATCACGATGCCCATCGAGTGCCGGTGCGGAGCTCGTGACACCTGGCCGAATTGCGGCAGAAAGGCATGCCTGCCTGACGTAAAACCTCGCCGCGGTCGACCTCTGAGGATTTATCCTGCGTCGCCGGTCATGCCGCTTCCTCGCGGAGTAATGATCTTCGCGTCAACGAGAGCGTCGGTATCCCGGCGCTGACGAAGGAGGACGACCTTGGCGACCATGTCAGACCCCCGGTGGGAAGGCCACGTTCCACCGACCGCATTTGAGGAGTACTCCGAGAAGTACGCCGCCTTCTTCAAGATGCGCAGGGAGAACGGGATCATCGAGCTTCGGCTCCACACTGACGGCGGCCCGTACGTCCACAACTGGGCCGCCCACAACGCGTGGAACCGGGTGTGGCAGGAAGTGGGCAACGACCCCGACAACCACGTCCTCATCCTGACCGGCACCGGCGAGACCTGGTTCCGAGGCGACCCGGAGGAGACGTGGCCGCGGCCCGTCGTCGAGGAGGAGCCCGACTACATCTTCCAGCAGACCATCGATGCGTGGAAGCTGATAGAGAACTTCGTCAACAACCTCGACATCCCGACGATCGCGGCGGTAAACGGTCCCGGGATCCACACCGAGTTCGCGCTACTCTGCGACATCACTCTGGCCGCGGAAGACGCAGACTTCATGGATCCGCACTTCATGGCGGGCACCGCGCCGGGAGATGGGCTCTCGCTCGCCCTGCAGCACCTGATGGGCACGAAGCGGGCGGCCTACGACATCTACAGTGGCCGTTCCATCCCTGCGCGAAAAGCACTCGACTACGGACTCGTCAGCGACGTACTTCCGCGTGAGGAGCTCCTGCCGAAGGCGTGGGCGATCGCGGGCGACATCATGAAGCGCCCGCGGTTCGCCCGCTGGGCAACCCATAACATCGTGTCTCGCCCCTGGCGCAAGCTCGTTGCCGAAGATTTCGGTTTCCACTTCTCGCAGCAGATGCTCGCCACCGTCGCTGCCAAGCGGCTGGTTCCCGACCCCGACCTGGTCGTCGAGGCACGCTCACGCAAAGTGTGGTGAGAACCTGAGGGGCGAAGCAGGTTGTCGGGGGGCGGCGCGGGGGGCGGGCGGGGGGGGTGTTGACGGCGGAGGGGGGGGTTTTGGGGGGGGGGGGGGCGTAAAAGGTGGGGGGGGGGTGGAAAGAGGGT